>JABMOG010000119.1 GCA_013204265.1 Rhodospirillales bacterium
CCGTAAAATGGCTTCGGCTGTAGTAGTTCAGCGGAGTTGTGAAAGCGCCTGAAGGCCATAGAGCGCCGCCAAGCCCGCCACGACGAGAACGCTCAAAATAAGAACCGGAATAAAATAGTTCGACGATTTTTGGTTTTGCCTGGGACGTCTCTTTTTCTGCCTTTCACGAGAGCCGGCGCCCCGGCTTGCAGAACCGTGCGCCTTGATAGCCTGCGCGCCCTTTTGGGCTTTTTGCCGGCGAGCCAGATTGCTGCCTCGGAAAATGGTCCTTGTCGTCGTCAGGTCGCTCGATTCGTCGTAGTTTTCCTCGATGACACGAACGCCTGAGTACCGGCTGCCCTGATCCACGCGTCTTGCTTCGAACAATGCCAGTTCACGGTCGTCGAAAACAGAATCGATCCTCCACTTACCATCCAGATACGTTTGAATTTCGAAGGCTTTCATCGCCACCTACTCTATATCGCTCTTTAACAAGGCTCTAATTCTCAACAATCTCACGGCAGTTGGCGGCGCCCAGGATACCGCTGATGGTATGGTAATTTTCACCCATCGGAAGGAGGATGCTGCGATATAGAACTCTCGTACCGTTGGGTTTGGTAAATTCTCCGCCACGGGAAATCGGTACGCCTTTTTTAAGCACCTCTTCAATGTAGGCAACAGCCAGGCCGGGAAGCGCGTCGGGAGGCGCATCGGCGACCCGCATCCCCACCAGGGAACCCGTCGCATGATTGTCAATTTGATCACCCGAAGCCCGGAAAATGTGGCCACCTTCCGCCTGGCCGATCTCAAGCAAAAAGCAGTGCGGCCAGATATCGGGGATCGCGGTTGGATCAATGTCCGACATCGCGGGTAGCTTTCGGTCGCCGCAAAGTATCCGCCAGTGCGCCAGAAGACGCAAAACCAGACGCCGCTCTATTCCTGACGGCATCTCCTGTTCCAACTGTATTTGCTCGGTTCCGGCTGGTGCTATTTCCATAAATATCGTTCCAAAGAAAACCCGGCGCCCCGGAAAAGGTAACCGAAACCTTCCACGATTAGCTTAAAATTTGTTTAAATGACGATAATGGCCGATATCGCGATCATCGAAGCAGGAATCTACAATTCCAGTTTCCGCTATTGCAGACGTGAATTTCAAACGCACTCATGGGCCCGGATCACGTTTCCCTGTGACATGTCTGTATAAAGATTGCCCGAGCTGGTTAAGCCATCAGCACAAACCGAATCACTCGACCGCGTCAAAAGTTCAATGGCAAATTTCGTTGCACCGTATTTTCCTGTTGTTTTGCTAATGAAGCGTGAAAAATGCAGGTTTCTGGCGACGCAGGCACCGCAAATTAATAAATTGCTATGGGTTAAACGATCATTGCGCATGACTGAAGGCTGTTATACCCCTTACCGATAGAAATTGTCCGTCCAGAGCGTGATATTGTGGCTGATCCTGTGAGAATACTGATATTAAATGGCCCAAATCTGAATTTATTAGGGACACGGGAACCCGACCTTTACGGCCATGAAACATTGGCCGATATTGAGCAGCGTTGCATGCAAAAGGCAAAGGCGCTGGGGTTTGAAATTGCCATGCGCCAATCCAATAGCGAGGGCGAACTCATAAACTGGATTCAGGAAGCCGTATCCGAGTGGTCCGCCATAATAATTAACCCGGCTGCCTACACCCATACCTCCGTCGCTATAATGGATGCATTGAAATTAGTGAATTGTCCGGTCGTGGAAGTGCACATCTCAAACATTTATCAACGCGAAACTTTTCGGCATCATTCATACGTTTCGCCGGTCGCCACCGGCGTAATATGTGGTTTTGGACCAGTTGGATATGAATTTGCCCTCGAAGCGATATCGGGCCTGCTGCGTAAAAAAGAGGAAGTTTGATGGCGAAATTCGACGTTGACGAGGCCTTGGTCCGTAAGCTGGCCGGATTATTGGACGATATGGGCCTGACTGAAATCGAATACCGCGCGGGAGAACAGACTATCCGCGTCTCGCGCGGAGCCGGAGGATTGGCCCTGGCCCCGGCGCCAGCCGCCGCCCTCGCCGTAATAGAAGAAGAGTCACAAGATACAGGCCATCATCCGGGAGCGGTAACCGCTCCGATGGTTGGTGTGGTCTATCTCGCGCCTGAACCGGGGAGCCCATATTTCATAAAACCGGGGGATACGGTAAGCGAAGGGGACACATTGCTCTTGATCGAGGCGATGAAAACGTTCAATCCGGTTCGCGCCCCCCGAGGCGGCCGTGTCTCGCGCATTCTCGTGGCGGATAAAGTGCCGGTCGAATTCGGCGAGGACCTTGTGATACTCGAATGAACGGTCTGGCATGTTTGACAAGATTTTAATAGCCAACCGTGGCGAGATAGCGCTTCGAATTCATCGCGCTTGTCACGAGATGGGCATCAGTACGGTAGCGGTACATTCAACCGCCGATGCCGATGCCATGCATGTTCGTCTCGCCGACGAAAGCGTCTGTATAGGCCCACCGTCCGCGACCGAATCCTATCTCAATATTCCGGCGATCATCACCGCGGCAACCATCACAAACGCGGATGCCATCCATCCCGGCTATGGATTTTTGTCGGAAAACGCCAATTTCGCCGCGATCGTTGAGGAACACGGCATCGGGTTCATCGGTCCTACCCCGGATCAAATCGCCTTGATGGGCGACAAAATTGCGTCGAAGGCAAAAGTGGCGTCGCTCGGCATACCCGTGGTCCCAGGTTCCGACGGCGCCGTCTCGAATTCATCGGAGACATGGCGGCTCGCCGAGGAAGTCGGCTACCCGGTGCTGGTAAAGGCATCCGCCGGCGGGGGCGGCCGCGGCATGAAAGTCGTGCGCGATGCCGATGAACTGGATACCTCGCTCCGCCAGGCACGTAGCGAAGCCAAGGCCGCCTTTGGCGATGATACCGTTTATATCGAAAAGTATCTCGAGAGACCGCGTCACATCGAAATACAGGTCTTGGGCGACGGCAACGGAAAGGTAATCCATTTGGGCGAGCGGGACTGCTCGCTGCAACGAAGAAACCAGAAGATTCTGGAGGAAGCCGGATCACCCGGAATCAACGACAGCCAGCGTGACGAAATTGGCGCCAAGGTCTGCAAGGCGCTAAGCGAATTGAACTACCGCAATGCCGGAACGATCGAGTTTTTATACGAAAATGGCGAGTTCTATTTCATCGAAATGAACACCCGGTTGCAGGTAGAACACCCGATA
>JABMOG010000120.1 GCA_013204265.1 Rhodospirillales bacterium
AATGCTCGATCAGGCGATCTTGTTTGTAGTAGCTAAGTCGACACTTGCGCATAGGCTCCATGATAACCCCAAAATTGAGTTATCTGGGTCAGCCCCTTATTTTATTGTCCTAGGGCTCGGCTGTAGGAGTCCTGTGTGCGTAGCATCTGATGGAGGATGGAGATCATGTCGGGATATGACTTTCATGGCTGGCTAGAAAGCCAAATCACATTTGACTGTTCCCAGATCGTGGACAATGGCTTGCAGGTTGCCGCAAACTACGAGCTCATTGCTAAAGGGTATAAACCGGTGGAACCCGGTATCAGTAAAAGCGAGAGTCTCGAATACGCCGAGCGGGTTAAACAATTTTTGGTTTTCCTGCAATATTGCGTGAAACCCAACGGCGTAACGGACGAAGATTGGCAAGCCTATCGGCCGATTTGTCAGGTGCTGGTTGACAGGCAACAGATGAAAAACGAGGCTCTGGACCTGTTTAAGGAACCTGCTCTCAGCGCCCCTTGAACTCAGGCGTGCGCTTTTCCATGAAGGCTTGGCGGCCTTCCTTGTAGTCCTCTGAGGCGAAGCAGTCGTCGACGACCTTTTGGCACAGATCAAGGTCGCGCTCAATCGGGTCCTTGAGAATCTCGCCGATAACCGTCTTCGCCGCCAGCACTGTCAACGGCGCGTTACCGGCGATGGTTTTGGCGTAATTATCGACATAGGCTGCGACATCACCGGGGGCAACGACCCGGTTGATCAGGCCCATGGCAAACGCTTCGTCGGCGTCGAATTGGCGGGCCGTGAAAAAGATTTCTTTGGCCGCCGAGGGGCCGACCTGTTGGACGAGAATTTTCAGCCCGTCCAGTTTGTAGCCCAGCCCCAGTTTCGCCGCCGGAACGGCGAAGCGCGAATTACTGGCGGCGATGCGCAGGTCGCAGCACATGGCGACGCCGAGCCCGCCACCGACGCAAAAGCCGTCGATTTGGGCGATCAGGGGTTTGTCGGCGCCGACCAGCGCCTGGGTGGCCTCGGCGACGGCCTGGTTGTAGATGGCAACGGCGTCCTCGCCCGAGCGGTTTTTGGCAAACTGCGAGATATCGGCGCCGGCTGAGAAGGCCTTGCCGCCGGCGCCGGCTAGGACAATCACCCGAACAGAGTCATCTTTGGCAAAATCATCGAGAACGATGGGAAGTCCGCACCACATCTCGTAGGTCAGCGCGTTGCGGCGTTGCTGATTGTCGAAGGTAATGCGCCCGACGCCGTTGTTTTTGTCGATGATTAGCTGGTCTGTAACGTCTAGCATGGGTTTTGCAGCCTACGTTGTTTTAGTACTTAGGGCGCACATTGTTGCTGGTTACGTTTTGTCAGGCAAACAGATAATCGGCGCCGGATTTATGGCGGGGTTCTTGTACAGCTTCCGGCGGGCGGCTAGATTCAACCCACTTTGGACGTTTTTAGGAAACTCTCTTGATTGCATCTATCGAACGCCTGACGGGTCTGGAATGGAAAAACCAGGGAACCGTTTTTTTGGTCGGGTTCGGCCATGCGGGCACCCATTGGATCATCGGTTCAATCTATGTGCTGCTGCCGTTTATCCAACGTGACCTGCAATTGAGCTATACGGCGATCGGCGCGCTGTTTACCGTTTTTCATTTCAGCGCCTTTGCGGCCAATTTCGCCAGCGGCCTGTTGGTTGACGTGACGGGGCGCAGGGTGGCGTTGATGGTGGCGTCGTTGTCGTTGGGTGCTGCGGCGTTCATGGCCTTCGGATGGGCGTTGGGAATGCCGTTCCTGGTAGCGATGATGGTCCTGATCGGGGCGACCAACAATCTGTGGCACCCACCCGCAATTTCGTTCCTGTCGCGGCTGTACCCCAACAACCGGGGCTATGCGCTTTCGATCCATGCCTTCGGAGCCAGTTTCGGCGACATCGTAGCGCCCTTGGCCATGGGCGTCCTGCTGGTCGGGTTGACGTGGCAAAGTACCGCAAAAATCAGTGCTCTGCCGGTGTTTCTGATTGCCACCGTCATCGGGGTGGTTCTGATATCGCGGGATTTACAGTCGCCCGACCAAAACGGCGACACCAAACGGGGCATGAGTTTGGGGGAATATTTTACCGGCATAACCACCCTGCTTCAGGACCGAGGGGTCGTCGGGCTGGCGTTGATGGCCGGAGTGCGATCCATGGCGCAAAGCGGCCTGTTGCTGTTTATTCCACTCTATCTCGCCAATGTTTTGCAGGTCGGCCCGACGCTGGTCGGGATCGGCATCGCCGCGATGCAGTTCGGCGGCATGATCGCCGGCCCCATCGCCGGCACCTGGTCGGACCGGGTCGGTCGGCGCCCGGTTGTGCTGGCCGGGCTGTCGGGATCGACCGTTGTTATCGCCGCCCTCACGCTGGCCGGAAATGAGGTCCTGTTCATCGCCGGAATTTCGCTCTTGGGGTTCCTGCTGTTCGCGGTCCGGCCCGTGGTGCATAGCTGGATGATGGACCTGACACCGCCAAATATGGCTGGTTCCGCGACCAGTGTGATGTTCGGCGCGCAGTCGTTGTTGTCCGGGGCGGCACCGTTGGCCGGTGGGCTGATCGCCGACACCTGGGGTCTGGCGGTGGTATTCTATGCCCTGGCGGGGACCATGCTGGTGGCTAATGTGATGGTCTATCTGTTGCCTCACCATGACCAAGGCAATGGAGAACAGCCATGAAACCGTCTCTGGTTGTCGGCCTTACCCACACCCACCGCTTCACCGTCACCGATGCAAAGACGGTGCCCGGCCTGTACCCGGAATCCCCCGATTTCGTCGCTATGCCCAAGGTGTTTGCGACCGGGTTCATGGTCGGATTTATCGAGTGGGCGTGCCTCGAGTTATTGAAGCCGCACATGGACGAGGGCGAAGGTAGCCTTGGCGTTCACATCGACGTCGATCACCGCGCCGCGACGCCGCCGGGCATGGAAGTCACGGCAGACGTCGAGGTAACGGAAGTCGATGGCCGCAAGGTAAGTTTCTGCGTCACCGCGAGGGACGAGGTCGAGGTAATTTCCGAGGGAACGCACCAGCGCTTTATCGTCGATTGGGAACGCTTCAACGCCGGGCTTGCGGAAAAGGCGGGGGGCTAAAGACCCTTTTGGCGCATCCGCCAGATCAGCATCTCGACGCGGTCCTGGCCGTAGAAGGGCTCGCCGTCGAACACCATCAATGGCACGCCCCAGTGCCCCGCCGCCGTATGGGCGATCTGGTTTTTCTCGATTTCGGCGTCGAATTTATCGGGCTCCGTGGCAACGTTGGCTTCCAGCCTTTCCGGGTCCAGCCCGGCCTTCATCATGGCACCCGCCAGATGCGGTGGGTCATACCAGCCATCGACCGAGCCGTCCCAGAGGATGCGTGACACATGGTCGAGAAATTCCAGTCCTTTGCCCGCCATCACCGCCGCCTGTCCCAATCGTACAAGACGGTAGATATAGGGCTGTTCCGCATCTGGGATGCCGGTTTCCATGTCCATTGGGATGGGGTCGGGGACCGGGCGGCGGAACGGTATACCTAAGTGTTCGGCGACACGGTGGCTGTCACGGGTGTGGTAGGGGCGGTACAGCGGGTTGGTGTTCTTGAAAAAATTCGGGGTGCGCACGGCAATCGGGTAAATTGGGCGGACGTTGATCTCCACACCAAAGTCCCGGTTGAGGGCAAGCAGACGGTCGAGCGCCAAATAGCAATAAGGGCTGCGGAAGGACCAGAACAGGTCGATTGAAAGGGCCAAGTCAGCCAAGCTCCATTTGGGTTTGCACGGCCCGTGTAATGTCACTCGCCGGGTCGGCGAATTCGCCTAGAATGGTGAAATGGTTGATGCCGGGCAATACCATCGACCGGCACGGGGTTCCGGCAGAGGCCCACTGGTCGGCGAAGGTCGCGCTCTGGCGGAGGAATTCCTCGCTTTCGTCGCCGCCGACGCCGACGATCAATGGCGCCTCGGTGGCGGGCTTGAGCAACAGCGGGCTGTTGCGCGCCACCTGATCGGGGGTGAAGCCGAGGGTGTCCTGCATGTAGCTCATGGGGATCGGCGCCAAGTCGTAAATGCCGCTCAGTACGCAGCCTCCCTTGATCATCTCAGTGGGCAGACCAGAGGAAAAGGCTGGCCAGTCGGTCGCCATCATCATTGCGCCCAAGTGGCCGCCGGCGGAATGGCCGGAAACGAAAAGCCGTTCCGGATCGGCGCCGAAACCGGCGGCGTTCTGATAAGTCCAGGCGACGGCGGTGCGGCACTGACCGATCAACTCGTCCAGGTCCACCGATGGGACCAGGGCGTAATTGACGACGACCAGAACCGCCCCTGCCGGGACCAGCCCGCGGGCGAGGAAACGAAAGTCGTTCTTGTGGCGGCTGTACCAGTAGCCGCCGTGCAGGAAGACGTTGACCGGCGCGCCGCCCGCCGGGGCGGGGCCGGGGGGCAGGAAAATGTCGAGAGTCTCGGCGTCGCTGGGGCCATAGGAAACATCGAGCCGGGTTTCAAAATCCGCCAGGGCTGCGTCCCCACGGGCCTCATAGGCGGCGTGAATGTCGACGTGCCCGGGGACCCGGGAGCGGTTGTCGTATTGGGCATCCAACTGAGCCTGATTATAGCCTTGGTAACGTGGGGACTCGTTCATGGCCGGTCCTCAAACCAGCGGCATTATTACATGGTCCTGGTAGGCGGGGCGGTCTTTCAGGCGTGCGTGCCAGGCTTCCAGGTTTGGCAAAGACGGGCGCTTCACATCCATGGCGTACCAGCGGCTGACGGCGCAGCCGACGGGAATGTCGGCCAGGGTAGGCGCGTTGCCGGTCATGAAGTCGGCGCCCGCCAATTGCGCGTCGACCAAGGTCCACAATTCGGCTGCTTGGGCGATTGCTGCGGTGACGGCTTCCATGTCGCGGTCTTCGGGTGCGGTACGGATCAGGGCCCAGAAAATCACGGTCATCGGCGCATGCAGTTTGGTGATGTACCAGTCCATCCATTGCCCGGCCAGCGCGCGCCCGGTAGCGTCTTCCGGTGCCCACGGCGCGGTTCCGTATTTTTCGGCCAGATAGCGGCAGATGGTATGGGATTCCCAAAGCACGAAATCACCGTCTTCTAGTGTCGGCACCAGTCCGTTGGGGTTTTTTGCCAGGTATTCCGGCGTTTTGTTGCCGCCGAAATTGCCGCCGATGTCGACACGCTCGACGTCGAGACCGATTTCCGCAGCCAGCCACATGACTTTTTGTACGTTAACGGACGTCTTGCGCCCTAAGACTTTTACCACTCTAAAATCCTTCTCTAATCCTCAAATTGACGTTTTTTTGCCGGGCAGAGCCTAGCACAAACTGCGCAGCGAAGAGCTAACACAATACGGTGTTCTGTTGTTAACATCTTTTCACATTTCACTCACAAGTTGTTCACTCCTGGTTCACATGCCATTGGTAGAACTGTTCTTGTGAGACGCGAAATTTAATCCCTGCACGTCGATAGACGTGAACCCTGGAGCCGCCGACTCCCCCAGCCGGCGCACTCTCCAAAGCCAACTGGACCGGCACTTAGGTGCCGGTCCATTTTTTTTCAAAGGGGTATTTGGAAAAAAAATTTACTCAATGCGGGCGCTGAACTTGTAGCCGCAGCCGACGACGGTGGTAATGATTTCCGGCTTTTTTGGGTTGGCTTCGATTTTCTTACGGACCCGGCTGATCAGCACGTCAATCAGGCGGTCGGTCGGGGAGTCGGCGTCCTGGCTGATGGCGTCGAGCAGGTAATCGCGGCTGAGAACCCTGTTGGGTGCTTTGGCCAGAGCAGCCAGCAGATTGAATTCGGCCCGCGTCAGAGACACCTTGTTGTTGGTTCCATCGATCAGGCTGTGCGCGCCGATATCCAGGGTCCAATTCATAAAGCGAAAAGTCTCGGTGCGGTTGCGCAAGGCTTCCTGGGTGTCTCCATCTCCGGCCCGGCCAAGAAGGTTGCGGACGCGCAAGACCAGTTCTTCGGGGTCAAAGGGCTTGGTGAGATAATCGTCGGCACCGATTTCCAGCGCCGCGAGGCGGTCTTTCTGGTCTTTTCGTGCAGTCACCACGATGATTGGCAAGGAGGAGCGTGCGCGCATCTGGCGGGCCAGCACTAGGCCATCTTCGTCGGGTAGACCGAGGTCTAGCAAGACAAGGTCAATGGCTTCGGAGTCGATGCAGGCCAGCATTTCCTTGCCGGTGGTGGCGAGGCTGACCTTGAAGCCCTCATTTTGCATATAGGCCGCCAGCAACGATTGCACTAGTTCGTCGTCTTCCACTATCAACAGGTGGTTGCTCATGGGGCACTGGCTCCGGGCGAAATGCTGGAACAAAGTAATCTCAAGTGGGGCGACAAATGGTCGGCGGACTCGAGGCTATCGGGCGTTCCAACCATCATCAACCCTTTTGGGGAAATTGTTACATATATTCACATAATATTTATACCTCGTTAATTCAAGTGTTACAGGCACTCTTTAAAAGTAAATGCAGAGCAACCCACAGTTACTGTCGCGGCCCATAAGGGCGCACAGCAGATGCAATGGAGAGGATGCCATGTCAGACAAAACCGAAGCCGTTACCGCAAACGAAGGCCCCCTGGGCCGCAGATCCGATCTTACCCGCTGGCAGGATGTCGTGACGATCCTGGCCACCCAACGAGGCAAGGTTGCTATTTTGCCCAAGGGGTATCCACTCAGAAGTGCGACTTTTTCCCGAAAAGGGGCACATCTTGTCGTTGAGGCCGAGCATTTCCCGCAAGTCGTCGTCCCCTGGTTTCTCAATGGCGGGGACCAAACAACGGTTGCCACTGAAGACGGAGTCGAAATTTCCCGGCACATGATCTTACTGATGACGAATTTGTCCTCGCGGGTGGCCTTGGCACTGAATGCCCTAGCCGCGCCTACTGGGAAATGACCCTCCTCAGGCGACCCTCGTTTGAGCCTTTCCCTTTGCCTTTCAAATGCCTTGTTTGCGCCTTGTTGACGCCTTGTCTTTGATCAAGGATGCAGGAAGGTTGTTTATCCCACTGACGGAGGGTTCCTCATGGCAAAGATGCGTTATGGTTTGGTGTTGATTGGCCTGATCGCCTTCGCCGCCCCGGCCCCCGCCGCCGAACCACCGCCCCCGCCCAGCCAAAATGCCCCCGCCGAGTTGCTGCAGGAAGGGACGCGTCAAATTCTCAGGGCGTTTGAGCTATTTTTATCGACAATTCCACAATACGAAGCCCCGGAGGTCCTGAAAAACGGTGACATTATCATCCGGCGAAAGCATCCCGGCCAAACCCCAGCGGACCCGAAAAAAGCTCCGGCTGATGACCTTCCGGACAAAACCAAGACTTAAGCCTAGCCTCAATACAGCCTCAAGCCTTCCGGGTTGAGTTGCCCCATGGCCAGCAGAAGCTGGTAGATGGCTAGGCGCTCGTCGTAAGACGCCGAGGTAAAATTGATTTGGGTGTTATTGACCTCGTTTTCCGCGTCCAGCACGTTGATCACTGTTTCCTTGCCCGCTTCGCGTAATTTTTGGCGCGATGAAAACACTTCTGATGCGATGTTGACGGCATTTTCCAGAAGCACCAATCTTTCCCGCGCAGTCAGCAGGGCTTGCCACGCCAATTTGGTCTGCTCAATAACCTTGCGTGCGGTGAAATCATAAGTGTCTTTGCTGGCGCCCAGATCGAAAGAGGCCTGGCTTAGCAGATTGCGGGTGGAAAACCCGGTGAACAGATCCCATGTCGCGGTCAGCGTCATCGAATAATCCCGGCGCACGCCAAGCACCGCGCCGGCGTTCTTTTCAAAGTTCCACGAACTGCTGAGGTCGAGGCTGGGATACAACTCGGCCTGGACCGTGCGTTTGCGTTCCCGCGCAACCTCGATGGTGACGCTTGAATTGCCCAGCGCCGGATTGCCGACCAGGGCTGTGTCGATGGCGCGCTCCAAATCGCTGGGCACCACTTCAACCGGCGGTATCGGATCTGTCATGGCCTCAATGTCGGGGGCATGATTGAAGGTTTGCGCGAAACGGCTGTTGGCGTCCTCCAGGGCGCCTTCGAAGGTGACCCGGCGTTCCTTGGCGGCCTGCAGACGGGATTTTGCCTGCAACACATCGACGGCGATGCCGGACCCGCGCTGGACGCGTTCGTCTTCCAGGTTAAGTTGCTGTTGAATCGTTGCCTGGTTTTCGCGCGACAGTTCGATCAGACGCTTTTGCCGAAGCACGTTGATGTAGGCGTTGATGCCTTCCAGCACCGTGTTCTGGCGTGTCCCTTCCAGGGTCATTAACGCCAGTTCCTTGTTCAACTTTGCTGTGCGCACGGCCGATGTCGTTGCAAACCCGTTGAATAGGTTCTGGGTCATTGAGAGGCTGGCGCTTTGCGGGGTCCGTGATGACGGCTTGCCCTGTTGACCATCGCCTTGCTGGCGTTCGGCGGGGCTGTTGATGACTTCGTGGGCGACATCGGCGCTGACGGAAATTTGCGGGTAATAGGCGGATTTTGCGTTTTTGACGCCCTGGCGCGACGATTCCACGGTTTTGTAAGCGGCGCGGATGTTCGGGTGGTCTTGCACCAACCCCGCCAGTTCTTCTTCCAGCGATGCTGCAGATACCGGCACAGCCACAGTCAAAGCGACCGCAAGGCCCAAAACCCCGCCGCACATTGCCAAAGCAATTCGTGTTTTCATCGTTGCCGACACGTCAAAACCCCTGATTTTCACGAGTTTAACGACAACGAAATCGGCGGTCAAACGATGGCAATGGTTAACCAATTGAAATCAAGTGTTTTTCTGGAAAATTAGGGGAAAACAAGGCGTTAGCAATGCACTATATAAAGAGAAAATGGTATTCAGGAAGCACCATATGTAGACTGAAAGTCACTTGTTTTCCGTTTCGATTCGCGCAGCCACGAAACCTCAATCCGAAACATCGCTCTTCACGCCACCGGCAATCCGCCAAACAAGGGGAAGAACGAGGAAATACAGACAAGACGCGCTCAGGCTGGCGACGGTTCCCAAGGTCACGCCGAAGGCGGGAAAGGTGAAGGGGAGGCTCAAGAGGTAAATAATCAAGCCGACGATTCCGATCGGGAAATTCCGAATTAAGGCGTGGGCATGTTCCCTGGAATATGTCATGTGGACAATCAGCAGAAGCGGCAGAAGGGTCATCGGGAACCCGATCAGCAATCCCGTCCAGGCCGACCCCAGGATTTTCGCCAGGCTAATGGCCGAGACCACGAAAACCGTCGACAATCCGACCCGGAAACCAATCACTAAAGGCGTCATTCTGACCCGCCAGGAAATTCGGAGATTGTCTATCCGCGAGCGGAAAAACAACCCGGCCGTGATGCTCGCCCCGGCGGTGAAGACCAACGCAGAGGCATGGGTAAAAGAAATCCGGCTAAGCACCAGGGCAACACCAAAGAATGCCGCCACGCTGACAATCGGAGATATCAAAATTCCAAACCGAAACGGCCACAGGGAGGTCCGGTAATAGGCGTATACGAACACTAACGTGCCGGTAAGCCCGGCAATCGCGTGTGGAATACTGGCGATGATCGTGTCCGTGCCTATTTCATGGCCGAGAAAAAAGAATACCATAACCACCCCTAATGGAGCCCCCGACAAAACCCCGGCAACCCGTGGGCCGACACGTTCGGCAAGCAGCGACAAGCCCAGGACAATGCCGCCGGAAGACAGAATTTTTGCTAACAGGAGGGTGTCAAACATCACAGGTTCAGGTGTCAGTCGTCGACAGGGCCATACCCACCCCCGCCGGGAGTCTCGATGACGAACACGTCGCCAGGGTTCATTTCAGTGCTGTCGGTAGGGCCAAGGTTTTCGACCTGGCCACCCTGGCGCTCTACCCGGTTTGCCCCCGCCGCACCGGACCCGCCACCGGCCAGCCCATGGGGTAGGGTACGCCGCTTGTTGGACAGGATCGCCGCCGTCATCGTTTCCAGAAACCGTACCCGGCGCACGGTGCCGTTGCCGCCTCGGTGGCGACCGACGCCGCCGGAACCAAAGCGGATGGCAAAACTGTCCAGCATCACCGGGAACCGCCATTCCAGAACCTCGGGGTCGGTCAGGCGGGAATTGGTCATGTGAGTCTGTACCGCATCGGTGCCGTCGAAGTCTGGCCCGGCCCCCGATCCGCCGCAGATGGTTTCGTAGTACTGATAGGTGTCATTGCCAAACGTGAAATTATTCATGGTGCCCTGAGACGCCGACAACAACCCGAGCGCGCCGTACAAGGTGTCGGTGATGCATTGCGATGTTTCCACGTTGCCGGCGACGACGGCGGCCGGCGCGCGTGGATTGAGCAGACTGCCTTCGGGGATGATGATTTCGAGCGGCCTCAGGCACCCCCCGTTCAAGGGAATGTCGTCTTCCACCAGGGTTCGGAAAACGTACAGCACGGCGGCCATGCACACAGCCGACGGCGCGTTGAAGTTGTTGTCGACCTGTTTCGATGTGCCGGTGAAATCGATTTTGGCGGTGCGGGCGTTTTTGTCGATGGATATGGCGACCTTGATGACGGCCCCGTTGTCTAGTTCCATAGCGAACGAGCCGTCGTTAAGGTCATCGAGCACCCGGCGCACCGATTCTTCGGCATTGTCCTGAACGTGTCCCATATAGGCCCAGACCACGTCGAGGCCGAAATGATCGGCCATTTTCCGAAGCTCCTGGGCGCCTTTTTCGTTGGCGGCAATCTGGGCCGCCAGGTCGGCGAGGTTCTGGCTGGGGTTACGAGCCGGGTAGGGGCCTTGGGCCAAAAGCTCAAGCATCTCACCCTCGAGCAGGCGGCCATTTCGTGCCAGCAGGACATTGTCGATCAGAATGCCTTCTTCCTCGACGGTGGTGCTGTCGGGCGGCATCGAGCCGGGCGTAACGCCACCGATATCGGCATGGTGGCCGCGCGAGCCGACGTAAAACAAAACATCCCGCCCGGCGTCGTCGAACACCGGAGTGATGACCGTGATATCGGGCAGGTGGGTGCCGCCGTTATAGGGCGCATTCAGGGCATAGACGTCGCCGGGCTGCATGGTCGCCGCGTTTTCACGGATTACGACCTGGATACTTTCGCCCATGGAGCCCAGGTGGACCGGCATGTGCGGCGCGTTGGCAATCAGGCCGCCACCCTGGTCGAAGATGGCACAGGAAAAATCCAGCCGTTCCTTGATGTTGACCGAATAAGACGTGTTGGCCAGCGTCGCGCCCATTTGCTCGGCGATCGACATGAACAGGTTGTTGAAAATTTCCAGCATTACCGGGTCGGCTTTGGTGCCCGCCGCGACCCGTGACGGGCGTGCTTCGACGCGGCTCAATACAAGATGCCCCAGCGCCGTTGTCTCGGCTTGCCAACCGGGCTCGACAATCGTTGTCGCATTGGCATCAATGATGATGGCGGGGCCATTGAGGCGGTCGCCCGGCCCCAATGCGTCGTTCTCGAATACCGGCGTGTCATGCCATTGCCCGCCCGTATACATGCGCCCCAAATCGAGCGGTTCAGGCTCGGCGGCGCTGGCCTTGGCCTCCACCTCGGGGGCGTCGATGGCTTTCGATGCGCCGATGGCTTCGACCGAAACCGCTTCGACAATATATCCACGTTCCGGGGCGGAAAAACCAAAGCGTTGTTTATGAGTGTCTTCGAAGGCGGTCGTCATCGCCACGGGTGCGCCATAGGGAACACTGAGCGCGGTGTCGGTGCCGGCATACCGGAGGTGGGCTTTGCGTACCGCCGTTGTGTTTTGCGCATCAATCCCCTGCGCGGCGATTTCTCCGCGGGCCTCGGCCTCAAGGGTGCCGAGGGTCTGGTCAAGAACGCCGGCGGCGTTGTTGTCGAGGGGGATTTCCATGGCCTGTTCACGCATCGCACTGACATCGGCCAGGCCCATGCCATAGGCGCTAAGGACACCGGCGAAGGGGTGAATGAAAACGCGCCCCATGCCCAGCGCGTCGGCGACCAGGCAGGCATGTTGTCCACCGGCGCCGCCGAAACAGTTGAGCGTGTATTCGGTTATGTCATAGCCGCGCTGCACAGAAATCTGCTTGATCGCATTGGCCATGTTCTCGACGGCGATTTTGAGGAACCCTTCGGCGACGTCTTCGGGTTTGGGCGGGGCGGCGGCATCGATTTCGGCGGCCATGTCGGCAAGGCGGCGTTCGACCTCGCTATCATCGAGCGGCTGGTCGGCGTCGGGGCCGAAGACCTTAGGGAAGTGCGCGGCCTGAACCTTGCCGACCATGAGGTTGCAGTCGGTCACCGTCAGTGGGCCGCCGCGGCGGTAACACGCCGGGCCGGGGTCGGCTCCGGCGGACCCCGGCCCGACCCGGAATCGCTGGCCGTCAAAACGAACAATCGAGCCGCCGCCCGCCGCCACAGTGTGAATCCGCATCATCGGCGCACGCATGCGGATTCCGGCGACGGTGGTCTCGAAGGCGCGCTCGAATTCGCCGTCGTAATGAGAAACATCGGTCGACGTGCCGCCCATATCGAAGCAGATCACCTTATCAAACCCGGCCATGCCCGCAGTGCGGACCATGCCGACAACGCCGCCGGCCGGGCCGGACAGGATGCTGTCTTTACCCTGAAACAGGCTGGCGTCGGTGAGGCCGCCGTTGGATTGCATGAACTGCAACCGGGGCCCGTCGCCTGTGGCCTCAAGGTCGCCGGCGACCCGGTCGACATAGCGGCGCAGGATCGGCGACAGGTAGGCATCGACCACGGTGGTG
>JABMOG010000121.1 GCA_013204265.1 Rhodospirillales bacterium
CGCTGGTCGCCGCCGCCGCGCCGTTGATGGTCAACAACGTCGCGGCGTTGTTGCCGTCGGCGAGGGTCAGGTTATAAGTGCCATCGGTGGCTATTGTCCACGTTTCGAAACCGGAAATGTTAGCGAGTTCAGTAGCGTCCAGAACAATGCTGCTTTGAAGGGACAGGACATCGGAGGTACCGGCGCCGCCGGTCAGGGTCGCGGTGCCGGTATCAAGGGCGGAAGTTGTGACGTTCAAATTGATGCTGCCGCCGTCGGTCTCGGCGGAGGCGTCGAAGGTCCCAAAACTACCATTCACATTAATCGCCGTGGCGTCGATGGTTAATGTCCCCGTACCGGCGTTTACGGTGCTCAGCGTTAAGTTGTAGGTGGCATTGCTGGCCAATGTCCAGGTCTCGAAATTGGAGATATTACCGAGTTCAATGGCACTGAGAGTTCCGGTACCGATGAAAGTCAGCGTGTCCGTACCCGCATTGCCGTTCAGTATTACCGTTTGGCCGTCGATCATAGCCGACGCCACCGTCAGGTTGTCGGTGCCGGCACCGCCCGTGTAATTGATGGGGGCAGTGGTATCGAGTTGAGTGTCAATGGTCGCCGTCGAGCCACTCAGGACCGCCGTGGCATCGATGGTCAGTGACCCGGAGGTGACGAAGGCGTTAATGCTGGCCATCACCAGAGTATAATTGGCGTTCGAACCCAACACCCAGGTCTCGAACTCCTGTATACTGCCGAGTTCCGTGGTGTTGAGATTGGCGGTGCCGATAAAGGTCAGCGTGTCGCTGGCGCTGCCGTTACCGTCAATCACTGCCACAGCCCCTTCAAGCATGGCTGAAGCCACCGTCAGGGTATCCGCGCCGCCACCGCCGGCATAATTGATGGTGCCGTCGGTTTCCAGCGTGGCATCGACGGTTGCGGTGTTGGCGCCCGTTACCGAGGAGATGAAAGACAGCGTTGCGGCCGAAGCGACGTTGGCGGCGTTAAGGGTCAGATCGTGGTTGCCGCCGTCATTCAACCGCCATGTTTCCCAGGCGGTGATGTTGACCAACTCGGAGTCGATTAAAGTGGTATTATCGCCACTGAGCCGCAAGGTGTCTGACGTGCCGGTGCCACCGGTCAGCGTCACCGCCGCGCCGTCGATCATGGTCGAAGACACAGTCAAATCGTTGATGCCGTTACCGCCGGTATAAGTAATAAGCCCGTCAGTCTCGGCTGAGATGTTGACGGTCGCAGCGGCGCTGGTCAGGGCCGCGAAGTTCATGGTCAACGCCCCGCTTGTGGCGACGTTGCCGGCCGCAGTGGTAATGGAGGTGGCGATGTTCGAGCCAAATGTCCAGTTTTCCCAGGCGGTGATGTTTCCGAGCTCGGTGGCGTCCAGGGTCAGCGAGCCGGACCCGTTGATGGTCAGCGTGTCACTGGCGGCACCACCGTCGTAAGTCACGGTGCCGCCATCCACGGATGCGCCGGTGACGGTTACAGCGTCGGCGCCGGCGCCGCCGGTGATGGTCTCGACGGCTGAAATCGTCACGGTCTGGCCGCCGGCGCCCAAGGTCACCGCGTCGGTGCCGACGCCGCCGTTGATGGTCTCGATCAACTGGACGTTGCCGAGCGTGACGCCGGTAGAGGCTAAATTGAGGACATCGGAGCCCGCCCCGCCGGCGAAGGTCTCGATCGTGCCCGAGACGCTGACGGTATTGCCTCCGGCGCCCAAGGTCACCGCGTCGGTGCCGGTGCCGCCCTGGATGGTTTCGACCAGGGTAACGTTGCCGATGGTGCCGCCGGTGGCGACGGCGTTGCCATTGGCGTCGAGGCCGAAGCGGATGGTGTCGGCGCCGGCGCCGCCGGTCAGGGTGGCGACCGTCGAGGCCCCGGTGATGTTGTAGGTGTTGGTGCCGGCGCCGCCCGAAACGGTGCCGATGCGGGCCGCGCCCGAGAGAACGAAACTGTCGTTGCCGTTGCCGCCGTCGATGAGGGCGAAGCCGCCGCCGCTGGTGCCGCCGTTGACGAGGATCTGGTCGTCGCCGCCCGAGCCGATGAACGAGCCGACGTCCCAGAGATTATTGACCATCGTCGCCGTGGTGGCGTTGTCTCTGACCAGGGCGTCGCCGCCGAAGTTGGAGCCGCCGGCGACGAGGGTGTCGCTGGAGCCGAGAAGGTTGACCTGCAGCCCGGTGGCGCCGGTGGGGAGCGCCAGGCCGGCGTAGGTGAAGACATTGATGTTGGCGTCTGCGATCGAGTCGCTGTTGGTGTCCTGGTTTTCGGTGGAGGAGAAGCCGCCGATGAACAGTCCGTCGGCGTCGACGTTGATGGCGATGGTGTCGCCGCCGCCCTTGGCGAACACCAGCGCCCCGTCTAGGTTGGCGGTATTGATGGTGATGGTTTCGCCGGCGCTGGTGCCGATGTGCGCCTCGCCGGTTTCGCCGGGAGCGAGGGACGGGAACACGACGGTGTCGGATTCGCTCGTCGGCGCGCCGCTGGTGTCGAGCGAAGTGCCGCCCGAATTGAAGCCGGTGCCCAGGTTCTGTACTCCGTCGGCGAACAGGAACTGCTGCACGTCGGTGTAGGTGATGCTGGAGCCGCCAGCAAAGACGCCGCCGTTCAGCGTCGTCACCGTGATCGAGCCCTTGTCGAGGATGGTTCCGTCGGGGCTTACCACGAATTTGAGGTCGTTGAGGTCGTCGAAAGTGAGCTGGTTGGTGCCGCCGCCGCCGTCGACCGTGTCGGTGCCGCCCAGGTGGCTGGTGCCGCCGCTGGCGTTGAAGCCCATGAAGAAGTTGGTGCTGCCGGCGGCGCCGACCAGCGTGTCGTTGCCGGTGGTGCCATCCAAGGTCTCTTCGAAGGTGGTGGTCTCGATCGGGCCGATGAAGGCCGCAATGTCGGTCTCAAAGATGGTGAGGTCGCCGGCCTGCAGGAAGTTGAAATCGCCGGTGTCGATGAAGAAGACGCCATCAGCGGCGAAGAACTGACCCTGAAAGTCCGCGAACGGATCTGTAAAGCCAGGGGTTATAAAAATGGGGCCCTCGGGGCCGAAAAAGCCACCTTCGCCCCCGAGGGCACCCTGGAGATCGTTTTGGAGAATGGCGAGGGCGTCATCGAAAAATATGGTGTTGGAAAACTGGCTGAAGCCGGGGCCTTTGCCGGTGCCGGCGCTCAAGGGGTCGATGCCGCCGGTCACGTTCAACAGGACGCTGTTGATGATGTTGTCCATGACATCGTTGCCGGTGGTGCCGAACTGGTTCGGGTTAACCGCCAAAACAGCTTGCAGTTCGGCTCCGGCCGCGCCGTCAACGGCGGCGGCCATGGCGTCTTCGAGTGAGCCGCCCTGGGCCAGCACTTGTTCGAACGCTTGCTCGGCGGTTGGCGGGGCATTGGGATCAACCGCTCCGTCCGCCGGGGCTCCGTCTCCGGTCGGCCCGGCGTCTGTCGGTCCCGCTGTGCCGGCGGTGTTGGCGTCGCCGCCACCAGCCGGGCCGCCGTCCGTCGGTTGAGTGACGATCGGCGTCGAGGACACGGCGGCGGCCCTGGCGTAGAACCGCGCCACCGCCCCCGGCGGCAGGATAACCGGTTGCGTCGGCGGCACGAAGGCACTGGAAATCTGCGACGTCTGGTTGGGCGTGTTCATGGTTTGCGAACCGCCCTGGGTGGTGATAACCATTTCGCCGGTGCCGCCGCCCGCATCCTGGAACATGGTAAACGTATTCGGGGTACCTTCCGGGCCGCCGCGACCGCCGCCGGATGTTCCGCGCACACCGATGGTCGCCACCGGGGTGGAAATAGTCATGGCCTCGACACCGGTCTTGGCGATCTGGCCCGACACAAAGGTAAATACGCCGGTGGCAACGCTGAGCGCCGATGTGCCGGACTGGCTGGCGGGGTCAAAGACCATCTCGTCGATGGTCATTTGGCCTGCATCGGCTAAGGAAAAGGTGCTCTGATCAGAGAAGGTAATGCCGACCGCGCCGTCGGCGCCGGTCTCAATGGAGTCGCCTTGGTAAATGGGCGCGCCGTCCGAGGCCTGGACCTTGGTGCCGTCGGTGCGAACGATAAAGGCGCTTCCCTGCAAAGCGGTAACCTGGCCGACCGGTTCCGCACCAGAGGAATTTGCCTGGGCGACTTCGACGGGGCCAATGTCTTGTTCTAGTATCTCCCCTGGGAGGGAGGTTATTTCTGCCATCATAAATCCCCTTTAAGAAACCCCTTTTCGGAGTTATTGCGAGGCCCTCAAGATGGTTATTTATTATTCTTATAATTTTAGCATGTTTTCCCCCCCAGGACCAAAGTAGCGGGCGGGCCGGGGGGTTAGTTTGATCTAAGGATATCCGCTTCCAGTTTTCCCATGATGTTGAGGATACGAAAGGTGTCCAGTTTAATATCGGTTTCCGTCGCGGCGGCGTCGCTGTTGGCGTTAATCAGCGCCGTTTCACCGGCCAGCACGTCGATCAGCGAGCGGTTGCCCAATTGGCGTTCGCGCCGGGCCAGTTCCAAAAATTCCCCAGCGATATTGGCCTGATTTTTGAGGAATTCGGCGTTCTCTTTGTCGCGTTGAAAGTTGCTCCAAAGATCGCGGGCCTGTTGCTCAAAAGACGAACGGGCGTCAATGTAGCGCTCGGTCCCTGCCAGATGATCTTTCCTGGCGGCGAGCAGGGTATTGCGTTGGGTGAGGCCCAGATTGAAGGAATAGGTGAGCTCAACCTTGAACAGTTGCTCGTTGGATTTTCCGATAGTTCCGCCGACGTCTTCCTTGCGTTTTTCTGACGCGCTAGCCTCCAGGACCGGGAAGAATTCATCGGCGCGGGTCTTAAGTACGGTTTCCTGCAAAATTTCGGCGTCAAGTCGCGACGCCCTCAGTCCTGGGTTGTTTTCCAGCATGGCCTGGATGAGGTCTTCCTCTGACTTGGGAATCATCTCGAAGGGCGCGCGGGGGTCTTTCATCTTGCTGATTTTCGCGGGCGCTTTGCCGAAAAAACGGCGATAGGCGTTGATGGCGTTCCTTAAACCAGCAGAAAAGTTGTTGCGACGGGCCTCGGCCCCGGCTAACTGGGTCTTGGCCTGCAGCACGTCGGTGGTGAAGCCGCCGCCGCGTTGTACGCGGGCGTCTTCAAGTTTTGCCTGGCGGCGAATATTTCCTACCGAGCCTTTGGCGAATTCCAGGACCTTGGCGGAGCGAATCAGGTTAAGGTGCGCCTCTATGCCCTGAAGCACCAGGGCCTGGCGCGTCGAAATCAGGTTCGTGTGCGCCCGGTCGACGCTCAACTTGGCGGATTGTATGGCGGAGTTGGTCGATCCGAAATCCCACAGTTTTTGTGTGATGGTTAGATCAACCTCGCGCGGGTGTTCCGCGATATCGGCCGTGCCGGAGGCCTTGTTCTGTATTTCACGGCCCCAGTTCGCGGTCACCGACAGTTCGGGATACCAGTCCCCCCAGGCTGCGGCGGCGCGCTGTTTTGCTGCGTCGAGGTCGGCCTCGGCGGCTTTGATCTGTCTCTGGTCCTTGACCAGGGATTGGATCGATTCATAAAGCGATTGCGCATGAACAGGCGACGCAGCCCCAATCGCCACAGCCATCAGAGCTATGGTGAATAAAGGTTTAATTGTATCCCGCGAAAACATTTTTTTTGGTTCCCTCATTGCAATAAATTGCATCCTATCCCCAGGAACCTTAACAAAACTTATACGCTGTGAATCTAAAGATAAACAGGGAAAAATAAGGGTTTATGGAAAACGGCAAGGGGTGTTGCAAAAAAGCAACTTTCGTAAAATCTTCGCCGTTTCGAGGGGTGGGTATTATTGTATTCCCGCCTGCGGTAAAAATTTGACGCCATCCGGAAGGGTTGCGGAAATTTTCGCCGGTTTACCTGGGATTATTCTGTTTTTAATTATTTGGCACAAGTGTTGCCTGGTGTTTCTCGAGGTAACACCGAAACCAAAGTGTCAAAACGGGAGAAGATCCATGCGAACCGATTATTTAGCGATAAGCGATTACGAAAATTTCCTGATGGCGGAATTCAACACCATGTCCGGGGCCCGGGCGCCGGCCCATGATCGTTTTGAAGCCGGCATGCTTATAGTCAATGCGTTGGCTGAAGATATGGACCTGGATCTGGTGGAAATCGATATCGAAGATCTCTACTGAGTGCATTCAGACGAGTTAGTGATCAGCCCGCTTCGCGGGGCTCATTTACCATCAGCCCGCTTCGCGGGACTGGGCATCGACCACTGCGATGGCGCTCATATTAACAATACCCCGAGCCGTTACCGATTGGGTCAGGATATGGACCGGCTTGGCGGTGCCGATCAACATCGGCCCCACGGGCAGACCGCCGCTCAGGGACTTCAATAAATTAAAAGCCGTATTGGCGGTATTCAGGTCGGGCAAAATCAACAGATTGGCTTGCCCGTTTAGCCTGGAACCGGGGAAAATACGCTCGCGCAGGGTTTCATCCAACGCCGTATCGGCCTGCATTTCGCCATCGACTTCAAGGTCGGGGTCGCGTTCTTTGAGAATTTTCACGGCTTCGCGCATCTTCACTGCGCTCAAAGTGTCGGCGCTGCCGAAATTGGAATGGGACAGTAATGCAACCTTCGGATGTTCGCCTAAACGTCGCACCGCATCGGCGCTTCGCAGGGTCATTTCCACCAGCTCCTCGACACCGGGGTCTTGCGTCACGTGAGTGTCGCACAAAAAGAAAGTTCCGCTCGGCAGAATCAACGTCGACAAGGCTGATACATGGAGCGCGCCATCGGCCTTCCCGATGATATCGAGGACATGGCACAGGTGTTCGCGGTACTGCCCGAAGGTGCCGCAGATCATGGCGTCGGCGTCTCCCAAGTGGAGCATCATCGCCGCGATCACCGTGGTGTTGGTGCGGATGATGGTTTTGGCCGCATCCGGCGACACGCCCCGGCGGCACATTAACTGGTGATAGCCCCGCCAATACTGGTCATATCGGGGGTCGTCCTGGGGATTGCAAATCTCAAAATGGGTTCCGGCTTTAAGCCTGAGCCCCAATTCTTCGACACGCCGGGCGATAATTTCCGGGCGTCCGATCAGAATGGGCCGGGCCAAGCCGTCGTCCACCAGAATTTGGGTAGCGCGCAAAACCCGGCGTTCTTCGCCCTCGGCCATGACCAGACGCTTGGGGGCTTGGCGAGCTTTGGTGAATACGGGTTTCATCAACATGCCCGAGCGGAAAACAAACCGCGACAACTGTTCATGGTAGGCGTCGAAATCCTCGATCGGCCGGGTAGCGACGCCGCTTTCCATGGCGGCGCGGGCAACCGCTGGGGCGATTTCCATGATCAAGCGCAAATCAAAAGGTTTGGGGATCAGGTAATCAGCGCCGAATTTCAAATCCTCGCCGCCATAGGCCTGGGCCACGGTTTCTGAAATTTCGGCCATCGCCAGGTCGGCCAGGGCCTGTACCGCGGCCATTTTCATTTCCTCGTTGATGGTCGTCGCGCCGACGTCTAGCACGCCCCGGAAAATGAACGGGAAACACAACACGTTATTGACCTGATTGGGATAATCCGACCGGCCGGTGGCGATGACGGCATCCGGGTTGGCCTTTTTGGCATCTTCGGGAAGGATTTCAGGGTTCGGGTTGGCGAGCGCCAGGATGAACGGCTTGGCCGCCATTGCTTTGACCATCTCAGGCTTCAGGATGCCCGGTGCTGAAAGTCCCAGAAACACATCGGCGCCTTTGATAGCTTCGCCCAAATCGCGGATTTTGGTATCCTGGGCATACATCGCTTTTTCATCGGTCATATCCTTCGTGCGGCCCTTGAAAACGACCCCGATATGATCGACCAGTGTGATGTTTTTCTTCTTTACGCCCAAAAGGACGAACAGGTTCAGACAGGCGATCCCGGCCGCCCCACCGCCGGTAGATACCAGTTTGACGTCTTCGATTTTTTTGCCGACCACGCGCAGTACATAGACCAGGGCCGCACCGGTAACGATGGCGGTGCCGTGCTGGTCGTCATGAAA
>JABMOG010000122.1 GCA_013204265.1 Rhodospirillales bacterium
CGCCGGCGACCCGGTCGACATAGCGGCGCAGGATCGGCGACAGGTAGGCATCGACCACGGTGGTGTCGCCCCTGGAAACCAGCTTCATCAGAGGGCTGACCCGGTTGGATGCGGAAACCTGGGTGAATCCGATATCGCGGGCAATTGCCGCGACCAGTTCTTCGTGTTCGCGGTGGCGGTAGCCATGCATGAATACGATGGCGACCGAACGAATGCCGTCGGCAAAGGCTTCGCTTAGCCCGGCCCGCACCACGTCAGGGTCGGGGGCTTTCAGAACCTTGCCACGGGCCGACAATCGTTCGTCGATCTCAACCACCCGTTCATACAACATTTCGGGCAATTGAATATGGCGGTCGAACAGTTTTGGGCGGTTCTGGTAACCGATCCTAAGCGCGTCGGCATAGCCCTTGGTGATGGCCAGAACGGTCCTTTCACCGGCGCGTTCCAACAGCGCGTTAGTCGCCACCGTGGTGCCCATGCGCACAACCTCGACGGTGTCGGCGGGAATAGGGTCGCCGCGCTCCAGTCCCAACAGGTCACGGATGCCTTGCAGGGCCGCGTCTTCATAGCGTTCCGGGTTTTCCGACAACAGCTTGTGGGTAACCAGTTGGCCGTCGGGCCGCTTGGCGACCAGATCGGTGAAGGTGCCGCCACGGTCAATCCAGATTTGCCACAAGTTAGTCACTGCAATGTATTCCTAAGAGGCCATTCGGTTGGGAAGGTAGGTTACGATTTCTGGGAAAATCACGATCAAGGCGACGGCGCCCAGGAGCAGGAAAAAAAACGGAATAGCGGCGCGGGCGATTTCCAGAATATTGCGCCCCGTCAATCCCTGAAGGACGAAAAGGTTGAAGCCAACGGGCGGGGTGATCTGCGCCATTTCCACGACGATGACCAGAAATATACCAAACCAGATGCGGTCGATTCCGGCCTGTTCGATCATCGGCTGGATCACCGAGGTTGTCAGCACGACGACGGAAATGCCGTCGAGAAAACATCCCAGCACGATGAAAAAAACCGTCAGCGCCAACAGCAACTGGCCCGGCGAAAGCTGATAGGTGCCGATCCATTCGGCAAGCATCCGGGGAACCCCCGTGAATCCCATGGCGACAGTCAGGAACGCGGCGCCCGCCAGGATGAAGGCGATCATGCATGACGTCCGCATCGCCCCCATCAACGCGGCGATGAAAGTTTTTCGGTCCAACGATCCGGACAGCTTTGAGAAAACCAGCGACAGCACAACGCCGACCGAGGCGGCGTCCGTCGGCGATGCCCAGCCGGCAAAAATGGAGCCGATGATGCCGATGATCAACAGACTTACGGGGATCAGGCTGCGGGTCAGCTTGATCCGTTCCCACAGGGGAATGGGGGCTTCCTTGGCTGGCATCCGGTGGCGGTTGACCAGCGCCCAGATGGCAATATAGGTCATGAACAGGCAGACCAGAAGGAGGCCGGGGAAAATACCCGCCACGAACAGGCGGGCGATCGATTCCTCGATGGCGACGCCGTAAACAATAAGGATGATCGATGGCGGAATCAGGAGGCCCAGCGTTGCCGAACCGGCAAGGGTTCCCATGATCATGGCTTCGTCGTACCCGCGCTTCTTCAATTCCGGGATCGACATCTTGCCGATGGTCGCCGCCGTTGCTGCCGAAGAACCCGATACAGCGGCGAAAATGCCACAGCCCAGAACGTTGACGTGCAATAACCCCCCCGGAAGGCTGTTCATCCAGGGCGCCAGGCCGGTGAACATGTCTTTCGACAGCCGGGAACGGAATAATATTTCACCCATCCAGATAAAAAGCGGCAACGCGGCAAGGGCCCAGGAATTACTGGCGCCCCAAACCGTTGTCGCCAACACCGATCCGACCGGGGCGTTGGTGAAGAAAATCATGCCGACCATGCCCGCCCCCAACAACGACAAGGCGACCCACAGGCCGCTGGCCAACAGGGCGAACAAAACGATTACCAGCAAAAGGACAAGGCTGACCTGTTCCATGGCTTATGGTCTTTCCCGTACATCGGCGGCGGCATCCTCAGGCGTGAAGTCGCTCAACAACCCCTCGTCGCCCTTCGCATAAGCCGGTGGGCGGCCCTTCAATACGGTGACGAATTCGTCGGCCAGGGCGATGGTCAGGATGATCAACCCGATCGCCATTGGCGATTGCGGAATCCACAACGGCACCGGCACGATCCCCGCTGAAACATCGTTGAAGGTATAGGAATCGGAAACCATCCAAACCGCATGCCAGGAAAAATAGGCACTGAAGGCAAATCCGACCGCCGTGCACCAGATTTCGGCCCAACGCTTGGGGGCGGGGCCGAGCCCCCGGATCAACAGCGTAACCCGGATATGGCTGCCAGCGCGGAGCGTGTTGGCCAGCGCCAGGAACGTGGCCGCAACCAGAAAGAAACCGGTAAATTCAGCGTAGGCAGGCACCACCAACCCGAACGGTTCTGCCCCCACCGCCACGGCAATCGTGTCGATGATATTGGCCCCGACCTGGGCCATGACGATGGCGCAGATCGCCGCCAGAAAGAAAGCGGCGAGCCCACCGCTCAGCCTATACAGCGTGTCGAGTGTGTTGCGCATATGCGAACCTCGTGGAAAGGCCAGCGCCCGTTAAGACGCTGGCCCACCCGAGATCATTACTACTTGTAGGCTTTCAGCAGCATTTGGCCTTCGTCGCCGGCTTTCTTTGCCCATTCGGCGCTCATGGTGGCGCCGATTTTCTTCAGCGAGCCCATCAGGGCGGTGCTGGGCGTGACGATGGTAACGCCGTTTTTCTTGAGCACGGCGATCTTGGAATCGGTTTCCGCCTTGCTCATATCCCATCCGCGTTTTTCGGCTTTTGCGGCGGCGGCCAGAACGGCCTTTTGCGTTGCCGGGCTGAGTTTTGCGAGCGCCGCCTTGTTAATAACGACGACGTTTTTCGGAATCCACGCCTGGGTGTGGTGGAAGTGGGACAGGTAATCCCAGGCCTTGCCACTAACGCCCGTAGACGGAGACGTGATCATTGCCTCAATCCGGCCCGTGGCAAATCCCTGGGCCAGATCGGCGACCTCAATCTGGGTCGGTACCGCGCTGGCCAGTTCGGCCAGGCGTGTTGTCGAGGCGTTATAGGCCCGGAACTTGATGCCTTTCAGGTCACTGGCGGTATTGATGAGCTTCTTGGCGTACACCCCTTGCGGAGGCCACGGAACCGAGAACAGAACCATCAACCCTTGTTTTTCCAACAGGGCATCGATCTTCGGCTTGGTCGCCGCCCACAACTTCGTCGCCTCGTTGTAGTCGCTGGCCAGGAACGGCAATGTGTCCATGGCGAACACCGGGTTTTCATTGGCCAACAATCCCATAAAGAATTCCCCGATGGGAACCTGACCCGAGCGAATGGCCTTCTTGATTTGCTTGTGCTTGAACAGCGAACCAGCGCTGTGAACCTTGATCGTCAGATCGCCGTTGGTCGCCGCTTTCACATCTTCGGCGAATTTTTTGATGTTGACGGTGTGGAACGTTGCATCGGGATAAGGTGTCGGCATATCCCACGACGCGGCGAAGGATGAGCCTGCGCCGATAACCAAAGCCAGCGCACCGGTCAGACCGGCCCTAAGGCTACGGATAACGAATGTATTCATGATTTACTCTCCCTGTTGACGTTCGAAATATAAGGTTAAAATTAAATTCTTACACACGTAACGGGCCGCGTCCGGCGTCCATGCCTGGAATATCGGTAATCAACATACTTCCAGGCGAATGGGTAATACAGAGTGATGGCTTGGCGTTTCGAACCGCCGCCTGGGGGGTGACCCCGCAGGCCCAGAACACCGGAACTTCTCCGTCCCGGATTTCCGTGGGGTCTCCCCAATCGGGTTTGCTTATATCTGCAATTCCGATGTCTTCGGGGTCACCGAAATGAACGGGCGTTCCGTGCGCCTGTGGAAACCGGCTGGTGATTTCGATGGCCCGAATGGCCTTTTCCACGCTTAAGGGACGCATGGAAACGACCGTGCCGCCCGAAAACGGCCCCGCTGGCGTGGTTTGAATATTGGTGTTGTACATGGACACGGTCTTGTTTTCATCGATGTGGCGCAGAGATACGCCTTCGGCCATGAGGGCGTTCTCAAAGGTGTAGGAGCAGCCGATAACGAAGGTGACAAAATCGTCCTGCCACAGGTCTTTAATATTGGTTGCCTGATCCGTCAGTTCGCCGCCCCGGTAAATATTATAAGAAGGAATGTCTGTTCGGATATCGATATCAAAACCCAACGTCGGCAAGGTCGGCTCACCCGTATCGGAAATGCCGACAAGCGGACAGGGTTTCGGGTTGCGTTGGCAATAGCGCTGGAAATCCATCGCATATTCGGCGGGCAGAATAGCCAGATTTCCCTGCAGGAATCCGAGGGAAAAACCGGACGTATTACCGGTAAAACGTTCTTCGCGGATCATGCGCCGGATTTCGTGCGGCGAAGCCTGGCGCAATTCGTCCGGGACGCCCGAAAATTCTTCGGTGTCGTTGGAAACGACGTCTGAATTCGTGAATGCCACCCCTGGCTCTCCCCGTTAATCCCCTAATTGAAAGCAGAGTGTCACACAATTGGTTCATAATTTCTAATTAGTAATTTTTTGTCTTTTCGATAAATTTTATTTATCAGCATTGTTGGCCGTAACTTGCGCCAAGGCCGCAATTTTTTCCGCCATTCGGTTGAAGGGCTCTCTCGGGTAGGACGCGGTGAATTCCAGGTTCGACGGCGCCCACGTGCTGGGCAGGACTTTCAGAAGTCCGGCATCCACTTCGTTTTGGATGTAGGCCATCGGCAGGGTGCCGACCCCGAAGCCGTCCATGGACATTCGTTTGCTGGCGGCCAGCGACGTCGAAGGAAAAATTCTGACAGGTTGAAAAACCTCTTCCCGGAACAGGTTTTGTATTTCCGCGAAGGGGCGGGTGTTGCGGGCATAGGTCAGAATGGGATGTTTGAGAATTTGCTCCAGAGGCACCGTGCCTTCGGGAAAATCGAGTTCCGGGGAACACGACCAGACCAGTTCATAAGCGCACAATTCGACGTTAACGATGCTGTATTCCGAAATGGGCCCCAAAAGAAAAGCGATATCCAAGGACCGGTTTACGAGGTCGTTGCGCATGTTTGCCGTCACATCCACGGTCAACTCGATATCGAGATTGGGGTATAAAAGGTGCACCTGATGGAGAAAATCGGGCAGCCATGTGTGGACGATTGTCTCGGACACGCCAAGGCGAAGGGCGCCGGACAACGAGGTCGTCTCGCAAGCCTTTTCCTTCAACCTGTCGGCCATTAACAACATGTTCTTGGCATAAGGCATCAGCTCCTGGCCCTTGGCCGACAGCGTGAAAGACCCGGCCCGGCGTTCGAACAGTTTGACGCCCAGGCTTTCTTCCAGGGCGGCAATGCGTGAGGAGACTGCCGGTTGGGTAGCGCAAAGATGGTCCGCCGCTTTACGGAAACTATCCAGCGTCGCGACCCAGAAGAAAGTTTCCAGTTGTTTGAGGTTCACGCCCTATCCTCCCCATTCGATTTCTTTTTATATAGGGAAAATGGCCCAATAGGGAAAAGTCGGTGTTTTGGGCTATAGTCCGGTTTAAGTTTTTTTACTGACAACAAAGGGCTGCGCCATCCATGACGACAAAAATAAAAAATCTAGTCTATTTCGAAAAATGG
Source organism: Rhodospirillales bacterium (assembly GCA_013204265.1). Taxonomy (GTDB): domain Bacteria; phylum Pseudomonadota; class Alphaproteobacteria; order Rhodospirillales; family Casp-alpha2; genus Casp-alpha2. Next base: position 5,695 of record JABMOG010000122.1, read on the forward strand.
ATGGACCCGGTCGCCGAGACCATGCTTGCCGGTGCGGCGGACATCAATTTGCAGAAACTGAGGTATGCCAGCGCCGAGGGCGATAATTGGGCGGTGGTTGAAGGTGCGCACGGAATGCAGCTTCTTCCTGCGTTCGAGACACGGGCGCCGTTTTTGCCCGGCCGCGCGCTGATTGAGCGATGCCCGAACTTGTTGGCGTTTTCGGTCACCGGCACGGGCTATGACACTGTCGATGTTGATGCCTGTACGGAAAACGGTGTTCTGCTCGTTAATCAAGCCGGGGCCAATGCGGAATCCGTGGCCCAGCATGTGTTGGGCATGATGCTGGTGCTGTCGAAACAGATTGTCCAGGGCGACCGGCAAATGCGGAAAGGCCCTGGTGGGTGGGGGCGAGATGATTTTCAGGGCCAGGAACTGACCGGGCGTACGCTCGGCATCATCGGTCTCGGCAATGTCGGGCGAAGGGTATCGGCGTTGGCCGCACAAATGTTCAACATGACGGTGTTGGCGTACGATCCTTACATTACCGAAGACGATTTTCGCGAACGCGGGGCGCAAGCGGTCGGCTTCGACGAGATTTTTTCCAAATCAGACTTCGTGTCCGTCAATTGCCCGTTGACCGCCGAGACCACGGGTATGATCGGGGACCGGGAATACCGGATGATGAAATCGTCGGCCTATTTCATTACTACGGCGCGGGGCGGCATCCATGATGAGGCTGCCCTGGCCGGTGTGTTGTCCGAAGACCTGATTGCGGGCGCCGGGCTCGATGTGTTCGACCCGGAGCCTCCGGCTGCCAACCATCCATTACTGGCCTTTGATAATGTTATCGTCAGCCCTCACGTCGCCGGCATCACCGATGACTGCACTTACAGAATGGCATCGTGGGCGGCCGAGCAATGGGTGACCATATTTCAGGGCCATCGCCCGCCGCGCCTGATCAATCCGGAGGCTTGGGGCGTATACCGGGAACGGTTCGAGCGCATTATCGGTGTACCGGTCGAGGAATAGGATAACCCATTGTGACCGACAAGATTTCAGACAACACGCGGCGTTACCCACGCGAGATGGTGCCCAGAAATCTTCGCGCCACTATCACGGACGAAAACGGCCAGAAACAAGAGGCCGCTATCTCCGATATCTCGGCCGGTGGCGCCGGGCTGGTCGTCGACGGCCTGTTCGGTAACAGCGCCTTCGTCGAGCTTCACATGGACGGGATCGGAACCATTCCAAGCCGGGTGGCGCGCCAATTCGCCCAAGGCATCGGTGTCGAATTCGAGATCAGTGAAAAGGAACGCGAAGCGATGAAAGACGAATTGCTGGCGTTTCGTAAAACCGTTTCCGCCCATGAGTTTTAGTAATCTGTTGAAAAAATTAAAATTTGGAAGAAGAAGATTTTACCACAGAGATCACAGAGACCACAGAGAAGGAAAAAGATAGAATTTAGAAATACGCCGGAGGCGCGAAGTGGCTTTTCCCCTTGATCTCCTTATCACTTCTCTTTCTCTGTGTGCTCTGTGGTTCATTCCTCTTTTTATCTTGGGTTTCCCCCCCAGCTTAGCCGGTTTGTTTCAGTAACTCGGCGACATAATCGGCAATGGCCAGTGACGACGTCAGACCCGGTGATTCGATACCGAACAAATTGACCACGCCTTCGATACCGTGATGCTTTGGCCCACGGATATCCCAATCCCCACGGGCATCGCCTTCCTGAACCAGCTTCGGGCGGATGCCGACATATCCGGGTTGCAAGGCGCCATCGGGCAGGCCCGGCCAATACCGGCGGATGGCGTGGTAGAAATTTTCGGCGCGGGCGGGATCGACAACATAATCGGGCTGGTCGACCCATTGCACGTCGGGGCCGAATTTGGTCTGTCCGGCAAGGTCGGTGGACGAATGGGTGCCGAGCCCCGCCTGCACCGGCACCGGATAGATCATCCGCGTAAACGGGCTTTTGCCGGAAATCGTGAAATAATTTCCCTTGGCGTAATACAACGGCGGTATGGAATCGGCGGGGATACCTTCGATACTGGTGGCGACGGCCTGCGCGCCCAGACCCGCCGAATTGATCAGGTGTCGGCATTTTAGCATCATCGGCTCAGTCCCGCCGACCCGCACGGTGATGGCGTTCTTTGTAACCGTGCCCCCGTTGATCGGGCTGGACAGCGCAACCACGCCCCCGTTTTGCTCAATATCCCCCTGCAGGGCCAGCATGTAGGCGTGGGAATCGATGATGCCGGTCGATGGCGACAGGATCGCCCCAAAACAGGCCAATTGGGGTTCCATTTCCCGGGCTTCCCCGGCGCTCAGGCGGACCAGATCCTCAACGCCGTTATCCGCCGCCGTTGCCATAAGGGCGTCCAGCGCCTCGATCTCGTTCTCAGTTGTGGCGACAATCAGCTTGCCGAGGCGCTTGTGGGGGATGCCGTGGCTTTCGCAATATTCATAAAGTAAATCCCGCCCAGGCCGGCACAGCAGCCCCTTGAGGCTGCCTTCCGGGTAATAGAGCCCGGCGTGAATAACTTCGGAATTGCGCGCGCTGGTGCCGGTGCCGATGGCGTTTTCGGATTCCAGAACGACGACTTCACCGCCGCCCAGGGCCATTCGGCGGGCGATGGCCAGCCCGACAACGCCGGCGCCGATAACGATGGTGTCTACAGTGTCCGTCATGGTCTACGTTCACGCGCCTTTGTTTTGCCAAGTTGCTGGTTGCCAATTATTGTGCGCGCATGGAACCACGCAAGCGAAAAAAACGATTATGGCTGGCGATCCCCCTGGCGTTGGTGTTAGTGGGCGCGCTGGTTTCATTTGGAAAGCATTCCGTTATGGCAGACTGGCGAACGGCAAACCGCGAATCTGCCGGCATCGCGCCGGACCCGGAAATCACTGCTGAGGCCGTGGTGCAGGTCTATGTCGCGCGCGCCTTTTCATGGCGCGGCTGGTTCGGCGTGCACACCTGGATCGCTACCAAGGCGACCGGTGCGAAGGCTTACACCGTGTATCAGGTCGTCGGCTGGCGGGTTTTTCACGACGGTGGGGGCTCTGCTGTGGCGATTGGGGAGTCCGCACCCGACCGCCGCTGGTTCGGCTCAGACCCGAAAATCATTGTCGATTTGCGCGGTGATGGCGTTGATGAGGTGATCCAGCGCATTGATGCCGCGGCGCGCCGCTACCCCTATGCCGACCAATACGTTCTCTGGCCCGGACCCAATTCCAACACCTTCACCGCCTACATCGGGCGCGAGGTGCCGGAACTGAAACTGGATCTGCCGCCGACCGCCATCGGCAAGGACTTCCTGACCCACGGGCGTTTTTTCGACGCCTCGCCCAGCCGCACCGGGTATCAGGTTTCGTTGTACGGGTTGTTTGGTCTGCTGGCGGGGGTCGAGGAAGGTCTGGAGGTCAATATTCTCGGGCTGACGTTCGGCGTCGACGCCAAGGATTTTGCCCTCAAATTGCCGCTGGCCGGGCGCATCGGATTCCAAGAAAACTAAACATGAGCATCTGGGGAAAAATTATCGGCGGGGTTGGCGGGTTCGCCATGGGCGGGCCGTTGGGCGCGCTGATGGGCGCGGTCGCGGGACACGCCTATGACAAAATGAAGGGCGGCGGCACGGGGACCATTGCCGGCGACAATTCCGCCCAACAGGTCGCCTTTACCACCGCGATCATCGTGCTGTCCGCCAAAATGGCCAAGGCCGACGGGAAGGTTACCCGCGCCGAAGTCGATGCCTTCAAGGAACTGTTCAATATCCCGGCTGATGAGATGAAAAATGTCGGGCGGCTGTTTGATGAGGCCAAAAAAGACGCCAGCGGGTTCGAGCCCTATGCCGAGCAGATTGCCATGCTGTTTGCGGGTGAGCCGATGGTGCTGGAAGAACTTATGGGTGCGATGTTCCATATCGCACGCGCCGATGGCGTCCTGCACCCCGAGGAATCGAAGTTTTTGCGCAAGGCGGCTTTGATCTTCGGCTTTACCGAAACCGAGTTTGAACGCCTCAAAACCATCCACATGGGCGGCCTGGGCCGTGGCGAAAAAACGTCCGACCCCTATCAGGTGCTGGGCCTTAAACCCGGCGCCAGCAATGATGTGGTCAAAAAGACGTACCGTAAACTGATCCGCGAAAACCATCCCGACACCCTGATCGCCAAGGGCATGCCACAGGAATTTATCGATGTCGCCAATGAGAAAATGGCCGCCATCAACGCTGCCTATGATCAGGTCGAAAAAGAACGGAAAATAAAGTGAGCGTGTCGCCTAATTTCGACAATCGCCCCCCGGCGACGCCGATCGATATGCTGGTTATCCACTATACCGGCATGCAATCGGCCTTTGTCGCGCTCGACCGTCTGTGCAGTCCTGCGGCCAAGGTCAGCGCCCATTACCTCATTGATGAAGATGGCCAGGTTGCCCCTTTGGTCGACGAATACAAACGTGCCTGGCACGCTGGGGTGGCGGTCTGGCGCGGCGAAACGGATATCAATGCACGCTCCATCGGCGTTGAGTTGGTCAATCCGGGGCACGAGTTCGGCTACCGGAATTTTCCTGAAATACAGATGGCGGCGCTGGTCGATCTTGCCACCGGTATCTTCGCCCGTCACCCGATTGCGCCTCGCAACGTGGTCGGCCATTCCGACGTCGCCCCGGCGCGCAAGACCGATCCTGGCGAATTATTCGATTGGGCGGCTTTGGCGCAGGCGGGGATCGGGCTGTGGCCCGGTGACGGGGAACCCTTGGGCGTGGATGAGGCCCAGGTGCTGGAATGGCTTGCTGTGTATGGCTACGACACGTCAAATAGCGCCCAGGCAATCACCGCCTTTCAGCGTCATTTCCGCCCGCAAACCCTTGATGGCCGGGCCGATGCGGAAACCGCCGGGCGGCTCAAGGCACTGCTCGTGCTATGTCGTTAATTATTTGGCGTATGTCGCTCTAAAAAGGAAATTGCTTCGCTAGCACTCAACATCCGCGGAGTGCCATCACTGAGCCAAAGTTCATCGGATTTCCCCCAAGCCCATTCTATTGATGGGGTCACAACGAGGGAGACAATCTCCTCTGCCCAAGAGAAATCGAAATTATTACCTTTGGAATGCTTCGTTATGAAGTCGGCAAGACTTAGTACCTGAGAAATTTTTTTCTCTAAGCGCGCCTGACGATTTGCGAAGGTGACGGGCCTACCAATTTCGTAGTCGAGGGGACGTTCTATAGATACACATTCGAATAAAATAAGTTTGTTACCGATCCGAACTCCGGCGTCGAGTTCCCGCATCAATTTTTTGCTCTGTTTCAATTCTCCATGGATTACGTTGTAACCCCGGTTTTTAAGAGCCAAACGGAATGTTTCTTCAAAAACACTTCCCCGCTTAGTGCTGTCATGAGCAATCATACAAAATAGTGTGAATAGTAAAGAAGGGATGCCCTGAAAATCTAATATTGCAGCCTGACTATTGTAGGGAATAATCACTGAACGAGGTCCGCCACTCCACAGAGAGACATCATTTTGCATGTTGGGGGTAAAGGTTAGTTTATCTAACGCGCAAGCAACATCATCCGAAGAAAATTTTGAATTTGGTAAAAATATTTTAATGGCAGGTAAAAGTCTTTCTCCCATCTCTTCTATGTTAAAATCTACTACTTTATAGCCTCGCTGAATCAAATTCATTAAAGAGGTAGGAAGAGCTTTCTTGTCTTCTTTTTCTTCTTCTGGAGTGGGGCCAAGAAGTGCCGTCGTGTTTGAAAGTGCCCAAATTGTTCCGATAAATACTTCAAGGGAAACACCATTGCGTTTTTCGAAGGCATTTGCCATGAATTGATGGGCGGTTAGAAAATTTCCAAGATCGAATAGGACCGGAATAAAATTCGGGGTGAAGCCCTGTTCAATTTCAAGTCCCATTTCGGCGAAAAAATCTGGAATTTCGATTTTATCAAGGTTGTAAATGGTGCCTATTGCATTGTTGGTTAGAGTTTTTTGAGAATTTTCATGTTGTGATTTTTCTTCGCTGAACCAAACGCCAACTAATGAAGTTTCAAAGGGAGAACTGTCTGTCCTTTCGTCAATCGATTTGATGAGTTCAAATAAATCCTTGCTTCCCCAATACTTCCACTCTCCCTTGGCGTCGAGTACAATGCCGCAGCCCTTACCAAGAGAACGCATGAGTGCGGTGGTTCTCCAGTATTGATAGGCTAGGCCTTCTACTTGGTAGATGCCTAAGAAATCTTCATCACTAAAGGGCATCTCTAAAAATGCCCTCTCTGGCTCATTGATCTGATAGAATCACGATAGCATGAGTTTGAGATCAAAGGGATAGAATATGAGCCAGCTTGGATTTTTTGATGTTGCTAATCGCTATGC
>JABMOG010000123.1 GCA_013204265.1 Rhodospirillales bacterium
GATACGGCCATAGTGGGTAGGGTGAACGTCACGCACTTCAAACCCTGCACGCTCACGCGTCAAACCGCCCGGACCGAGCGCTGAAAGACGCCGCTTGTGAGTGATTTCTGAAAGCGGGTTCGTCTGATCCATAAACTGGGATAACTGCGACGAGCCAAAAAATTCCCGCACCGCAGCAGCAGCCGGTTTGGCATTGATCAGGTCGTGCGGCATGACCGTGTCGATGTCGACGGAACTCATGCGTTCGCGGATCGCGCGTTCCATGCGCAACAGCCCGACCCGGTACTGGTTTTCCATCAATTCGCCAACCGAACGCACCCGCCGATTGCCCAAATGATCGATATCGTCGATGTCGCCACGGCCGTCCTTCAATTCGACCATGGTGCGGACGACTTCCATAATATCCTGCTTGCGCAGCACACGGACGGTGTCTTCCGTCTCGAAGCCAAGACGCGAATTCATCTTGACCCGGCCGACGGCGGACAGGTCATAGCGCTCGGAATCAAAGAACAGGCTGGCGAACAGATTTTCGGCGGTTTCCAGCGTCGGCGGTTCACCCGGTCGCATGACCCGGTAAATGTCGATCAGCGCTTCTTCGCGGCACGTGTTTTTGTCGACCGCAAGGGTGTTGCGAATATAAGGCCCGACATTGATGTGGTCGATGGCCAGCGTCAAAATATTGTCGATATTCTCAACATCAAAGGTTTCGAGAAGTTCTTCGGTAATCTCATCGCCGGCTTCGGCAAAAACTTCGCCGGTTTTTTCGTTGACGATATCAGACGCCACGTACCGGCCTATCAGGTCTTCCGTCGGAACAATCTGTTCCTTCAAACCCTTTTCGATCAACTCGCGGATCAAACGGGGCGTCATTTTGGTGCCGGCTTTGACCGCAACCCGATTGGTACTCGCATTGACCATATCACTGGTCAGCTTGACTCCACGCAGGCGGTCGCCGATGAATTCGGTTTTCCAGCCCTTCTTCTTGACCCGGACAAAGTCCACCGTTTCATAGAAATAGTTGAGGATAGCCTCGGGCGACATGCCGGTGATGTCGTCAGCCGGGAGGGACTTGGCGGAATCGGCGTTTTTAAGGCGAAGCTTTTCGGTTTCATTACTGTCGAGCGCCATCAGCAACGTCGTCACCGGCAGTTTGCGGCGACGGTCGATACGCACGTACACCAGGTCCTTGGCATCGAATTCAAAATCCAGCCAAGAGCCGCGGTACGGAATGATGCGGGCCGCAAACAGGAATTTTCCGGACGAATGGGTTTTGCCTTTGTCGTGATCAAAGAACACACCGGGCGAACGGTGCATCTGCGATACGATCACCCGTTCCGTACCATTAACGACGAAGGTGCCGTTGTTGGTCATCAGCGGCATGTCACCCATGTAGACGTCTTGTTCCTTAACGTCGCGAATGGAGCGCGCCTGGGTTTCTTCGTCAATGTCCCAAACGACGAGGCGCAAGGTCACCTTCAGGGGTGCCGCGTAGGTCATGCCTCGTTGCTGGCACTCCTCGACGTCATACTTCGGTTCTTCGAAGTGGTAGCTGACGAATTCAAGGGTGCCGCGCTCGGAAAAATCCTTGATCGGGAAAACCGATTTGAACACTTCCTGTATGCCGCTTTCGGGGCGCCCATCTTCGCTTTCATCGCGGTGCAAAAATTGATCGTAAGAGGTTTTCTGAACCTCGATCAAATTGGGCATTTCGACGGCCACCGGCAGTCGACCAAAATTCTTGCGCACACGCTTGCGGCCCGTAAAGGATGTTTCCATTTCCGTTCCTTACGCTTTCATATCTATCTGGCCTTCCGTACGCCCGGTCACCGCTACCGGACGGGGAAGACACTGTTTCCGTCATTTGGACGCACAAGACATAAGGTTTGAAATAACCAGTCCTGGGCGGCCCGACGGGGCAAGCACATCTACTTTACCGACCGCGGCAAGGCCAATGCAGGCAGATGCGTGTTCCAATAAAAACAACCGGGACGTATAGAACCACCGACTGCTTCCGCTAAATTAATAAACCGCCGCCGGGTTCAATGGCCGAAGCCGCGAAACCCGGCGGCAAACAATTACTTCAATTCGACCGTGGCGCCAGCTTCTTCCAGCTTTTTCTTGATTTCCTCGGCTTCGGCCTTGGTAGCGCCTTCCTTGATCGGCGCCGGTGCGCTTTCAACCAGTTCCTTGGCTTCCTTCAGGCCAAGTGAGGTGATTGCGCGGACTTCCTTGATGACGTTGATTTTCTTTTCGCCAAAGGCGGCCAGAATAACCGTAACTTCATCGCTGGAAGCTTCCGCGACACCGGCATCGGCACCACCAGCAGCGGCTGCAACGGCAACCGGCGCGGCGGCGGAAACGCCCCATTTTTCTTCGAGTAGGTTTGACAATTCTGCCGCTTCCATGACGGTCAGGGCGGAAAGGTCGTCAACAATTTTTTCTAAATTAGCCATTTTAAATTTTCTCCTTAGGCTTGAACTTTATTGATACTGAGATTTCACTATTTCCGGTTACGCTTGTCCGCCAGCGGCACTGTGGGCGCTGATCACCCGAGCAATTTGCCCGGCTGGCGCTTTCAGAATTCCAGCAATGCGTGTCGCCGGCGTGCTGATCATGCCGACAATTTTTGCTCTCAATTCATCCATGGACGGTAGACTTGCGAGTGACTTGATGGTCGCAATATCCAGTTGCTCCTCGCCCAGGGCACCGCCCAGAACGATCAGCTTTTCGTTGCCCTTGGCGAAATTAACAGCCACCTTTGCCGCCGCTACCGGGTCATCCGAATAGGCAATCGCCGTCGGTCCGGTGAACATGCTGTCCAGAGGCTGGTATTTCGTTCCTTCGAGAGCGCGACGCGTGATCCGGTTTTTCGTGACTTTGAAGCTGGCACCCGCTTCACGCATTTGCGCACGAAGGTCGCCCATTTCGCCAACCGTCATCCCGGAATAATGGGTAACGACAACGATGGAGGCATCCTCGAACGTTTTGTGCAATGAAGTGACCAGGTCTTCTTTTTCTGTACGGTCCACTTAATCGTCTCCAGTTTCATGACGGCAAACCTCAACCATTCGAGGCCACACCGCCGTTGCACTTTGATCTTCAAACGACCCGAACGGGTCAATCCTTGAAGATCAACTTGCCCGTCCCGTGCAACAGTTCAAGCCGTTCGCAAAAACGTGGGTTACACGTTTAAAAAAACGGTTCTTTGACTGCCTCGGCAGGCGGGAAATTCCCTTTAGGCCACCCCTCGTTTCCGGGGAACGGCACCTACGGTCTTGGACAGGTTGGGAACGGCTCGACGTACCTGCGTCTTTACGTCTTATCGTTCCCCTCGCCGCCCCGGCGCCTCAGCCCGGACGGTAATTCTGTTACCCACCTTTTCAGTCGTTGATCGTAGCCACGTCCAGCCTGACGCCGGGACCCATGGTCGAACTCAGGCTGGCGCGTTTCAGGTACGTTCCCTTAACGCCGGTCGGCTTTGCCTTGAGAATGGCGCCTACGAAGGCTGAAATATTATCAGCCAAATCACCGGGTGAGAAGCTGGCCTTACCGACACCGGCATGGATAATGCCTTCTTTTTCAACACGAAATTCGATCTGCCCGGCCTTGGCGGCGTTGATCGCCCCTTTGACATCCATGGTCACGGTGCCAAGCTTGGGGTTGGGCATCAGGCCCTTGGGACCCAGC
>JABMOG010000124.1 GCA_013204265.1 Rhodospirillales bacterium
CCTGAAACGGTCGGTGGGTTCGGTTTATGAGGACGCGTTCGACTTCGAGGCGATGTCCGACATTCTTGGATCGTCGTTCGTCAACGGCGCGGTTCCGGACAAGCGCCGTCGTCGGATCCGCGCTGCGCTGTCGGCACTGAAATCACAAAAGTTCTTTGAGGTAGACGGGGGCGGTGCCCACAACTTCGTCTTCGACCGCCCAACACGGGCGCTGGAAGCTTTTTACGAGCGGTTGCCGGAGATGGTCGACCTCATCAAGGCGATGACCATCGCACGGCTGGAGATCGAAGGCCGGTATAAAGAGGAAACGCACGATGCGTTCTTCCGCAGGTTCGATGAAAGGTTTGTGGAGCCGGACGACCTGGGCCGGTTCCCGTCCTATCTGGTCTGCCTCCGCAACGGTGCCGACGCCAAGACAGAGAAAGCCATGCTCACTGAGGTCTTGTCCTCGGGCCTGCCGATGAAGGTTCTGGTGCAGAGCGACGATATTCTCGAGGATGCGTCGATCATGTCGGCAAGGTTCTCTCTCGGCGTTCGGGGCGCGCAGCTTGCGGCGATGGCGGTAGGCCTCAACAACGCCTTTGTCTTGCAGTCGAGCGGCTCCGCCCTTTACCGGATGCGGGACTCGATCCTCGGCGGGTTGAAGAACGGCCAGCCGGCGCTGTTCAGCATCTTCTCAGGCTTGGCGGGGGCTTCCCCCGGCCCGGTCAGAAACACGCCCGAAACGCCGCCGTATCTGCGGGCGGCGGCGGCCCTGGAATCGCGCGCTTTTCCGGCATTCGTTTTCGACCCCGCACGGGGAGACGACTGGGCGTCGCGGTTTTCTATCGACGAGAACCCGCAGGCCGGTTCTGAATGGCCCGTTCACCACTTCTGCTACGAAGACGACAACCTTCAGAAAATTTCCGAGGACATCGCCTTTACGTTCGTCGACTTCGCAGCGGTCGACGGGCGCTTTGGCGAAAACTTCGCCGACGTGCCTCGGTCCGAATGGCAAGGGGCCATGGTTCCCGTCGACACTTTCCTGAAGCTGGATGCCAAAGCGGCGGCGGAAAAGGTGCCGTACATCCTGATGATCGACGAGAACAACACCCTCCACAAAGTCATTGTCGACGTTACGCTGCTCGAAGCCGCGCACCGATGCCGTAAGATGTGGCGCAACCTTCAGGAATTGGGTGGCGTCGACAACTCCCACGCCAGGAACCTGCTGGCCAAAGAGAAAGGGCTTTGGGAGCAGGAGAAGGAGAAGGAGCGAAACCTTGAAGCGCTGAGAAGTCATTCCGTGCCGGTGCCCGCCACCTCTGCGCCCGAACAAACGGCCCCTGTTCCGGTGGATACCGAGCAGGATGACGAACCGGCACCGGCGCCATCGGGGGAGCCCTATATCGAAACGCCCCGCTGCACGACCTGCGACGAATGCACCCAGATCAACAACCGGATGTTCGCCTACGATGATAACAAGCAGGCTTTCATCGCCGACCCCGATGCAGGCACCTTCCGCCAGCTGGTTGAGGCCGCAGAAAGCTGCCAGGTCGCCATCATCCATCCGGGAAAACCGAAAAACCCGGATGAGCCGAACCTCGACGAGATCATGGCGCGGGCCGAGGCATTTAATTAGTCCCTGCGAAGCATTTTATTCACATACCCATAAAAAAATTGTGGTATAATCATCGCGTTTTAAGGGGAAAGTCGATGATGGCGCAATTGGCGATGCCCTATCCGCTGGAAAAAATGCTCGGACATTTGAATCTTGATGTCGGGCGCAGCGTTGAGATGATGCCGGAGACGATGGAAGATGCAATGGTGCGGTGCCGCACGTGTGAGATGTACTGCACTTGCGACGAAGATACAGAGAGCCGCTATTTCCTCTGCCCGAACCGAGATCTTCTGGATCAGCTCGAAAGCATTCAGGGCATATTATAAAACGCAGAGTGTATCGAATTCGCTGGAGCGGCGGTTAGGTTACGATGCTGTGCCGACAAATTCACTCAGATATGTTCCACGTCGATATCATGGGCACGCTTTCCATAATGATCGTGCAGGTCCGGGCCACAACAAGGCAATCCGGCCTTGCGGCCTTTTACTTTTTTGGCCTTTGGCGCGGTGGAGGCAACGTACGGGTCGTCCGGCCGGCGGTAAGCATGCATATAACCAAGGAGGGGAAACTGCTGTTTGAGGAAGCGCAGGTATGTCTCCATCATCAATGAAGTCACCGAAGCCGTTGCCTGAAAGGCGGCCTGCTGGAATTTAAACGTCGTCGCGATGAAATTTTGCATCTCAAATCCTCCCAGCTGATTAGGCTCTTCAATGGTTTATTATACTCCTATTTTCGCTTCGCGTATTGATCTGAATCATCATTCCATCGAATTTGGCAAAGCTTCGAAACCTCCCCGCTGTCACGAATGCTTGGCGTTAACCCAGGTCAAGGAATTCCCCCTGAGAGAACGCTAGATTCCCAATGGTGGCGGATGTGCATCAACCCGGGGCTTGGGAGGTAAATATTTTTCAAATCCGCATCCATGGCAGAGGTGGGCAAGGCGTGGTTTCGGCTGCCGAGATGCTGTCCGTTACCGCCTTCCTAGAAGGCGCCCATGCGCAAGCGTTTCCCAGCTTCGGGTCAGAGCGGATGGGGGCGCCGGTGATTGCGTTCTGCCGCATAGATGACAAGGAAATTCGGTTGCGCGAACCCGTCATGACGCCAGATGTGCTGATCGTCCAGGACCCCACGTTACTGCATCAGGTTGATCTGTTCAGTGGTCTCGACACCCGTGGTTACCTGCTCATCAACACATCCCGAAGCTATCGGGATCTGGGTCTAGGCGATTTCGTCACCCGCTTTCCCCCCCACCACATCTGTACGGTCGCGGCGACTAAATGGGCGATGGAATACGTTGGCCGACCGGTTCCGAACGCCGCCCTTCTGGGCGCGTTCGCCGCGTTGACCTATCGCGTCAAGCTGGCCTCGGTCGAAACCGCGATCCGTCAAAAGTTTCCCGGAAAGCTGGGAGAGGACAATGCCCGCGCAGCCGCCAAAGCCTACGACTCGATTAGGACCAATTAGGCGACGAGGCCAAGGAGACAGAAGATGTTGAAACAAATCGAAGGCTCCCATGCGATCGCCGAAGCGGTCTCACTTTGCCGACCCGAGGTCATTTGCGCCTATCCGATCACCCCGCAGACGCACATTGTTGAGCGGCTCAGCGAATTAGCCCGGACCGGCGCGATAGGCAACTGCCAGTACATAAACGTCGAGTCCGAGTTCGCCGCGTTGAGCGTTGCCATCGGCGCCTCGGCCACCGGCGCCCGCGCCTATACCGCGACCAGCAGCCAGGGCCTGCTGTTCATGACCGAAGCGGTCTACAATGCCGCCGGGCTCGGCCTACCGATCGTCATGACCATCGGCAACCGGGCCATCG
>JABMOG010000125.1 GCA_013204265.1 Rhodospirillales bacterium
ACCCGTTCCGGGCTGTGGGCAATGTGGATATCGGCATCCTCAGAATTGTGCGGAAAACTCAAATGCGGGCACATTTGCGCAAGACGTTCTGAAACGGATTGGGTTGCGCCCACCGGCACGGTCGATTCGATGACGATCAGGTCGCCGCGTTTAAGGACCGGAGCCAAGCTTTCGGCGGCGGCCATCAGATAGCGAAGATCGGGTTTGTGGTCGTCGGTGAACGGCGTCGGCACGGCGATGATAAAGGCGTCCGCCGGTTCGGGTTTGGTGGCGGCGCGCAGTTTTCCGGCTGCCACCGCGCTTTTGACGAGTTCGCCCAGGTCCGGTTCGACAATATGGATTTCGCCGCGGTTGATCATTGCGACGACGGCGGCGTTGGTATCGACGCCGATGACATCGACCCCGCGGCTGGCGAAAACAGCCGCCGTCGGCAAGCCGACATAGCCAAGGCCGAGAACGGAAAGGGTGTTAAAGGTCACGCATTAACTCCTGAACGATACGCCCAGCGGCGTCGCCGTCGCCGTATGGGTTGTGGGCGCGGCTCATGGTCTGGTAGGTCTCCTCGTCATCGAGCAGACGGGTGCATTCACGAATAATAGTGTTGGTGTCGGTGCCGACCAGTTTGACGGTTCCAGCGGTGACGGCTTCGGGGCGTTCGGTAACGTCGCGCATAACCAGAACTGGCTTGCCGAGCGACGGGGCCTCTTCCTGGATGCCGCCGGAATCTGTCAGCACCAGATGGGCGCGCTCCATCAGGTAGACGAAGGGCAGATACTCCAGCGGTTCCATCAGGTGAATGTTGGCGCAATCGCCGAGAATTCGGTGCACCGGCTCCGTGACGTTGGGGTTGAGGTGGACGGGGTAGACGATCTCAACATCATCCCGCCCGGCCAATTTGGCCAGGGCGGCGCAGATGGCTTCAAACCCAGGTCCAAAATTTTCCCGCCGGTGGCCGGTCACCAGAATCATCCGGCGGCTCGTATCCAGGGTGCGGAAACGATCCTCTTGGGCTTGGCGCAGTACTGCATCGTCCTTGAGCCTGGCCGTTGCCATTAACAAGGCGTCAATGACCGTGTTTCCGGTAACGAAAATGCGGGCAGTATCGATCCCTTCGGCGAGCAGGTTGTCGCGGGCGGTCGTGGTCGGGGCAAAGAACATGTCGGCGAGGGCATCGGTCAGCCGGCGGTTCATTTCTTCGGGGTAGGGGGCATAAACATCGCCGGTGCGCAGGCCCGCCTCGACATGGCCGACGGGAATTTTTAGGTAAAAGGCGGCGAGTGATGCGGCGAAGGTCGTCGTGGTGTCGCCGTGTACCAAAATCCGGTCCGGCTTGAATTCTTCGAGAATGCCGATCATGCCGTCCAGGACGGCAGTGGTGATATGGGCCAGGCCCTGGTTATCGCGCATCACATCAAGGTCGAAATCGGGTGTGATGTCGAACAGGTCCAGCACTTGGTCCAGCATGGCGCGGTGCTGGGCGGTTACGCACACCCCGGCCTCGAGACCCGGCGCCATCGCCAATGCTTTGACGACCGGCGCCATCTTGATGGCTTCGGGGCGGGTTCCGAAAACACTCAATACTCGCATAGCGGTTTGTAATACCAATCACTTCGCCAATCACAGGAACAGTTGTCTGGATATAGCGCGGGGCTCACTTTCGCAAGAACGGCTTTGTCTTGGTAAAGAGATTGCTTAAGGTGTGGATAGATTGAAAACGCAAAGGATTCCCTGGATGCGGTCATTAGGACAGAAACTTGCTATTCCCGCCGCCGTTCTTGGCCTTGCCTTGGCGGGGGGGCAGGCTATCGCTGGCGGAGCCGGGACCGGGATGTCGCCACACCGGGCGATTTATTCGCTGACCATGGGAAAAACCGATGCTCCGGGACAATTCCTCGACGTCGGCGGCTCTGTGCGGGCGGTTTTGGAGAAAACCTGTGACGCCTGGATTTCAGCGGAACAGATCAAAATGCAGGTGACGACCCAGGCCGGCGGGACGTTGCGCCAAGACATGATGTATACCGGCTGGGAATCCCTGGACGGCAAGGAATACCGCTTTGCGGCGCGTTCCTCGACCAACGGCAAAACCGTAAAATACCGTGGGGTCGCCTTTTCCGATCCCAAAAATCCCAGCGAGGCGGTTTATACCGAGCCCGAAAAAACCACCATGACACTTCCACCCGGAACGCAGTTCTATTTCGGGCTGACGTCGTGGTTGATTGAAAAAGCGCGGGCTGGAGAAACGAGAGCCGAGACCATCGTTTTCGACGGCACCGACGAAGAAGGTCCGCAAAAGGCCATTGCCTTTATCATTCCCCTGCCCAAGCCGGGCAGCGAGCCCGCGGGGGGCACGAAAAACAAACTCGGGCCCCTTGTCGATCGGCCCGGTTGGATCATGCACATCGCGTTTTATCCTGTGGGCGGACGTGCGGCGGAACCCGTTTATGAGGTTCAAGCCGTGGTTTTGGACAACGGCGTGACGCCAAAACTGGAGATGGTCTTTTCCTCCTTTACCGCAGTTCAGACCCTGGAAAAGATCGAAGCTCTGGAAACGCCAAACTGTTAGATACTTCGACCCAGTTGTCACAACCATCTGAAAGAGTTAGTCTTTCCGTAACTTTCCAATTTGGATGGCTTGTCTGTTGATGAAATGTATCGGTGTTAAATTACCCGTTAGCCTTGCCGCCTGGGTGCTGATAATGGTGGTCCTGGCTGCGCCCGGCTCGGCGTTTGGCGCGGAAACTGGCTTTATCGGCATGCAGGTTCAGGGCATGTCCGTAAAAATTGCCCAAGCTCTTGGCTTGCAGTCGGTAAACGGGGTTCTGGTCCGCGATGTCGCCCTCGGCGGGGCATCGAACAAGGCGGGGTTCAAACGCGGCGACCTGATCCTCGAATTCGACGGAAAAAAAATCGAATCTTTTGAGCATATGGTTAAGGCGGCGGGGGCAACAAAGCCCGGCCAAAAGGTCAAAGTCGCCATTTTGCGGGCGGGAAAACCGATGACCCTGTCATTGACGCTGGGAAAGTGGGCGCCGCCGTGGCAAATCACAAAAAGCGCCGTCGCCAGCCAGCCTGCGTCCGGCCTGACTTTGGCGTCCCTAACGCAGAAGCTTCGTAAAGGATTCGGCCTTCGTTGGGGGTCCATCGGCGTTGTCGTCACACTGGTAGATCCCGACCGCACGGATATCGGGCTCAGGCGCGGCGACCTGATTATCCAGGTCAACCAGCAAGACGTCTGGTTGCCCGAACAGGTCGTCAAAGCCTACAATGAAGCCAAGGCAAAGGGACGCAAGGAATTGCTGTTGCTGGTCGAACGGGTCAACGGTTACCGTTTCATGGCCTTGCCGGTCCGCTAAAGCGGATTTTAACTGCCGCGTGCCTTGGATACGAGGGTTTTCAGGGTTTCCAGATCGACGGCGCCGCGGATGACTTGGTTGCCGATGATAAAGGCCGGCGTTCCGTTAATGTCGAGCGCCTTGGCCAGTTCGTAATTCTTCTCAATCGAGCTTTCGATGCGGGGGTCTTCCATGGCTTTTTCCAACGCCTTGACGTCGTACCCGGATTTGGCGGCGAACGTCATCACCCGGTCTTTCGATAAAGCCCCCTTGGATTCCATCATCGTCTTGTGAAAGGCACTGTATTTGGTTTTATCCACATTCCATGCCGCCAGAGCCGCCTTGGAGGCGGTAATGGACTCCGGCCCGAGAATGGGAAATTCCTTGAACACGTAACGCACGTTCGCGTCAGATTTCAAAAGGGTCAAAATATCCGGGAAAACCCGTTTGCAGAACCCGCAGCGATAATCGAAAAATTCGACGATGGTTACGTCCCCTTTCGGATTGCCGCCGACAGGGGAGTCCGGGTCGTTGAGCAGTTCGCCTTGAAATTTTACCAGATTGCCTTGGGCTCTTTCGCGGCCGGCGCGTTCTTCGCGCTCGCGCATGTTCTGGATGGCTTCGATGATAACCTCGGGATTGTTGAGGAGGTAGTTTTTGACCACACTTTCTATTTTTTCGCGCTCAGCCTTTTCCAATGCCGCCGCCGGGGACATGCCTTGGGCGGTGGCAGGTGCGGCGGCAAGCGCGCCAAAAATGCCGACAATCAAAAGAGCCAAAAATCGATTTTTAAAAAAGAACATGCTCATGAGAATTTCAGACCTATCCACTAGTGCTAGCAAAAGAGAGTTTATGATGCGTTTTTCGCGGCTTTGTGTACAGCCGTAATGCGGGTTTCTAGCGCGACAGACGCAGGCCGGAAACATAACCCTTTGTTGGCGTTTTGCCGGGGGCGGCCGCTACTCCGATAAAGGTGATCTGAACTTCTCCGATGTCATCGTTGGGCCAGGTCCGGCGATAGATATCGGACAGATCGACGGTTTCGAACCACCAGACCCCCGTATTTTCCTGACCGCCACGGGCGATATAGCGCGCGGCGGCTTGTTGGCTATTGGTGGATTGTGGGAGGTTGATGGAACCACGTTGCAGCGCCGACACCCCCCAGATCATGCTCAGCGCTCGGTCATGGAGCGGCAGCGTTGTCCCATTCGGGGCGTTCGGATTGCCGCCGAGAAATCCTACCACGAGGCGCACCGGATGCGGCCCCTGGTCTTGGGGCTCCATGTTCCAGGCCCAACTGAGATAAGGTGTCGCCAGAAGCGAAGCCAGGGCGGGTTTGACGGTGATAATGCTGTTTGCGCCATTGATGACTTTGAGCGCCGGCACGCCGTCCCGCTCAACGACCGTCAATTGACCAGGGGTGGGCGTGCCTTGGGTGATCCAGTCTCGTGGGATGGGGTTGGGTTCCAACGCCGGAATTGGTCCCAGCACGTCCATTTTTCCGCTGAGGGTGATGCTGGTGGTCGCCGTAGGCGTAGTGCAGGCGGTTGCCAACAGCGCCAGCGTTGCGATTCCGGCACTCAGGGGGGACAGGAGGGTCATTGTGGAACGCAAGGACATCAACAAATTCAATAGACAGTTATTTTTTATTGGGTCGGGCGGCCCCGATAATATCCTGGGCCTGAAGCCATTCCCTCGAACCCATGGGGAAAACCCGCTCAGCCAGCCCGCCGTGATATTTGGCAACGTCAGGACGACCGATCAACAGGGCTTCTTCGGCCAGCGCCAGGGAGCTATGGCCTTTGTCTCCCATCCGCCCATAGGCGATGGCCAGTTGCCGCCAGGTAAATGGAGATTCCTTGTCCTCGGCAATGGCTTCGAGCAGGTTTGCGATAATGTCTGGTAACAGGGATGGGTCATCCAGCGCCAACTGAACGCGGGCCAGGTCCCGTTTGATCAAGGCGCTGTCGGGCAGTAATCTTGAAGCAGTCTTGTAAGGGGACAGCGCGCCTTTCGCATCCCCGTTCTCAAAAATCATCTGCCCCTTCAGTTCCCAGAAAAAGGGATCATTAGGATACTCAGCCAGCAGGCTATCGATCAGCGGCAGCGCCTTGGCCATTTCCGCTTTCCGGTAATACCCGATGGCTCGGGCATAACGGGATTCCAGACTGCTGTCGCTGGATTTGTATATGCGCAACGTAGCGCCAATGGGATTGACATAGCCAACCAGCTTTGCCCGCGCACGCCGGAACAGGGCATCCAATTGCGGTGATACGGGGATTTTGGAGTATTGGGATTTGGCGACGTGGCTGGTGATGGCGGATACCCGGTCGCGGGTCAGGGGGTGGGTGCGGGCATAGGCGTCCTGGTATTCCGGAACCAACAATTCCTGTTCGCCCAGTAGGTTCATAAATCCCAACAAACCATTGGCCGATTGCCCGGTTTGGTCGAGATATTTCAGGGCGGCTTGGTCGGCGGCAGATTCCTGAGTTTGTGAGTACCGCAGAAAATTCTGTTGCGCTACACCCTGGCCGGCGGCGATTATCAGGCCACCAACTTGGCCTTGTCCGGCGACTATGGCGCCGGCGCCCAGCACCGCCGACAGGATCGCCACTGCCGTGCTGTTTTCCAGAACCTTATTGAACCGGGCCAGATGGCCACCGGCGATATGACCGGTTTCATGGGCGATGACGCCAATGATCTGGCTGGCGCTTTTGGCGTTTGTAATCAGGCCGGTGTTAATGAACAGTCTTTGACCGCCGGCGACGAAGGCATTCAATGTATTGTCCAGGACTAGATGGATTTTAACCGCCGAAGGGTCCAGGTTGGCCACTTTGAACACTGGCGCTGCGAATAGGCGGATGGTATTTTCAATTTCCTGGTCGCGGATCAGGCCCGTCTCTTTAGCATGGGCCGGGACCGTGCCAACAATTACAACACAGGTAATAACCAAAAACGTGGCAATATCAAAAATGTGTTTCAACATAACTTTGAAATTCCAGCACGGTTGCTCCCAACCGGCAAACCCCGGTGATCGGGGAAACCGTAGTCTTGCCCGGGGATGGCGTCAAATTGTGCTTGTTTCCGGGTTGTTATTGCTGGGGGCTTGTTCGTCCAATCCATTGGATTCGATAAATCTGGATACGCTTAACCCTTTTAAAGAAGGGGAAAATCAAGAGGAGCAAGGCTCCATCGGCTTTGTTAGAGGTTTCTTCGGCGGTGTTGCGGTGGACGAGCCACGCGCTGCCCTGGTTGGCCGCGACATTTTGTCATCCGGCGGCACCGCCGCCGATGTGGCGGTCGCCGTTACCCTGGCTCTTGCGGTAACCAAACCGTCTTCGGCCAGCCTGGGGGGCGGTGGCGTGTGCCTTGTTCACGATGCCATATCCAACACCACGGAAACTCTGGACTTCCTGGCCGGGGTTCCGAAGACCATAACACCCGGCGCAGTTCGCCCAAGCGCCATTCCGGGGACGCTCCGTGGGCTTGCCCTGTTACACTCCAGATACGGTCGGCTGGGATGGAATCAACTGGTTTCGCCAGCCGAAAAACTGGCCCGTTTCGGAAACCCGGTATCGCGGGCCACCGCCACCGACCTTGCCCGGTTGCCGCCGGCTGTTCTGGATGATCCGGAATTTCGCCGGATCTTCGCTCAGGGCAAAGATGGGCGCTTGATCGGAGAAGGGGATTTTTTCAAGCAACAGGACCTGTCTGCGGTTTTGAGCCGGATACGGGTGCGCGGCGCCGGGGAATTCTATACCGGCCTTTTGGGACGCAGCTTTGTAGGCGCCGTCAACACAGTCGGCGGCGGGTTTACCCGAGACGATCTCAGAAGTTATGCGCCAAAATGGCGCCCGACCCTGCGGGTTCCCTACATCCAGAATACGAATTTCCATTTTCCCGCTACGCTAGGCCCATCCGGGGTGCTGGCGGCGCAAATGATGGCAATGATGGTTGAACGCGGCGAATGGGAGAACGCCTCACCGTTACAGCGGAGCCATCTGATGGCTGAAATATCCGCGCGCGCCTATTCTTACCGCACCCAGTGGCTGCGTGATGATGGCGACAAATCCACCCAGGAGTCGCTTTTGGTTTCCAAGGGCACGGTCGAACGTTTACTGGCCGGAATCCAGAAAAACCGACATACGTCCTCAGTGGGTGAGAGTCAGGCGTCTGCCCCGCCTGCCTCCGGGACCGGAACGTCCTTCGTCGCCGTTGACCGCGAAGGGTCCGCCGTTGCCTGCGGCCTGACCCTTAACAATCTTTTCGGCACCGGACGGATCGCTCCGGGTACCGGGATTTTATTGTCGGCGCTGCCGGGGCCGCGGGGCCGGGGGCCGGATTCCTTGTCGGCGGTGTTGCTGATAAACTCGCTCCATAATACTTTCTTCTTCGCCGGTGCGGCGTCGGGCGGAGGGGGCTCGCCGAGCGCGCTGGTGCAGGTTACCACCGGCACCCTGATGGCGGGGAAGAACGAGGGGCTGGTGCAGGCAATTGGCACCCGGCGCGTCCACAATGGCGGCGATAGCGGCCAGACCTACTTTGAGGAGGGCCTTGATGGTGCGGTAGTCGAAGGCTTGACGGCTCAGGGACACCAGTTGAGTCCGGTGGCTGGCTTAGGGTTAGTGAATGCTCTTTTCTGTACCACCGGTATCCCTAACAAGGAGGGATTGTCCTGCCTCCAACAGTCCGACCCCCGTGGGTTTGGGTTGTCTTCCGGCGCCCAGTAGCCGGGTCAGTTTGGCAATGGCACTCAAAGTTTCCAAGCGCGGAAGCATTCCACCGTTCATTGTTATGGACGTCATGCGCGATGCCAATGAACGGGAAGCGGATGGTGAAGACGTTTTACACCTGGAAGTCGGCCAGCCGAGCACCTCTGCCCCGGGCCCGGTGCTGGACGCCGCACGGGCCGCGTTGTCCGATGAGCTTTTAGGCTACACGGGTGCGCTCGGTCTGGTCCGGCTGAGGCAGCGGATTGCGCAGCACTATGAGGATTTTTACGGCGTTCAGGTGGATGCCGACGGGATCGTTGTCACCACTGGTTCGTCGGGGGGCTTCGTGCTGGCCTTCCTTTCGGCCTTTGATGCCGGCGACCGGGTGGCGTTGGCGAGCCCCGGCTATCCCGCCTACCGCAATATTCTGAAATCCGTGGGCGTTGAGGTGGTTGACCTGCAGACCGGGCCGGAAACCAATTTTCAGCCCAACCCGGAATTGCTCGATCAGGCCGCTTCCATGGGCGCCATCAATGGTCTCATCGTGGCCAGTCCGTCGAATCCAACGGGCACGATGATTCATGCCGCTGAATTTAAGGCGTTGGTGGACTATTGCCGGGATCATCACATCCGTCTGATTTCGGATGAAATTTATCATGGTATTACCTATGGCGAAGCCGCCGATACAGTACTCCTGCACAGCCCAAGCGCCATCGTCATCAACAGTTTCTCAAAATATTTTTCCATGACCGGGTGGCGTCTGGGCTGGATGGTGGTGCCGCCAGACCTGCGCCGGTCCATCGAATGCCTGTCTCAAAATTTGTTTATCTCAGCCCCGACCTTGTCCCAGTATGCCGCGATTAAGGCCTTTGATTGCGCCGATGAACTGAACGCCAACGTAGTACGTTACGGGGAAAACCGTGCGTTATTGTTGGAACAGTTGCCGAAGGCGGGCTTTGAGACGTTGGCCTCGGCGGACGGCGCTTTTTATATCTATGCCGATATCACCAACCTGACCAACGATAGCCAGGAATTTTGCCGACGCATGTTGGCAGAGACCGGCGTTGCGACGACGCCGGGCATCGACTTCGACCCCGTACGGGGCAACCACACTATGCGGTTTTCCTTTGCCGGCGAGACGGCGGTCATTGCCGAAGCGGCTGGGCGCTTGCGGCAGTGGATGCGCCGGGACTGACGATAGCCCGGCCCTATCGCCACCAGCCTTTGCGGGCTTTCTTTTCTTCTTTTATGTCTTCGTCCTTAGGGGCATCGACGGCAACGGCGTTGGTCTTGGCGGAGGCGGCGTCCGGTATTACCGTTTCCGGTTCAATCAGTGGCGGGTTTTCCGGAGTGATCGGATCGGGCTGGGGTTCCGGTGCGGGCTTAGTTGCAGGGGTTGCCTTGCTGCGCGACGCGCGTACCGGTTTTTCCTGAGCCGGTTTTTTTTCAGTGTCTTTGTCGCCTTCGGTCGGTGTGGCTTCGAGGGATGTGGCTGTGTCCGCATCGGTTTTTTTCACTCTGCGGGCACGGGTGCGTTTAGCCGGTTTTTTAGCCTCAGGTTCAACCTTGGTGTCGGACTCAGGCTTCGTTTGGGCTTGAGCGTCTACAACAGGGGCATCCCCAAGCTGATCCTCGGTGGCTACAGGTGCCGGAGCCTCTGTGGCGTCCTGGACTGCAGTTTGGATATCGGCCCCGGGAATAGCACTGTCGGCGTCCGTTGATGTTTCGCCGGTGGCTTCCGTGGCCAGGGGATCGGTCGGCTTGCGCCCGCGCCGTCGTCCACCCCGGCGACCACGTCGCCGCCGTTTGGCCCCGTCTGTAGTTTTAGCGTCGTCCTCGCCCTTGGCGAGTTCCGAGGCCGCGTTGTTCGCATCGACGATGGTCGGCTCTGCGGTTTCGTCGGGGCCATGGGTGTTTTGGGGCGCGTTTTCGAGCGTCTGCTCGTTGATGCTGTCTTCGCCTTGTGGCCGCCGACCGCGCCGTCTGCGACGTTTGGAGCCGTCTTCCGGGAAGGTTGTGGTCTTGGCGGGCGCGATACTGACGGGCGCGTTGCTGGGGGGCTCAACCAGTTTGCCGTCCCGCTCCAGGCGATAATTCGGAGGGATCAGGGTATCGTCGGTCTCAACGGTAATGGACGTTTTGTACGTTGCCTCGATCTCGGCCAGGGCATCGCGCTGGTTGTTGAGGATAAAAAGCGCCACCGATGTCGGGATGTGGACGTTAATGACTTGGGATCGCTGCTGCATGGCTTCTTCTTTGATCGCCCGCAACAGGTGCAAGGCTGCTGAATCCGACGACCGCCGTATTCCCGTGCCTTCGCAATAGGGGCAGGGGTCGGAACTGTTTTCGATCAAGCTTGGGCGCATCCGCTGGCGCGATAACTCCATAAGCCCGAAGGGACTGATGCGACCGATCTGGATGCGTGCGCGGTCGGACCCCATGGCGTCCTTCAGCTGGCGTTCGACTTTCGCCTGGTTGCGCGATACTTCCATGTCGATGTAATCGATGACGATCAAACCAGCCAGATCGCGCAGCTTTAATTGACGGGCAATTTCGTCGGACGCTTCGAGGTTGGTTTTGAGAGCCGTTTCCTCGATATTGCGCCCTCGCGTCGCGCGGCCCGAGTTAACGTCGATGGAGACCAGCGCCTCAGTCGGATTGATGACGATATAGCCGCCCGATGGCAATTGCGCCTCGGGCGAATGCATGGCGTTGAGCTGGCTTTCCACCTGGAAATGCTGAAACAGCTGTTTATTGGCTTCCTTGAAGGGCTGCACCCGCTTGGTGTGGCTCGGAATCAGCACCTTCATAAAGTCTTTGGCGGCGCGGTAGGCCTCGTCGCCGTCGATGATGATTTCTTCGATGTCCTTGTCGTACAGGTCCCGGATCGAGCGCTTGATCAGGTTGCCTTCTTCATGGACCAGACATGGCGCCATAGATTCCATTGTCACTTCGCGCACGGATTCCCACAGCCGCATGAGGTATTCGTAATCCCGTTTGATTTCCGCCTTCGAGCGTTTTTGCCCGGCGGTGCGCACGATCACGGCCATGACGCCGGGGATTTTCAAATCGTTGAGGATGGCTTTTAGTTTTTTGCGGTCCGGTGCGTTGGCAATTTTGCGCGATACTCCACCGCCCCGCGCGGTGTTTGGCATTAACACGCAATACCGCCCGGCGAGGGACAAATAGGTGGTCAGCGCAGCGCCCTTGGTGCCTCGTTCTTCCTTGACCACCTGAACCAACAGGATCTGGCGGCGCTTGATGACTTCCTGGATTTTATAGTGGCGCTTGGAGACTACCGGGCGTTGGGCCTGGACTTCTTCGGCCTCGTCGCCGCCGAGAACCTCGAAGTCCGATCCTTCGTCGGTCTCGACGTCGTCTCCACTCTTCTTGGCTTCGGCTTCGGCCTTGGCATCGGCTTGTGCGCCGGCCTCGGTTTCGGCTTCCTGCTGCGCGGCGACCAGCGCTTCGCGGTCGGCGACGGGAATCTGGTAATAATCGGGGTGGATTTCGCTAAAGGCCAGGAAACCGTGACGGTTTCCGCCGTAATCGACAAACGCCGCCTGAAGGGACGGCTCGACCCGGGTTACCTTCGCTAGATAGATGTTGCCTCTAAGCTGCCGACGGGACTCAACCTCTACGTCGAAATCTTCCAGGTGCTGTCCGTTGACGATCGCCACACGGGTTTCTTCCGGGTGGGAAGCGTCGATTAACATTCTCTTGGTTGTCATTATTTATGTAACTCCGGCGCACGCTTAAGCCATTCGGGCAATCAAACAAGGGATTGCCACGGAGCCTAAGGGTGCTTGTTCGTGTAGGGCCGGCGGCGCCTGCGAACAGTCCCACCATCGCCAAAGGCGGGTGGGCTGTATGGTCTGATCGCGCTGCTCTATCCGGCATGAAAAAAAGTCTGTTTTCTAAGAGGGAAATCCTTCGCTCGGTTTGTATATACGCCCGATACAAACAGATTACCAGTCACCGTATTCAGCGGCTGATGATCGGGGCCTATAAAATTTGTAACGAAATTCCCAGGGGAACGTCACATATGTTAATATAACGGTAGCTTTTTGGTTCGACAATGGCCTAGTTGCCGCCGTGTTAGGATGGCGGGAAACGGGTTGTCGTTTACCGATCCCTGTTATAAACCATTATATGGGGTCCCAAGAGCAGGTGTTGTACTAAATGTGGGGTATTGAGAGGCTTTTGCTTCGACTATTGGTCGCCTTGGTGGTTATGCTGGGCTTGCCCCAGCCGGTTGCGGTTGCGGCCGCCGAAGCCGTCGTCACCGATATCCGCGTTGGTGCCCAGAAAGACGTCACCCGGATTGTCCTGGAAATCGACCGCCAGGTAGCGTTCAGCGTGTTTACGTTGACCAACCCCAATCGCATTGTCGTTGATCTGCCTGAAATGGGTTGGCGTCTGCCGGCGCGCCCGTTGCCCAGTGCCACCGGCGTATTTCGAAAACTGCGTTACGGTCTGTTTAAACCGGGCAATTCCCGCCTCGTTCTCGATGTCCGCACACCGGCGGCGATTACAAATGCTTTTATATTGGAGCCCGGCTCGAAATCCACGGGTGAGGCTGGGTACCGGCTGGTTCTGGACCTGTCCGCGACGACGCATCAGGCGTTTAAGCAGGACGCCGGGAAAACGCCTCTGCGGGTGGTGGCTGTGCAGCCATCGCCAAAACCGGCTCTCCAGACAACCAAGATGGTTTTCGTCAAGGAACCAACCCCAGCCGTGAAACTGACCCAACCGTCTGCCGCGCCGCTTGAGCCGGTCAAAATTTCGGCTCAGGCTCAGGCCTCGCCCTTCCGACTGGCGCCGCGCAAACCCGAACCCCAGCACCGGGGTAAAAAGAATATCATTTTCCTTGATGCGGGGCACGGCGGCGTCGATCCCGGCACTATCGGACCTTCGGGTATCTATGAGAAGCACATCACGCTGTCGATGGCCCACGAACTCAAGCGCCAATTGGAACAGACCGGGCGTTTCACGGTTCTCATGAGCCGCAAACGGGATGTCTTTGTGCGCCTGCGCGAACGGGTCCGCATGGCGCGCGACCAAAAGGTCGATTTGTTCATTTCCATTCATGCCGACACGGTTCGCAACCGCAAAATCAAAGGGCCTGCGGTGTATACCCTGTCGGAAAAATCTTCGGACAATGAGGCCCGTGAACTGGCGGAGAAGGAAAACAAAGCCGACCTGATCGCCGGTGTCGATTTGACCTTTGAGACCCCCGAAGTCACCAATATTCTAATCGATCTGGCGCAGCGCGAATCGATGAACCAGTCGGCGCATTTCGCGACATCGCTGATTCGGGAACTGAAAAAAAAGACCCAGGTGCTTCGCAACACCCATCGATTCGCCGGTTTTGCCGTTCTCAAGGCGCCCGATATTCCGTCGGTACTTTTGGAACTGGGATTTCTATCCAATCCCGCAGACGAAAGGGCGCTACGCTCGAAGTCTTACCGCGCCCGGCTGGCATCGGCGGTGAGTAGGGCTGTGGCTTCCTATTTCGTGCGGATCGAGGAAGCCAACCGGAACTAGGTCATGAACTCATAAATGGCGACGACTGTGACGTGTGTTATTTTGTTTACTGGCAAGGAGTTAGGAGAGAATGATGCCAAAGCATCATGACCGACGACGCGACGACGTCCAGTGGGCAAAAGAACCGCGCCCCGAAAGGGGTCGACAAATGGCCCGTTTCAGTGCGTCAGGAGCCCTCACCGGGGCTTTGGCCCCGCTTTCGTGCCCCTTCCTTCCGAACCGAGCCATTTGTCGATCACAGCTCGCCGCCATTTATGAGTTCATGACCTAATCCGGCCCCTTTCCAAGCGGCCATACCCTTGCCATATTTTCCATGTTTAAGGGTGCCGTGGGGTCTTGGTGACTTGTGGTAGGATGGCGGCGTTTTGGACGTGGCTTTGGATTTTCATGCTTAGATTTTTTCTGACGATATTCGGCCTGTTGTTGATCATCACCATTGTCGGTGCTGGTGGAACTTTATACGTCTTCCAGAAGTTTGGCCGGGACTTGCCGGAATATCGTCAATTGGCCGGGTACGAGCCGCCCGTAATGACCCGGGTGCATGGCGGCGATGGGCGTCTGTTAGTCGAATACGCGCTCGAAAAACGGGTCTTCGTGCCGATCAAGGTGATGCCCCGCCTCGTGGTGCGGGCGTTTTTGTCGGCCGAGGACAAGAATTTTTATAACCATCCCGGCGTCGATGTGCTGGGTGTGCTACGGGCGGTGTTGACCAACGTTAAAAACATCGGCTCCTCGCGGCGCCCGGTCGGCGCCTCGACCATCACCCAACAGGTAGCGAAGAATTTCCTGCTGACCAACGAGGTTTCCTGGCGGCGCAAGGTCAAAGAAGCCATCCTGGCGTTCCGCATTGAACGGGCTTTGACCAAGGACCGGATTCTGGAACTCTACCTGAATGAAATTTATCTCGGGTTCGGCTCTTACGGCGTTGCTGCGGCGGCGCTCAACTATTTCGACAAATCGTTGGGTGAGTTGACCATCGCCGAAGCCGCCATCCTCGCCGCCCTGCCCAAGGCGCCGAACAATTACAACCCCATCCGCAAACCCCAGGCCGCCCTGTCCAGGCGCAATTGGGTGATCGGGCGGATGTTGGATGATGGCACCATTACCCCGGACCAGGCTGAGCAGGCCAAGGCCACGCCGTTGGCCGCTGCCCAACGGTCCGAAATCGAGTACGTGACGGCGGAATTTTTTGCCGAGGAAGTCCGCCGCCAATTGGTGACCCGCTACGGCGAGGAAAAACTTTACAAAGGCGGACTGTCCGTGCGCACCACGCTCGACCCCCGGCTGCAAAACATCGCTACCAAGGTTCTTCGCCAGGGCCTCGAAACCTACGATCGCCGCCACGGATGGCGCGGGCCGATCATGCGGCTTGCCGACGGCACCCGGCTTGATATTCCAAGCGACTGGCGGCGCGGTCTGGCCGGGGCGTCACCGATCAGGGGACTGGGTGACCATTTGCTGGCAGCCGTCCTCGGGCTTGACCCGGCAAGCGCCATGATCGGTTTGGCCGACGGGACGACCGGGCGCATTCCGCTGGCCGAAATGAAATGGGCCAGGCCCTGGAAAGAAAACCAGATACGCGGCCCCAAGGTGACCAGCCCGGCCGACGTTGTGGTGCCCGGCGATATTATCGTCGTCGATCCGATCACCATGGATGCAGAGAAAAAACCGTACCCCGCCGGAACCTACGCCCTGCGCCAACTGCCCGACATCGAAGGCGCCATCGTCGCCATGGACCCCCACACGGGCCGAATCCTGGCCATGGCCGGCGGCTATTCCTACGCGCGCAGCCAGTACAATCGTGCCACCCAGGCAATGCGCCAGCCGGGTTCCGCGTTCAAACCGTTTGTCTATCTGGCGGCGCTCGACGCAGGCTACACCCCGGCGACCCTGATTTTGGACGCGCCCTTCGTTATTGACCAGGGGCCGGGGCTGCCGAAATGGCGCCCGGCCAACTACACCAAGAAATTCTACGGGCCGTCGACGATGCGCTTAGGGATCGAAAAATCCCGCAATCTGATGACCGTGCGGCTGGCGCAAACCGTCGGCATGGACAAGGTTTCCGAATATGCCCAGCGTTTCGATATCGTCAATGATCTGCCCGAATCCCTGTCGATGGCTTTGGGGTCGCGGGAAACCTCGTTGCTCAGAATAACCACGGCCTATGCAATGCTGGTCAACGGCGGCAAGCGGGTGACGCCGACCTTGATCGACCGCATTCAGGACCGCCACGGAAAAACCATCTTCCGCCACGACCGGCGCAACTGCGTCAACTGCCGGGCCATGGTGTGGACCACTCAAGACACCCCTGTCATCACCGACACGCGGGCCAAAGTGACCGAGCCCGGCAGCGCCTATCAAGTGGTCAGCATGCTGGAAGGCGTTGTTGAGCGCGGCACCGGGCGGCGTATCCAGGCCGTCGGTAAACCCCTGGCTGGCAAAACCGGAACCACCAATTTGGGCAAAGACACCTGGTTCATCGGCTTTTCGCCGGACCTTGCGGTCGGGGTTTTTGTCGGCTTCGATACGCCTAAAACTCTGGGCCGCAAAGAAACCGGCTCCAGCGTCTCGGCGCCTCTGTTTCGGGACT
This sequence comes from Rhodospirillales bacterium, assembly GCA_013204265.1. Taxonomy (GTDB): domain Bacteria; phylum Pseudomonadota; class Alphaproteobacteria; order Rhodospirillales; family Casp-alpha2; genus Casp-alpha2. The sequence continues at coordinate 16,182 of JABMOG010000125.1, forward strand.
TCATGGCCGCCGCGCTGGAAAACAAAAAAGCCCTACCGTTTCGAATTCCGCCCGGTATTCGCCTGGTCCGGGTCAACGCCGTGACCGGCAAACAGGCCCGCCCCGGCGACAAAAAAGTCATCCTGGAAGCCTTCAAGCCCGGCACCATCCCGACCGGCGCCGGCGAGGTCCTGGAAGGCGAAAGCTGGACCGCCGGCACCAACACCCACCAACCCGCGACGGGCACCGGTGGGCTGTATTGACGTTTCGGGCGGGGCTTGTTCGAGGCCGCAATCCCGGCTACAAACCGGCCAGATTTAAGGTGTTAGGAACAAGCCCATGCGTGCGGAAATCGAAACACTGTCGTCGGAAATCAAGCAGTCGCTGGAACTGCTGAGGAGGCAT
>JABMOG010000126.1 GCA_013204265.1 Rhodospirillales bacterium
CCCCCCGACAGGCGGCCCGGGCGGTGGGTTTCGCGGTCCTGCAGACCCATCCAACCAAGGATTTCGCGGGCTCGTTTTTTCGATTCCGCGCGGCCCAATCCGGCGATGATGCCGGGAATGGCGATGTTCTCAAGGGCCGTAAATTCCGGCAGCAAGTGATGGTTCTGGTAGACGAAGCCCAGATGTTCGCGGCGCATGGCCGTGCGGGCATCGTCGTTCATGCCGGTGCATGACCGCCCGGTAATGGCGACATCCCCGGCGTCGGGTGATTCCAGCAACCCGGCGATATGCAGCAGCGTTGATTTGCCGGATCCCGACGGCCCGACCAGAGCGACAATTTCCCCCGCCCCCAGCATCAGGTCGACGCCGCGCAGGACTTCTAAATCCTCGCGGCCTTGGTGGAAGGTGCGCCGGACCCCGGTGAGGTCGAGAACCCTGGGGGCGTTATTCATAACGCAGCGCCTCCGCCGGGTCGATTTTAGCCGCCCGCCAGGCCGGATACAGGGTCGCCAGAAACGACAGCCCTAGACCCATCAGCACCACGGCGAATACTTCGCCCGGATCAACCACCGCCGGCAGTTGCGACAGGAAATAGATTTCCGCCGCGAACAGGTCGGTGCCGGTCAGGCCCTGAATTCCCTGGCGGATGGATTCAATATTGGTGCTAAACGCCAGCCCAAGCCCGAATCCCGCCAGGGTGCCGATGGTGCCGACCGAGGCGCCGGCAATGAAAAACACCCGCATGATGGTGCCACGGGTCGCGCCCATTGTCCGCAGGATGGCGATGTCCTTGCCCTTGTCTTTGACCAACATGATGAGGCTGGAAACGATGTTGAAGGCGGCAACCAGAATAATCAGCGTCAGAATCAAGAACATGACGTTGCGTTCGACCTGAATGGCGTTGAAGAAACTGGCGTTGACGCGCTGCCAGTCGTGGATGCGCGCCGCTCCCTTGAGGGTCTTGGAAATGTCGCGGCCAATGGCGATGGCGTCGTCTGGGTCATCGACGAAAACCTCCAGATTGCTGACCGCACCGGGGTGCTTGAAATAAACCTGTGCGGTTTCTAACGGCATGAAAATAAAGCTGGAATCGTATTCGTACATGCCGATCTGGAAGATCGCTGCGACAGTATAAGCGCGCATGCGGGGCACAGTGCCAAACGCAGTGGCGTTGCCCTTGGGCGAGATCAAGGTGATTTTGTCCCCGACGCCGACGCCCATTTTTTGCGCCAGCCGCCCACCGATGATGATCGACGTTGCTCCACCGAAGGCGTCCAGTGATCCTTTTTTGATGTTGTCGGCGATGATTGTGCGGCGTTTTAAGTCTTCCGGCCGGATGCCGCGCACGACCGCGCCCTGAGCGACGCCGCGTGCGGTGACCATGACCTGGCCTTCGATCAGCGGGGTGACAATACGAACGCCGCCGACCTTTCTGAGGCGCTCGGCGATGGGGTCGAAGTCGCGGATTTCGCTGGTTTGCCCGTAAACGCTGAGATGGCCGTTAATGCCGAGGATGCGCGTCAGTAGTTCCTGGCGAAACCCGTTCATCACTGCCATGACGATAATCAACGTCGCCACGCCAAGAGCTATGCCGAGCAGGGAAAACCAGGCAATCACCGAAATGAAGCCTTCCTGGCGGCGTGCCCGCAGGTAGCGAAATGCCATCATCCACTCAAAATAGGAAAACAAGGGGGTGTCCTTTCGTCGTATCAAATTAGCTTCAAGGCCGAGCCAGCCCGGACCGGACCATTTCGATGCGGGCTTCCGGCGCGCCGCTGATATGACCGGCGTCGAACGGTGGTTCGGGCGCGTATTCTATGCCCAGTTGGATCGCCTTGGCGACATCCTCGCCGGCAATTTCGGCGGCCAGTGTCAGCGCCATATCAATGCCCGACGATACCCCGGCCGCGGTTACGACCTTGCCCTCGCGAACCACACGGCGGTCGGTGGGGATGGCGCCGAAAGACACCAGATCAGCCATTGCCCGCCAGTGGGTCGTTGCTTTTAGTCCTTTCAACACCCCGGCACCGCCCAGAATCAATGCGCCCGTACACACCGACGTGGTCCAGGCCGTGGTTTCGTGTGCCTTGGCGACCCAGTCGGTCACGGCGGCGTCCTCGGCCATGGCGTCGGCCCCGGGGCCGCCGGGTATGACGACAATGTCGGGGTTTGGAACCTCGGCGAGAGCATAATCGGCAATCATGGCCAGACTTTGACCACGGGTGCGGAATTCCCCCTTGGCCTTGCCGACCATTTTGACCTGTGCGCCGGGTAATTTTCCCAGCACCTCGAACGGGCCGACCGCATCGAGCGGTGTAATCCCGTCAAATAAAAGAAAAGCGATTTCCATGATTGCTCAGCCGTCTCGCTCAGGCCGTTAACTGCGCCAGGGCAGCATCGGCGCTGATTTCTTGGCGCTCGCCGGTCGCCCGGTTTTTCATTTCAACAAAACCGCCGGCGACGCCTTTCGGCCCGACCACCACCTGCCACGGCAGGCCGATCAGGTCCATCTCGGCGAATTTGACCCCGGCGCGGCCTTCGCGGTCATCATAGAGAACGTCAATCCCGGCATTTTGGAGTTGCCCGTACAGGCCTTCGCAGGCTCCGTCACAGCCTTCGTCACCGACCTTGAGATTAATCAGCCCGACCTTGAACGGGGCTACCGATTCCGGCCAGATGATACCGTTCTCGTCGTGGCTGGCTTCGATGATACCACCGCCCAGCCGCGACACGCCGATGCCGTAAGACCCCATTTCGGCGGTTATTTCCGTGCCGTCGGGGCCGGTGACGACGGCATTGAAGGCCTTCGAATACTTGGTGCCGAAGTGGAAAATGTGACCGACTTCGATGCCGCGTGCGACGACCAGGTTATCGCCCAGCGTTGCCTCGGTTTCCGGGTCACGCTCATCATCGGTGGCGGCGTATTTATCGGTGAAGCTGTCGACGATAATTTGCAAGTCGCCTTCAGGATCAATGTTATCGAGCCAGTCATTTTCGAGAAAATCACGGTGACAGGCGACTTCGCTTTCCCCGGTTTCGGCCAGAATGACGAATTCGTGGCTCATATCGCCGCCGATAGGGCCGCTGTTGGCTTTCATCGGAATCGCCGTCAGTCCCATCCGGGCGTAGGTCTTAAGGTAGGCAACGAATTGTTTGTTGTAGGACCGTTTGGCGCCCGCGAAATCCGCATCGAAGGAATAGGCGTCCTTCATCAGGAATTCGCGCCCACGCATGACGCCGAACCGGGGCCGCACTTCGTCGCGGAATTTCCATTGGATGTGGTACAGCATGCGCGGCAGGTCACGGTAGCTTTTCGCCGCGTCGCTGAAAATTTCGGTAATTTGTTCCTCGTTGGTCGGTCCAAACAGCATATCGCGGTCGTGGCGGTCGGTGATACGCAGCATTTCCGGGCCATAAGCGTCATAGCGCCCGCTTTTGCGCCACAGGTCGGCTGGCTGGATAGTCGGCATCAACATTTCCTGGGCGCCGATGGCGTCCTGTTCTTCACGCACGATCTGCTCGATCTTTTTGAGCACCCGGTGCCCCATCGGTAACCACGAATAAATACCGGCCGACGATTGGCGGATCATGCCGGCGCGCAGCATCAGGCGGTGCGAGACGATCTGCGCCTCGGACGGATTTTCCTTAATAGTCGGCATGAAAAAACGGGATAAACGCATGGAAGAACTTTCTTTTAGGCTGAGAATCGAATTGCGCAGACTGTATGCGCTTGCCGCCTTGGCTTCAACAGTGAGGCGCGTTTGATAGCCAATGGCAATGGCCAAAAAAAATGTATACAAAGCGCCGAATACTGCCTAATCTCTGAACACCAAAACGAATGTGTACGGAATAATCCGTTGCCTGGGTTTTGGGAGGAAACGTCAAGAACAACAAGAAACAATTTTTGAGGGTTTGAAAAAACAATAAAACCCGCAGAGAACTGCGAAGGCTGGATCGGCGACGATCCGGCCTTTTTTATTGTTTGGAGGGCTCGAAGACCTTGGGGTCAACTTGCATCCATGGCGGTTTTTGTCTGGCGATGCGCTTGTAGGCCGCGCAATCGGCGTGGTGTGAACCGGGAAGGTAGCCGATACACATCAGGAATTCGTTGACGATTTCCCCGCCCATGAATTTGAAGGTCTGGCGAAACAGCTTGGTCCACTCAGCCCGGTTGAGGGGATGGTGAGCGGCTATCCATGCGGCGAACCCTCCGTGGCTGCCGCGCAGGCCCTGTATCCGGTTGGCGTTCTCAATAATCGAGGCAACTTTAAGTTTGTTGCGGATTATGCCCGCATCCGCCAGCAGCCGCGCCGTGTCTTTCTTGCCGTAGGCGGCGACGGTGTCGACCTTGAAATTATCGAAGGCGGCAACGGTGGTGGCGCGTTTCTTTAAAATGAGCTCCCACGACAGCCCGGCCTGAAACAGTTCCAGCGATTGCAGCTCGAACAGGTAGCGTTCATCGTCCAGGCCATCCAGCGGAAAGCCGTATTCGGTGTCGTGATAGGATTCGTGAATGGGATTACCTTTGGCGGCTTCGCAGTACCAAGACATGTTTTTACGCCCTAAATGAAATGACGCCTGAGACGATAACCAGATAGACCAGCCCGAAAACAACACCGGATAGCACCGTGGTGATGGCGAGTTTGAGCAGCATACGTGGTTTTGCCGGCGCGCCGGGATCATCCATTTCGCCGAGATCATCAGGGCCGATGCGCCGCACACCCCACGGCAGAACCATGAAGATTACGAGCCACCAGATGATGGCGTAGGTCGCGAGGCCGGTCCAGAAAGTCATATCGGTCCCTTATGCCTGTTCCAGTTCGATCAGGACGCCGGTGAAATCCTTGGGGTGCAGGAACAAAACCGGCTTGCCGTGGGCGCCGATTTTCGGCTCACCGTCACCCAGCACACGCGCACCGTCGCTTTTTAGCTTGTCGCGGGCCGCTATGATATCGGCAACCTCGAAACACATATGATGGATGCCGCCAGCCGGGTTGCGCTCGATAAAACCGGCGATGGGTGATCCCTCGCCAAGGGCTTCGAGAAGCTCTATCCGGGTGTTGTCGAGATCGACAAAGGACACCGTTACGCCGTGCTCAGAAATCGCTTGGGGGTCGGAAACAACCGCGCCCAGCGTGTCGCGGTACAGCGTCATGGCAGCGCCCAAGTCGGGGACGGCGATGGCGACGTGATTGAGTTTACCGATCATGATTTTGTAATCCGGATTAAATGCACGGTAGTTTGTGGTTTCTTGTCGAGAGTTTTGCGGAAAGTGCGGCGCACCGCAATACGCATGGCCTCGCGCGCATCGTCGTCGTTTGTGCGCTTTTTTGCCGGCAAATCCCTTAAGGCCGCAATGGCGGCGTCGATGGCGTCCTCAGATATGGCCTCTTCCCCGGCTTCAAGCACCCCGATGGTAGACAGTTCCGGCTCCGCCGCCCATTCGCCGTCTTCATACAATACCGCGCTCAGTACCGCCGAACCATTGTTCAGCGCCCGGATGCGCCCACGCACCAGTTCGCCGTCAACAGGCACCAGCCGGTTGCCTTCGAGCGCAAGGCGCCCGGACGGCACTTCCCCGGTGATACCCGCCTCGCCTGGGCCTAGCCGCACCAAGGTTCCATTCTCGGCGACGATGGCCTGGGGCACCTGGCATTCCAGGGCCAAAAGAGCGTGTTCTTCGAGATGGCGGCGCTCGCCATGCACCGGGACCGATATCCGGGGCCGCGACAATTGATACATTTGCGCCAGTTCATCACGCGCCGGATGGCCAGAGACATGAATAAAATGGTCGCGTGCGGTGATTACTCGAACGCCGCTCCGCACCAACCTGTTTTGCAAATAACCGATGCCGGATTCGTTGCCGGGGATGGCGCGGGCCGAGAATATTACCGTATCACCCTTGCCCAAAGTGACGTGCTTATGGTCGCCGGCGGCGATGCGCGAAAGTGCCGCGCGGGGTTCGCCCTGACTACCAGTACAGATGATGAGCAGCTTGTCGTTGGGGATATGCCCGGCGTCTTCTTCGTCAATAAATGCGGCGATATCGCCTAGGTAACCATTTTCGCGGGCTGCATCGTTAATCCGCCACAGCGAACGTCCGGCCAGCACCACGTTGCGTCCGTTGGCTGCAGCAGCACGGGAAATGGTTTCCAGCCGCGCCACGTTGGTCGCGAAACAGGCCACCGCGACCCGGCCCTGACACTCGCCGATCAAGCTAATCAAGTTGTCCAGCAAGTCGGCTTCCGACCCGGATTCGCCCGGCGTGAAGACATTGGTCGAATCGCAAACCAGCGCCAGCACCCCTTCATCGCCGAGCTTTGACAGCGCTGCCTTGTCCGGGACGTCACCGATCACCGGGCCGGGATCGAATTTCCAATCGCCGGTATGCAGAACCGTACCGACGGGGGTGCGGATGGCGATGGCGTTGGGCTCGGGGATGGAATGGGTCAGCGTAATCAGCTCCATATCGAAGGGGCCGACGTTAAAACGTCCGCCCAAGGGCACTTCGATAATCTCGACCCGGTCTGCGAAACCCGTCTCGCCCAGCTTGCGTTTGAGAATAGAAATTGTAAATGGCGTTGCATAGATGGGGCATTGCAGGCGTTCCCACAAATACGGCACGGCGCCCAAATGATCTTCGTGTGCGTGAGTCAGCACCAGCCCCGCCAGCCGGTCGCGGCGTTCTTCGATGAATGTTGGATCGGGCATGATGACGTCGATGCCGGGCAGCGAGCCGTTACCAAACGTAATGCCCAGATCGACCATCACCCAGGTTTCCCGGTCTTTTGGCCCGAACCCGTAGAGGTTCAGGTTCATGCCGATTTCACCGGCACCGCCGAGCGGCAGGAAGGTCAGCTCATCAGGCGCGTTCGTCATGAATTTTTACGGTAAATTGCGAGCAGACCGCGCAGCGTCAGGTCGGGGTCGGAATGGTCGATGCAGTCGGTGGCGTCAGAAAACAACCCGGCCAGCCCGCCGGTGGCGACGACGGTGATACCACTGCCGTGTTCATCCGATAACCGTTTGACCAGCCCTTCGATCAGCCCGACATAGCCCCAGTAGATACCCGATTGCATGGCCTCAACTGTGTTCTTGCCGGTCACGTGTTCGGTGCGTTGGATACCGACGCGCGGCAGCTGCGCCGCCGCCATGTGCAGGGCTTCGAGCGACAGGTTGACGCCGGGCGCGATGACCCCGCCGATGTAGTTGCCGTCCGCGTCGATGATGTCAAAGGTGGTGGCGGTGCCGAAATCGACAATAATCAGCGGGCCCCCGTATTGCTGGTAACCCGATACCGCGTTAACCAGCCGGTCGGCGCCGACGTCTTCGGGCCGGTCTACCAGAACCTCGAGCCCAAGGTCGACGCCATCATCACCAATAACTTTCGCCTCGCAGCCAAAATACTCCCAGCACAGGGTTTTCAGACTGAACAACGTTTTCGGCACCACGGACGCAATGATGGCGGCGGTGATATCGGCGGCGGTGATGTCGGCCGAAGTCATCAATTGCCCCAGCCAGACCCTGAATTCGTCCGCCGTGCGATCGGCATGGGTGGACGAGCGCCATTGACCGCGGAGATTGTTGTCGTCGTCGAAGACGGCGAAAACGATATTGGTATTACCTGAATCGATAGACAAAAGCATAGGCGTCAGGACGAGGCCCCCTCCGTCATCAGGGATGGAAAGAAAACGTCTCCGGCGGAAATGCGGCGCTCACCGTCTGCGGTTTTTAACAACAACACGCCGTGTTCGTCGAGGTCTTCGAAGACCCCGCTTACACTTTCGTTTTCCAGCCGAACCTCGATCTCTTCTCCCAGACCATAACATCGCCACAACCAGTTCTTGCGGATCGGCGCGAACCCGTCTTCGAGCCAGGTGTTTGTCCATTTCAGGAAATGGCGGCAAAAGGATTCTAGAATTTCACCCTCGGTCGCGGCCCAACTCTCGGCCCGCAGAGACGTTGCCGGGAAATCGGTGTCGCCGGGAAATACCGCAACATTCAGCCCGAGACCTAGAATGATCCAGTCGGGAACGCCGCTTGCCGTAGTTTCTGTTTCCAGCAACAGCCCTGCAACTTTGTGATCGTTAAGCAGGATATCGTTGGGCCATTTGCAATGCACCTGATGGCCGGCGTCGCCGACGGTGCCGAGCGCGTCATGCACCGCCAATGCCGCGATGAAGCTGAATTCCGCCGCGCGTGCAATAGGGATTTCGGGCCGCAGCACCAACGAGCAATAGAGGTTTCCGGGCGGGCTGTGCCAGGTCCGCCCGCGCCGTCCACGGCCCTCGGTTTGTTGCTTGGCCAAAATAAGAGTTCCGTCAGGCGTTGCCTCCTCGCCCTGCATCGCCCGGCGCCGGGCTTCGGCATTGGTGCTGTCGACAGTGTCCAGGCTTACCAGATGGTAAGCCGATGGTAGGTTAAGTTGAGACATGGGTGACTTTCGGGTCTTTTAAGCCGCTAACCTGCGAACAACGCCGCCGCGGCGGCGGCCGCCGCCGACAGTACCGGCGTCGGGTAGGCGAAGAAGAAGGCAATAAACACCCCGGTGGCGGCAATCACAAACACCAATTCCGGGTCCGAGGGTTTGTCCAATGGCTCATCGGCTTCCTCAAAATAGACGATTTGCACGATGCGAAGGTAATAAAACGCACCGACCACGCTGGTCAGAACGCCAAGCACGGCGAGGCCATATAGTTCCGCCTGGATCGCGCCCAGGAAGATGTAGAGCTTGCCGAAAAAGCCCGCAAAGGGTGGAATTCCGGCCATGGAAAACATGAAGATTGCCAACGCCAAGGCCAGCATGGGATGGCTTTTGCTCATACCGGCCAGATCGTCGATGCCTTCGACCATGGAGCCGTCGCGGCGCATGCACAAGATACAGGCAAACACGCCGATGTTCATAAACAGATAAATGGCGAGATAGATCAGCACACTGCGCACGCCCGCCTCACCGCCGACGGCGAGTCCGATCAGCGCGTATCCGACATGGCCGATGGAACTGTAGGCCATCAGGCGCTTGATATTGCGCTGGTTGATGGCGGCGAACGCACCCAACGCCATCGAGGCGATGGAAATAAAGATGACTATCTGCTGCCATTGCTCGACCAGCCCGCCGAAGGGACCAACCATGACACGGATGAACAGGGCCAGCGCCGCGATTTTCGGCGCTACCGAGAAAAAGGCGGTAACCGGTGTCGGCGCGCCTTCGTAGACATCCGGTGTCCACATATGGAACGGCACCGCCGAGACCTTGAAAGCCAGCCCGGCGAGAATAAAGACAATGCCGAAGATTACCCCGATGCTGACTTCAGACGTGCCGCCATGGCCATTAAACAGGGCGCCCAGTTGGTCGAAGTTTGTCGTGCCGGTGAACCCGTATATCAGCGACGCCCCGTACAGCAACATGCCCGACGCCACCGCGCCCAGGACGAAATATTTCAGCCCGGCCTCGGTCGAGCGCGTATCGTCGCGCTGGAAAGCGGCAATCACGTACAGCGACAGGGATTGCAGTTCCAGCCCGACGTAGAGCGAGATCAGGTCGTTGGCCGAAATCATCATCATCATGCCAAGCGTGGCGAACAGAATCAAAATGGGGTATTCGAACCGGGCCATGTCGTGGCGTTCCTGGAACCGGAAAGACAGCACGATGGCCAGCGCCGAGCCGGTCAGCACCAGCACCTTGCAGAAAACGGCATAGGTGTCGCTGACGAACATGTTGGCGAAAGTCACCAGCCGTCCACCCGACAGGGCCGACACCAGCAATATCGCCAGCAACAGCGAGATAACCCCGAGCAGAGAAATCAGGCGCGATGCCTTTACGTCTTCATTGCCGCCGGTTTTGTGGAACACGCCAAGCATCATCAACGCCATGATGATTATGGCGATAAACAGTTCCGGCAGGGCCGGGATAATATTAGGGGTGTCGGCTAAGGTGGTCATGGCATGCTCCCCCTATTTCCCAACCAATGTGGCGGCTGGGCCGGCGTTGAGGGCGGTTTCGATTTGCCCGATCATGTGTTCGACGGAGACGTGCATGACGTCGAGGAACGGCGCCGGATAAATACCCATCCAGATCACCAGAATAACCAGCGGCGCGAATACGGCTTTTTCACGCAGGCTCATATCGCCGATTGCCGACAGACTTTCCTTGGTTAGTGTGCCGAAGATCACCCGCCGGTATAGATACAGCATATAGGCCGCGCCCAGAATCAACCCCGTCGCGGCCAGGGCGGCGACCCAGGTGTTGACCTGGAACACCCCGACCAGGACCAGGAATTCGCCGACGAAGCCCGCCGTTCCGGGCAAGCCGACCGAGGCCAGCATGAACAGCATGAAAATCAACGCATAGGACGGCATTTTGTGGACCAGCCCGCCGTAGTCCGAAATGTTGCGGGAATGAATACGGTCGTAAACCACCCCGACGATCAAAAACAGCGCCGCCGAAATAACGCCGTGCGACAGCATTTGATAGATCGAGCCTTCGATGCCCTGCACCGTCAGGGTGAAGGCGCCGATGGTCACAAACCCCATGTGCGCGACCGAGGAATAGGCGATCAGTTTTTTCATGTCTTCCTGCGCCAGTGCCACCAGGGATGTGTAAATAATGGCAATCACCGACAGGGTGTAGATTAGCGGCGTAAACATCACCGAAGCCTCGGGGAACATGGGCAGGGAGAACCTGAGCAAACCATAGCCGCCGAATTTCAACAGCACGGCGGCCAGCACCACGGAGCCTGCCGTCGGCGCTTCAACGTGCGCGTCGGGCAACCAGGTGTGCACCGGCCACATCGGAATTTTGACCGCGAAAGAGGCG
>JABMOG010000127.1 GCA_013204265.1 Rhodospirillales bacterium
GGCAAGGACTCGACCCAGGAAGAATTTTTCCACACTTTCAACGCCCTGGTCGACCAGGGGCGCCAGATCGTGATTTCGTCGGACAAGTCACCGTCCGATCTGGAGGGCATGGAGGAGCGGCTGATTTCGCGGCTCAACTGTGGCCTGGTCGCCGATATTCATGCCACGACCTACGAACTCCGGCTCGGCATCCTGCAATCCAAGGCCGAACAAATGTCGGTTGCGGTGCCGCCCAAGGTGATGGAATTTCTCGCCCACAAGATCACCGCCAATGTGCGCGAACTGGAAGGCGCCCTCAATCGGGTCGTCGCCCATGCCCAGCTGGTCGGCCGGGAAATCTCGCTGGAAGCCACCCAGGACGTGTTGCATGACCTGCTCAGGGCCAACGACCGCCGCGTCACTATCGAGGACATTCAAAAACGCGTCGCCGCACATTTCAATATCCGCACGTCGGATATGCACTCGGCGCGCCGTGCCCGCTCCGTCGCCCGCCCGCGCCAGGTGGCCATGTATTTGGCGAAACAGCTAACCGCCCGTTCGTTGCCGGAAATCGGCCGCAAATTCGGTGGCCGCGACCACACCACCGTGATGCATGCGGTGAAAAGAGTGGACGAGCTGCGGGAACACGACCCCTCGTTCGCCGAAGACGTGGAATTGCTGCGCCGTATGCTGGAAGGCTGACCGGCTACTCGGCCGCGCTGCTTTCCATCGTTTCCACCATCACCCAATTCCGAGTGCTTTCCGGTCCTTTAGAAGGCCTGCGGGAAAGGTCGATTTATGGCGGAAAAAGGTTACGAGTCCGGGGTCTTCTGGTATACTGGAGCGAATATCGAGGGGGGTGGTTTTCGGCGGTCGCCGACACCTTTTCCTTACCCTTTCGCGTCTGGCTAAAATTACTCTAAAGGCTTGAAATAACATCATGAAATTGACTATTGAGCGAGCCGCTTTGTTGAAATCCTTGGGGCATGTGCAAAGCGTTGTCGAACGCCGCAACACAATACCGATTCTCTCAAATCTGAAACTGGACGCCCAGGACGGCAAACTGGCGCTGAACGCCACCGATATGGACCTTGATATCGCCGAATCCGTGGCCGCCGACATCACCCAACCGGGTGCCACCACGGCACCTGCCCATACCCTGTATGACATCGTGCGCAAGCTGCCCGACGGCGCCCAGGTGGCGCTGGACGCCGACGGTGAAGGGAAGTTGGTGTTATCCTCGGGGCGGTCGCGGTTTACCCTGACCTGCCTGCCGACCGATGAATTTCCGGTTTTGTCGGGTGGCGACCTGGGCCATGAATTCACCCTGACGGTGGCTGAAATTCAGGTTCTGATGGACAAGACCCGGTTCGCCATCTCGACCGAGGAAACGCGCTATTACCTGAACGGCATATATCTGCACGCCACTGAGCGGGACGGCGCCGGTGTGCTGCGCGCCGTTGCTACCGATGGCCACCGGCTGGCCAGCATGGAAATTCCGCTACCCAAAGGCGCCGACGGTATGCCCGGTATAATCGTGCCGCGCAAGACGGTGGGTGAGTTGAGCAAATTGGTTGATGAAACCACGGCGGATATCGCCATCGGGCTGTCTGAGGCGAAAATCCGTTTTACCATGGACTCCTCAGTACTGACGTCGAAGCTGATCGACGGCACGTTCCCTGATTACCAGCGGGTCATTCCCGAAGGCAATGATAAGCAGTTGGACGTGAATACAAAGGGGTTCGCGTCGGCGGTCGATCGGGTATCGGCAATTTCGACCGAAAAGTCGCGCGCCATAAAGATGAATCTGGCCAGCGGCAGCATGATCCTGTCGGCGTCCAGCCCCGAAGACGGCAGCGCCACCGAGGAACTGGAAGTCTCCTATCAAGGGGAGGCCATGGAGATCGGCTTCAACGCCGGCTACCTGTTGGACATCGTCCGCCAGATCGAAGGTGACAGCACTCGATTGCTATTGGCGGACGCGGCCTCGCCGACCATTCTCAGCGAAGTGGATGAACCCGGCGCACTGTACGTTTTGATGCCGATGCGAGTTTAGAGCGTCCGGCCCTCAAACGAGGGCAGGTTACTCTGACGCTTTGGCGCCGATCAAATTACCTGCCATCAAATGACACCATTTGATAGCAGTTTGATCTAAGGAGAACACCCTGTTGCGATCGCAAGGCCTGGCGACAGCGGAAATTCCGCCGGACACAGCTCCGCAAGGAGCGACGGTTTCTGGTTGCGGTGGAATTTCGGTCAAGCGGCTGACGTTGACGGATTTTCGATGCTACCGCCACCAGCGCCTGGACCTGGGCGCCGCCCCGGTGGTGTTGACGGGACCTAATGGTGCCGGCAAAACCAATCTGCTGGAAGGCTTGTCGTTTCTGGTGCCGGGCCGAGGCCTGCGCCAGGCGCGGCTGAGCGACGTGGCGCGCCGGGACGTTGCCGCCCCATTGTCATCCGCGCCATCACACCGCCCTGGTTTGTGTCCCTGGGGTGTGGCGGCGGTGTTGAGAACGCCGACCGGGGAAGTCGAAATCGGCACCGCCTATGAAGCCGCCGCGCCGGGCGGACGTGACAAGCGTATCGTCAAAATCGATGGGGAAATTGCCAAAAGCCAGGCGGCGTTGACGCAGCACACAGGCGCGTTGTGGCTGACGCCACAGATGGATCGATTGTTCCTCGAAGGGCCGGGCGCGCGCCGGCGATTTCTAGACCGATTGGTGTTCGATTCCGATCCCGCCCACGCCGGGCGGGTTAGCGCCTATGAGCACGCCATGCGCGAACGCACGGCCCTGTTGCGCGACGGCGGTGGCGACGCGTCCTGGTTAGCGATGCTGGAAGCTACCCTGGCAGCCCGTGGCGTCGCCGTAGCCGCAGCCCGCCTCGACATGGTGCGTCGTCTGGCCCGGCATCTGGCCACAGATGAGGACGCCGGTGCGAAGGGCGCGGCCAAGACGGGTGCCTTTCCCGGCGCTGAAATTGCCGCCGTCGGCGAAATCGAACAATGGCTCGGCGAAGGCCCCGCCCTGGCGGTGGAGGACAAATTCCGGGACCGACTGGCGGCAGAGCGCGGGCGTGATGGCCGGGAAGGCCGAGCCGCGACGGGTCCGCACCGTAGCGATCTGGCGGTTCGCCATCTTGGCAACGGCCAAGTGGCGGCGTTGTGTTCGACCGGCGAGCAAAAGGCTTTGTTAGTTGCGCTGGTGCTGGCGACCGCCCGAATGCGCGCGCATGAGCAGGGCACGGCCCCGCTGTTGTTGCTGGATGAAATCGCGGCCCATCTCGATGCTCGGCGGCTGGAAGTGCTGTTTGACCAAATACTTCAACTCGGCGCCCAGGTCTGGATGACCGGTACCGATTCCGCCCTGTTCCGGCCGCTGGCCGGTCGGGCGCAGTTTCTCACTGTGGCCGCCGCCACTGTAATTCATTGAAAAATTTAGGATATTTGAGCGAATAATGGCAAAAGAACCAACTAAAAATACAGCCGAGGATGCGCCTGAAGACGTTGCCGCAGTGGAAACCTCTTCGGAGGAACTGGGCGGCAGCGGAGACGCTGAGGAATACGGCGCCGATTCCATCAAGGTCCTGCGCGGGCTGGAAGCCGTGCGCAAGCGCCCCGGCATGTACATCGGCGACACCGA
>JABMOG010000128.1 GCA_013204265.1 Rhodospirillales bacterium
AATGACCAGCCGGGAATCTGGAATCGCCGCCGCCATTTCCTCATGCTGGGCCAGCGGCGTCAAGGCATCCTGACGTCCACACAGAACAAGCGTTGGACAGGCGATTTTCTTCAGTCCCTTCCTGCCGTCGGGACGCGACATGATCGCGTGCTGTTGGCGGACGAAGGCTTCAGGCCCGATGCTTTGCGCCGAAGCCTTGATTTTGCGGACAAGGACGTCGTCAATGAGCCGGTCCTTGTGGATCAGAAACGGCAGCAGCTTGGCCGTCACGCCCTGGAACCCGCCGAGGCCCAGTTGGGCGATAAAACCACGGCGCTGCTTTTTGCGGTCCGGGGTATCGGCATTGGCCGAGGTGTCGAGTAAGGCCAGTCTTTCCACCCTGTCCGGTGCGCGGCGCATTATTTCTTGCGCCACATAGCCGCCCATCGACAGTCCGGCCAGCGAGAACCTACCGGGCGCTGCCGCCAGGACGCGTTCAGCCATACCGCCAACGGTGTCGTCCAGGGTCATGTCGGCGACCGTCATGTCGGCAATGTCGGCCAAGTTTTCCATCTGATGTGCCCACAGGGCCTCGTCGCACAGCAGCCCCGGCAGGAAGATCAAAGTGGTTCTGTTGCTCATGGCCGCCACATTAGCTGATCCGGGATTGGCGACCAAGGGTACGGGAACATTGACTTCGGGCCGGGAAAGCCTAAACTCCGCCCGACTTTTAAAACTGATAAGAATAAACGGGCACGCGGGCAGTTCCGCGCCCCGCCAGAACCAATCTATATGAGCTTCCAAGATCTCGGCCTAAGTGACGAAGTATTGCGCGCCCTCGAAGACGCGGGTTACACCGAGCCGACTCCGATTCAAGCCCAAGCGATCCCTGTGGTTTTCATGGGCCGCGACATTCTTGGCTGCGCCCAGACCGGTACCGGCAAGACCGCAGGCTTCACGCTGCCGATGATTGATATTCTCGCCGCCGGCAAGGCCAAAGCGCGGATGCCGCGTTCGTTGATCCTGGAGCCGACCCGCGAACTCGCCGCCCAGGTCGCCGAAAACTTCGACAAATACGGCAAATACCACAAATTGACCAAGGCGCTGCTGATTGGCGGGCACACCATGGGCGCGCAGATCAAGACCATCGACAAAGGCGTCGATGTGCTGATCGCGACGCCGGGACGATTGCTCGACCTGTTCGACCGCGGCCACTTGTTGATGCACGACGTCAAAATTCTGGTCATTGACGAAGCCGACCGCATGTTGGACATGGGCTTTATTCCGGATGTCGAGAAAATCGTCGGCATGTTACCGACCATCCGCAACACGCTGTTCTTTTCAGCCACCATGCCGCCCGAAATTCGTAGGCTGGCCGAAAAGTTTCTTATTAATCCGAAGGAAATATCCGTCGACCCTCCGGCAACGACGGCGGAAACCATTACCCAGGGCATGGTCATGGTCAAACACGGCGACGGGCGTCGCCCCGGTGGAGGGCAAAAAGAAAAACGCGAAGCCCTTCGCAAACTTATTTTCAGTGAAAAACCCAAAAACGCACTTATTTTCTGCAACCGCAAGCGCGATGTAGACGTGGTCTGCAAGTCGCTTAACACCCACGGCATTACCGCCAGCCGTCTGCACGGTGACATGTCACAACCGGCGCGAACGGAGACACTCGGAAAATTCAAGTCCGGCGAAATCAATATCGTCGTGTGTTCCGATGTCGCCGCGCGCGGGCTCGACATCCCGAACATGAGCCATGTGTTTAATTTCGATGTGCCGATCCACGCCGAAGATTACGTGCACCGCATCGGCCGCACCGGACGCGCCGGGCGCCAAGGCAGCGCCTTTACCCTGGCGACACCGGAAGACGGTAAATACCTGGACGCCATCAAAGAAGTCATAGGCAAGGAAATCCCTCTGTTGAAGCTGGACGGCGGCAGCGTCAGAGCAGTGGAAGACGCAGGGGACACCGCTACGGCCCCCAAACCAAACCATACCCCGAGAAGCGGTGGGCGCGGGGAACGTAGCGCCAAGGGCCGGGGCAATGGGCGTGGTGGCAAGAGGAGCCGGTCAGATAAGGGGACCAAACCCGAAGCCCCGAAGCCTGTCGAGGCGGTCGCTGCACCAAGCCCTGAGCCAAGCCCCGTCAATGGCGGCGAAAAGATAGCGAGTAAATTGCCTGCAGCCCCGGTCTCCAAGAAGGCGGGAAATGACGATAAAAACGATAAGAACGATAAGAAAGTCAGCCGGACCCAGGACAATGACCCGGTCAAGGGTCTGGGCGGTCATGTCCCCGCCTTCCTGATGACCACGCCGCCTAAAAATAAATAAAACTTGAAAGTGCCGTTCCGGCTCTCCCCCCTTTTCAAAGTTCGATAATTCCGCTCTCGAAGGCGATAATAATCAGGGCCAACCCGTAAACGACGGTCGCCAGACCGAGCCAAGCGAAAACCCGCGCCACAATGCGGAGCGGATAGAGGTTGGCGTTGCCCGGTCGGATGCCGACGGCGTGGCTCATTTGATCGCTGATTTCAGGGCATACGGTACTTATGTACATGTAAAAAAATCCTAAGACGCCTTATCAATAATCGGCAGTGGCCCCCGGGAGGTCCTTTTGGGGGAGAGCGGTTCGGGGGAAAACCGCCGGACCTCCCGGTTTGCGGGCCTTGCCGTTACGCCGCTTTGTCTTTCAACGTCGGATAGTCGGTATATCCGCGGCTGTCTCCGCCGTAGAAAGTTTCCGGGTCGGCTTTGTTGAGGGTGGCGCCCTCGGCCAAACGCGCCGGCAAATCCGGATTGGCAATGAAGGGAACCCCGAAAGAGACCAAATCCGCAGGGCCGGAGTCTATGGACTGCTCAGCGCGTTCGCGGCCGTAACCGCCATTGGCCATGTAGGGTCCATCAAAGGCATTTCTTAATTTTTGCCAGTCGAACGTATCTCCCAACTTGCCGGTCATATCGACCTCGACGGCATGGAGATACGCCAAGCCAAACCGGTTCAGCGCCTCAACCACATGCCCAAACGTGGCTTGTGGGTCGGTATCAGAAATATCGTTGAAGCCATTCAACGGTGACAGACGAACGCCGACACGTTCTCCGCCCCAAATGCCGGTAACGGTTTCCAAAACTTCCATCAACAAACGGGAGCGATTGCGCCGCGACCCGCCGTAACCGTCGGTTCTGAAATTGGTGCCATCGCGCAGGAATTGATCGAGAAGGTAGCCGTTGGCGGCATGAACCTCGACACCATCGAACCCGGCCATCAGAGCATTTTCGGCGGCGCGGCGGTATTGACCGACAATGCCGGGAATCTCCCCGGTTTCCAGGGCGCGGGGCATTACAAAAGGCTTCAAGCCCTGATAGGTAAAAGCGTCGCCACGGGGTTGAAGGGCCATTGGCGCGACTGGCAAAGCTCCGTCTTCCTGTAAGGATGGGTGCGATATCCTGCCGACATGCCAGAGTTGCAAAAAGATTCGACCGCCCCGGTCATGGACCTCCTTGGTCACCTTTATCCACCCTTTCACCTGCTCCGGAGAGTGGATACCAGGTGTTGAAGGATAACCGCACCCCTGGGGTGAAATTTGTGAGGCTTCCGTGATGATCAACCCGGCCGTCGCCCGCTGGCCGTAATATTCGGCGTTGATGTCTTGGGGAACATTTCCGGCCCCGGCACGACTTCGGGTTAACGGCGCCATAACGATCCGATTGGACAACGTGTAGGGACCAAGATCATAGGGTTCATAAAGAGTGCTGGGTGCCATGGTTTTATCCTTATATTTCAAAATATTGTAGAATTTTGCGCAGTATTTGATTCAAGCGGCTTTCGGGAAATCGAACGCGCCTAAATTGACGAAAGTCCGGAGGTCGTCGTAGCCGCCGATCAGCTCGTTATGGATGAAGATTTCCGGTACCGACGTGCGGCCTGAGCGCTGAACCATTTCTGCCTCGCGCACGGGGTCGTGGGTCACGTCTATTCCCACAAAGTCAACGCCAAGGTCATCCAGCAGCGCCAGCGCCGCCTGGCTGTAGCACCAGGATTTGTAGTAAATCTCGATCGCTGCTTGAGGTTTCATAAAATTACTCCTTTTTATATTGGACCATTTGGTCCTAAATATTCAAAAAAAATGCGCAAAAACAACAAGTTAATCCAATGTGGTCAAAGACATTCGAACGATGTCGTCCAGGGCCTCGGGGTCCGGGTTGGCCTTGGTGATGACCATCAGGCCGTTAAGGCTGCTGGTCAGATAACGCGCCAAGGCGCGGGCGTCCTTACTTGGGACGATGTCCCCTTCCCTTTGTCCGCGTTCAACCAGCGAAAAGAAGGTGTCTTCCATCAACCCGATGCCTTCATCAATCAACTTCGCCGCTTTGGGATCGTGCAGAGCGACTTCAACGCAGCAGTTATTGAGATAACACCCGCGCTGACCGCCTTCTTCGCATATTCGGCTGGCGGCTCGCTCGAAAAGAGATTCAATCAATTTTCGTGCTGGCGACTCAAGTTTGGCGATTCCGGTAACCTGCGATGTCCTGGTTTTTTTGTAATACGTGATCGTATCCAGAAACACCTCGTGTTTGGACCCAAACGTGTCATAGAAGCTGCTCCTGGAAAGGCCCATGGCTGCAAGCAGATCACACAGCGAAGTCGCCTCGTACCCCTTCGTCCAGAAGACATCCATGGCCTTGCTTAGGGCTTCCGTCTTATCAAATTCCCGTGGCCGCGCCATCGTTTTGCTGCCTCTGCATTCAAACTGTCCGAGGAGTTATACATATTACGGACCAGTTAGTCCATAATTATTTTACGCATCTGCCACACAGGGCACTCGCCACACCAAATGTTCAATAATTAAGGTTACTTAGATAAGCCCGGCCAGCGGCGAGGACGGATCCGCATACAGTTTCTTTGCCATGCGTCCGGCCAGATAGGCATGCCGGCCGGCTTCCACCGCTGCCTTCATAGCGCGCGCCATGCGCACCGGATCACCGGCTTCGGCGATGGCGGTATTCATCAGAACACCATCACAGCCCAATTCCATGGCAATAGCGGCGTCCGATGCGGTGCCGACCCCGGCATCAACGATCACCGGCACGCTCGACTGCTCGACAATAAGGCGGATATTGATCGGGTTCTGGATTCCCAAACCAGACCCGATGGGTGCGCCTAAGGGCATGATGGCAACGGCGCCGACGTTTTCCAGGCGCTTGCATATGATCGGATCGTCGGAGCAGTAAACCATCACCTTAAAACCCTCTTTGGTCAGAGTTTCCGTGGTTTCCAGGGTTTCCAGCATCATCGGATACAGTGTTTTTTGCTCACCCAGAATTTCCAGTTTGACGAGATCCCACCCCCCGGCTTCGCGCGCCAAACGCAAAGTCCGGACCGCATCCTCGGCGGTGAAGCACCCCGCCGTGTTGGGCAGGTAGGTGTATTTCTTTGGGTCCAGGAAATCGACCAGCATGGGCTGGTCGGGGTCGCTCAAGTTGACCCGGCGCACGGCGACCGTAATCATTTCAGAACCAGCGGCCTCTGCCGCAAGACGATTGAGTTCATAGTCCTTGTATTTGCCGGTGCCGATAATCAGGCGCGAGGTGAACCGGTGTCCGGCGACTTCCCAGGTATCGGCGTCGGGGGCGGGATCCCTGGGCTTGGCACCATCAGGGGCGCCACCGCCAATAAAATGAACAATTTCCAGTTTGTCGCCGTCATCCAGCGCCACCCCGTTATATTCTGATTTGGGCACGATCTCGAGGTTGCGTTCAACCGCAACCTTGCGTGAGTCGAGCCCTATTTGACCGAGAAGGGCCTCGACCGTGATCGGGGCCTCGAAACTGCGTTGTTCACCGTTTATCGTCAGGTTCATGAAAATCGACCTAATGCCTTGCGCCTGTCCAAAATCGTTGTCTTAAGTATGGGGCGGTAAGCGTCTCCTTTCAACGGCAGACAATAACAAAACAGGTTGTTTTTTTAAATTCGTGCCGCATGCTATAAGCGCGGAACACATATTAAGGCCCTATCAGGACAATGACCAAAACCGTACTGGTCCTTAACGGACCCAACCTCAATCTGCTCGGTACCCGCGAGCCCGAGATTTATGGCTCCGATACCCTGGCCTCTATCGAGGACGCGAGCCGCAAACGCGCCGAAAACTTGGGCCTTGCGGTGGAATTTCGCCAATCCAATACCGAAGGCGACTTGGTTGACTGGGTTCAGGAAGCCCGCCTTTCCTATGCCGCCCTGATCGTCAACGCCGGGGCCTATACCCATACCTCGGTGGCATTACTGGACGCCTTGCTGGCAGTCGATATTCCGGTGATCGAGGTGCATCTGTCCAACATCAATCAGCGCGAGGAGTTTCGCCATCATTCCTATGTTTCCAAGGCCGCCGACGGCATGATCTGTGGCCTCGGCGGGTTCGGTTATGAACTGGCGCTGGAATCCCTTGCCCGCACGCTCGGCTCGTTAAAGGAAGATTAGAAAACAATCATGGCTGATAAACCAAAACGTGACGTCGACGAAGACCTGGTGCGGCAACTGGCGAAGTTGCTTGATGAAACCGGACTAACCGAAATCGAATACGGTCGCGATGGTTGGCACATCCGGGTCAGTGGAGGATCGCACCAATTTGCCCCCCTGCCCCCGGCACCCGCCGCCAGCGTTGGAACCGTCCCCATCCCCGATACGGTTGACGAGATAGACCTGACAAATGCCGTGACTTCGCCCATGGTCGGCGTCGTATTCACCAGTTCCGATCCGGGCGCGCCTCCCTTCATCAAGGTCGGCGATCAGGTCACCGAAGGCCAGACCCTGTTGTTGATCGAGGCGATGAAAGTTTTTAACCCGATCACCGCGACCCGAGCCGGCAAGGTAACGCAAATTTTGATTTCCAACGCCAGCCCGGTGGAATACGGCGAACCCCTGCTGATCCTTGAATAACCATAGAAAACCGGACGTAACCGATGTTTGATAAGGTTCTGATTGCCAACCGCGGCGAAATCGCGCTTCGCATATTGCGGGCATGCCGGGAAATGGGCATCAAGACCGTTGCCGTTCATTCCACCGCCGACAACGACGCCATGCACGTACGTCTGGCTGACGAAGCCATCTGCATCGGCCCCCCGGCGGCCAAGGACAGCTACCTGAACCCGTCGGCGATCCTGACCGCGGCGACCATCGCCCACGTCGACGCCATCCATCCGGGATATGGCTTTTTGTCCGAAAACGCTGACTTCGCGGCCATGGTCGAGGAACACGAATTCGTCTTTATCGGCCCGTCGGCGGATCACATCCGCCTGATGGGTGACAAGATTGCCGCCAAGAAAGCCGTCAAGGACGCCGGTATCCCGGTCGTGCCAGGGTCCGACGGGGCGTTGAATGATGCGGAACAGGCACTCGCCGCCGCCGAGGCCATCGGGTATCCGGTAATAATCAAGGCCACCGCCGGAGGCGGCGGACGGGGCATGCAGGTGGTGCTGGGCTCCGACGGCGTCAAACAGGCCTTCGACCTAGCCCGAGCGGAGGCCAAGGCGTCTTTTTCCAATGACGAAGTCTACATGGAAAAATACCTGCAAGCGCCTCGTCACATTGAGGTCCAGGTGCTCGCCGATGAGCACGGCAACGTCGTCCATCTCGGCGAACGGGACTGTTCCCTGCAACGCCGCCATCAGAAATTGCTCGAAGAAGCCCCGTCGCCCGCGCTTAATGAAGCGCAGCGCCAGTCGATCGGCGACAAGGTGGTGAACGCAGTTAGCAAACTGGGGTATCGCAGCGCCGGTACGGTCGAGTTTCTGTTCGAGGACGGCGAGTTTTATTTCATCGAAATGAACACCCGCCTGCAGGTCGAACATCCGGTCACGGAAATGATTTGCGGGCTCGATCTGGTGTGCGAAATGATTCGGATTTCCGCCGGCGCGTCTTTGAGTTTTAAACAATCAGACATTAAATTTTCCGGGCATGCCATTGAATGCCGCATCAATGCTGAAAACTCCGACACTTTCCAGCCGTCTCCTGGTCTCGTCGAGGCCTACCACGCACCGGGAGGATTGGGCATCCGTGTCGATTCTGCTTTGT
>JABMOG010000129.1 GCA_013204265.1 Rhodospirillales bacterium
CTTCAGAAGACCCTGCCGAAGGGTTTTACGGAACCTTTGTTCCTGCCGATTTTTGACTTTTTCTATTGATCCCTTAAACATTTTTTAGAGATCCCCCAACATGGAAATTCTTTCACTTCTTCTTAACGGCTTCGCCGTGGCCTTTGAGCCCCTGAACTTGTTTTTGATCGTCCTAGGCTGCGCCGTCGGGCTGTTTATCGGCGCCATGCCGGGCCTGGGTTCAGTCAACGGCGTCGCCATCCTGTTGCCGATGACCTTCCTGGTGCCGCCGACGGGGGCGATCATCTTCCTGGGCGCGATTTATTACGGGGCCATGTACGGCGGCGCCATCAGTTCGATCATGTTGGGTATTCCCGGCGCCTCGACGGCGGTGGCGACAACCTTTGATGGCAGGCCGATGGCGCTGAAAGGTGATGCTGACAAGGCGTTGGTGGCAGCGGCGACGGCGTCGTTCGTCGGCGGCAGCGTCGGAGTCATTTTATTCACGTTGTTTGCGCCGCCCCTGGCCGAAATCGCGCTGACCTTCGGTGCGCCTGAAATTTTTTCCCTGATGCTGATGGCGTTCGCCACTTTCGTCGGGCTCGGCGGTGACGATATTCCGAAGACTTTGTTTTCGATCTGTATCGGGTTGGTGTTCGGCGCCGTCGGCCTCGATATCATTTCCGGCGAGCCGCGACTGATCTTTGGCGATATTCCCGGTTTTTTTCACGGCATCAACTTTCTGGTGCTGGCCATCGGCATTTACGGCATCGCCGAAATGCTGTGGACGATCGAGATTACCCAAGGCGAGGTGATGATCTCGCAGGCCAATATCACCGTCCAGAGAATCAAAAACACCCTTTGGGAACTGTTAAAGACCTGGAAGACGATGTTGATGGGCTCGTTCCTCGGCTATTTCGTCGGCATCCTGCCCGCCGCCGGCGCCACGCCGGGCGCGCTGATGGCCTACGGCCTCGCCAAGACCGCGGCAAAGGACCCGAGCAGTTATGGCAAGGGCAACATCAACGGCGTTGTCGCGCCGGAATCGGCCAACAACGCGGCGTCCACCGGCGCCATGTTGCCGATGCTGACGTTGGGCATCCCCGGTTCGCCGACGACGGCGATCCTGCTGGGCGGCATGGTGATCTGGGGCCTGGAACCGGGACCCTTGGTGTTCACGAACCACCCAGATTTCGTCTGGGGCTTCATCGCCAGCCTTTATGTCGCCAACCTGTTTTCGCTGCTGATCAACATCGCTTTTATCCCGTCCTTCATCTGGGTGTTGCGGTTGCCGTTCACGATCCTGGCGCCGATCATTTTCATTTTGTGCATCGTCGGCGGTTTCGTGCCGACCCTGGATATGCACGATGTCTGGCTGATGCTGTTATTCGGCTTCGTCGGATATTTGATGCGCAAACTGGATTACCCGATGGCGCCGGCGGTTTTGGCTATCGTGCTCGGCCCTCTGGCCGAACCGGCGCTCAGGCAATCGCTGTTGATTTCGGGCGGCTCGTTCTCGATCTTCTTCGCCCGTCCGTTCGCCGGCGTGATTATGGTTATCGCCCTGATCCTGATTTTACTGCCGTTATTCAAAATTATTTACGACAGGATGAAGAAACCGGCTGCGGCTTAGAGACGCCGGTTTCGTCTTTCACGGGTTGTATTACGGCCTTCGTGGTGTACAGTATACCAAGAATGGAGCCTGGATGGCGAACCCCCGGTATTCGGGCGTCTCATCCGATTAAGGCGCCGTTTGCGGGAAATTCGATGCAAAGCCAAAGCCGCGTGAAAATACAGGATCAAGAAATTGCCTCACGTTGAATTAAAAGTTGAACCCATCGACACCAATTTCAGCTTGAAGGACAAGATCTACGATTCTCTCAAGGGTGCGATAACCTCCATGAACATCTATGCCGACGACGCGGAACTTCGCCTCGATGAGCGCCGTTTGTCGGAAAAGCTTGAAATCAGCCGCACGCCCGTGCGCGAGGCCCTGGCCCGCTTGGAACAGGAAGGCCTGGTGCGTATCGTGCCGCGCCGGGGCGTGTATATTGTTCGCAAGACCAAGGTGCAGATTCTGGAAATGATTACCGTCTGGGCGGCGCTGGAAAGCATGGCGGCGCGCCTGATCGTCGAAAAAGCCAGCGACGCGGACATCGCGTCTTTGAAAAAAATGTTTTCAACCTTTGAAGGCGACCAGTTGCAGGCCCACATCGATGAATATTCGGAAACCAACATCGAATTTCACCAGGCGATACTGACCATGAGCCAATGCGGTCTGATCCGTGACATGGCCGACAACCTGTTTATTCACATGCGGTCCATCCGGGCCAGAACCATTGCTGAAGAAGACCGGGTCAACCGGTCGATTATCGATCACATGCATATCATCGAAGCGCTTGAAAACAGGGATGCGGACCTAGCCGCAAGACTGGTGCGCGAGCACAGCCTGAACCTTGCGTCGCACATCAAAAAACACGTCAATTATTTGGAATAAAAGCCCTGGTTCCGGCTTGCACAACAGGCCGAACTGAAATCTATCGGAGGAATATCAATGTCCAAAACTGAAACGGACACACTTGCCAAAAAAAGCACCGACACCGACGTAATTTCGGGTGGCCATCTGGTTGCCAAGGCGTTGAAAAATGAAGGTGTCGACACCATTTTCACGCTCTGCGGCGGGCACATCATCGACATTTATGACGGCTGTCTGGACGAAGGTATCCGCATCATCGATGTTCGCCACGAACAGGTCGCGGCCCATGCCGCCGACGGGTATGCGCGCCAAACCGGCAAACTGGGCTGTGTCGTCACCACCGCCGGACCAGGCTGCACAAACGCGGTTACCGGTATCGCCACGGCGTTTCGCTCGGAAAGCCCGGTCCTCCACATCGGCGGGCAAAGCTCGCTGAGCCAGCATAAAATGGGATCGTTGCAGGACCTGCCGCACGTTGACCTGATGGCGCCGATTACCAAATTTTCGGCCGGTGTGTTATCGACCGAACGGGTCGCCGACATGATTTCCATGGCCGCACGCGAAGCCTTTTCCGGCGCGTACGGACCGAGCTATCTGGAAATTCCGCGCGACATTCTGGACCGCGAAATTAAACTTTCCGACGCCATTATCCCCAAGCCCGGGGCGTACCGGGCGTCGGTTAAATCCATTGGCGATCCGGCCGATATCGAGAAACTCGCCGATCTGTTGGTCAAGGCCAAAAAACCGGCGATGCTGGTCGGCAGCCAGGTCTATATGTCGCGCGGCCACCAAGCGGCGATTGATCTGGCCCGCGGATTGAACATCCCGCTTTATATGAACGGCGCCAGCCGCGGCATTTTGCCGCCGGGCGATCCGCATTACTTTAACCGCACCCGGCGCATGGCATTTGATAACGCCGACGTTATCGTCATCGTCGGCACGCCGTTCGATTTCCGCATGGGCTACGGTAAACGCATCAGCCAGTCCGCGACGCTGGTTCAGATTGATCAGGACTACGCTACCGTCGGCAAGAACCGGGACCTGTCGCTCGGTATGGCCGGCGACCCGGGCGCCATTCTCAAGGCCGTGTTTGACGCCACCACCGGCGGCACGGACAACGGCGCCAAGAGCCGCGTGGATTGGCTTAAGGAACTGCGGGCCGAGGAAGTCGGGCGCACGGAAAAATTGATGCCCTTGTTCCTGTCCGACAACGACCCCATTCACCCCTACCGGGTAGCCTGGGAGATTAATGAATTCCTGACAGATGACACGATCTACATCGGTGATGGCGGCGACGTTGTCACCATTAGCGCCCAGGCTGTCCAACCCAGGGGTCCGGGCAACTGGATGGATCCGGGCGCGCTCGGTTCACTCGGCGTCGGCACCGGGTTCTCGCTGGCGGCCAAGCTGGCGCACCCGAAAAAAGAAGTGCTGTGCTATTACGGCGACGGGGCCTTTTCGATGACTGCCTTCGACATGGAAACCGCCAACCGCTTCGGTGCGCCCTATCTCGCCGTTGTCGGCAATAATTCGTCGATGAACCAAATCCGTTATGGCCAAGTCGCCAAGTATGGCGAACAGCGGGGTAACGTGGGCAATAAACTGGGCGATATTCCGTACGGAAAATTCGCCGAAATGCTGGGCGGTTACGGCGAAGAAGTCCGCGATCCGAAGGAAATCCAAGCGGCCCTGCTGCGCGGACGGGAGTCGATTTTGAAGACCGGCAAGTCGGCGGTCATCAACATCTGGGTCGACCCGGACGAATACGCGCCGGGCACCAAGGCCCAGACCATGTACAAGTAGCCTGACCAATTCAGGCGCCCAAGAAAAAGGCGATGAGGACAATATGACAAAGGCTTTAGACGGTGTCCGTATTCTGGACATGACCCACGTTCAATCCGGCCCGACGTGTACCCAGCTTCTGGCTTGGTTCGGCGCCGATGTCATCAAGGTGGAACGACCCGGCGTCGGTGACGCGACCCGTGGGCAGTTGCGCGATGTACCCGACGCAGACAGTCTGTATTTTACCATGCTGAACCACAACAAACGGTCAATCACGCTGAACACCAAGGACGATAAGGGCAAGGAAATATTCACCAAGCTGATTGAGAAGTGCGACGTCATGGTCGAAAATTTCGCTCCTGGTGCGCTCGGTCGCATGGGGTTCAGTTGGGAGCGAATTCAGGAAATCAACCCGCGTATGATCTATGCCTCGATCAAGGGTTTCGGTCCGGGGGATTACGAGGACTGCAAGGTCTATGAAAACGTCGCCCAATGCGCCGGCGGTTCAGCCTCCACGACGGGCGCAATCGGCGGCATTCCGATGGTCACCGGTGCCCAAATCGGCGATTCCGGCACCGGGCTGCATTTGGCGCTCGGCATCGTCACTGCCCTTTATCACCGCGAACAATCGGGCAAGGGGCAGCGCGTCGAATGCGCCATGCAGGACAGTGTGTTGAATTTGTGCCGGGTCAAGTTGCGCGATCAGCAGCGGCTTGCCCACGGGCCTTTGAAGGAATACGCCCAATTTGGGCTCGAAATTCCTTTCGGCGAGGCGACGCCCAGGGCCGGCAACGATTCCGGTGGCGGACAACCTGGCCGGATCCTGAAATGCAAAGGATGGGAGCACGATCCCGACGCCTACACTTATTTCATTACCCAGGCCGCCGTCTGGAAAAACGTTTGTGACGTGATCGGCAGGCCGGATTGGAAGGAAGACCCGGATTATGCTACCCCGGAAGTGCGCCTGCCCCGGCTGACGCAAATCTTCGAGGCCATCGAGGTCTGGACAATGACCAAGACCAAGTTCGAGGTCATGGAAATATGCAATCCGCTCAACATTCCCGTCGGGCCGATCCTGTCCATGAAGGAAATTGCCGAGGATTCCGCGCTGCGCAAGACCGGCACCGTGGTCGAAGTTGATCATCCGGAACGGGGCAAGTATCTGAGCGTCGGTAATCCGATCAAGTTGTCCGATTCGCCATCCGATGTGGAGCGCTCGCCGCTTCTGGGTGAACACACCGACGAAATTCTCAGAAATGTTCTTGGATTTAGCGATGCAGAAATCAAAAACGCCAAGGAAGAAGGCGCGGTTTAGCGTCCCCCAACGGAGGAAACAAAATGCGGATTATCGTTAACGGACAACAGGCTTTCGGCAAAGCCTGCCTCGAAGCCATGCTGGAACGCGGCGACGATGTGGTTGCTGTCTACTGCGCACCGGACAAAGAGGGCAAGCCGGTCGACCCGATCAAGGAATTCGCGGTCGAAAAAGGCTTAAACCTCATTCAGCCGGCCAATTATACGGACGCCGAAGTATTAGACGAAATGCGCGCACTTAATGCCGACCTGATGGTGATGGCGTATATGATCATCTTCGTGCCTGAAGAGGCCCGTGACATCCCGACCTTTGGGTCCATTTGCTTCCATCCGTCCCTGTTGCCGAAACACCGGGGGCCAAGTTCGATCAACTGGCCGATCATCGGCGGCGCTACAAAAACAGGACTGAGCATTTTCTGGCCCGACGACGGGCTCGACGAAGGCGATATCCTATTGCAAAAAAACATCGATATCGGTCCCGACGATACCCTGGGATCGGTCTATTTCGACAAAGTTTTCCCGCTCGGCATTGCCGCCGTTCTGGAGGCTATCGATCTGGTCAAGGCCGGCGATCCCCCGCATATCAAACAGGATGAAGAACAGGCCACCTACGAGAGCTGGTGCAGGAAGGCGGACGCCGAAATCGACTGGTCCAAGCCGGTCGGTGAGGTTTATAACCTGATCCGCGGCACCAACCCGCAACCGGGAGCCTGGACCACGTTTGACGGCAATGAGTTGAAGATTTTCGATTGTGCCAAGGTCGATGCGGACGGCACCCCGGGTGAGGTTTCGGACGTTGCTGAGGATAGTTTCACCGTTGCCACTGCGGGCGGCGGAATTCAGATCAAGCGGGTCCGTCCTCACGATGACAAGAAGATTTCGGCCGCTGATTTCATCGCCAGCAGCGGCCTCACGAAAGGGACCCGGCTGGGAGGCTGAGTCCTCTATTCAGGTTTTAATCCGAAGGGCGCGTCGCCCGGGGTAAGGCCCATTAAGCGGTTCCTCCGGGGCGGTCTTTGGATCACTTAAAAAGGAAATATCCAATGTCTAAAAGCGATATCGAAATTGCGCGCGAAGCCACCATGCAGCCGATCGCCGAAATTGGCGACAAGCTCGACATTCCGGTTGAGTCCCTGCTCCAGTTCGGTTCCGACAAGGCCAAGGTCTCGTATAATTTTATCAAATCTCTCGAAGACAAGCCCGATGGAAAACTGATCCTTGTCACGGCGATCACGCCGACCCCGGCCGGTGAAGGCAAGACGACAACCACCGTCGGTCTTGGCGACGCCCTAAACCGGATCGGCAAGAAAGCGGCCATCTGTATTCGTGAACCTTCGTTGGGTCCGTGTTTCGGTATGAAGGGCGGGGCCGCCGGTGGCGGTTATGCCCAGGTGGTGCCGATGGAAGACATCAACCTTCACTTCACCGGCGACATTCACGCGATTACGGCGGCGCATAATCTGATGAGCGCGCTGATCGACAACCACATCCATTGGGGCAACGATCTGGCGATCGATGCGCGGCGGATCGACTGGCGGCGGGTGATCGACATCAACGACCGGGCGCTGCGCCATGTCGTCGTGTCCCTCGGCGGGCCGCCCAACGGATTTCCCCGCGAGACCGGATTCGATATCTCGGTGGCCTCGGAGGTCATGGCGATCTTCTGCCTGGCGACGTCGTTGGCAGACCTCGAACGCCGCCTCGGCAATATCGTTATCGGCTCGACCAGCGACGGCGCGGCGATCACCGTGCGCGACCTGTCGGGCGACGGCGCCATGGCGGTGCTGCTCAAAGACGCGCTGATGCCGAACCTGGTGCAGACGCTGGAGAACAACCCGGCGTTCGTCCACGGCGGCCCATTCGCCAATATCGCCCATGGCTGCAATTCGGTGATCGCCACCGACGCCGCCTTGCGTCTGGCGGATTATGTCGTCACCGAGGCCGGCTTCGGCGCCGATCTGGGCGCCGAGAAATTTTTCGACATCAAGTGCCGCAAGGCCGGCCTCGAACCGGCCGCCGCGGTCGTCGTCGCCACAGTGCGGGCGCTGAAGATGCATGGCGGTGTCGCAGCCGCGGATTTGGCCGCCGAAAATTCCGATGCGGTCGCCAAGGGGCTGGCCAATCTGCGCCGCCATATCGCCAATGTGGAAAAGTTCGGCGTGCCGGTGGTGGTCGCGGTCAACCGGTTTACCGCCGACACCGACGCCGAGGTCGCCGTGATCGAGCAGGAGGTCGCCAGGGACGGGGTCGAGGTGATCGAGTGCACCCACTGGGCCGACGGCTCGGCGGGTATCGAGGCGCTGGCCCATAAAGTCGTCGAACTGGCCGACGGCGGCGGCGCGGCGTTCAAGCCTATTTATCCCGACGACGCCGGCCTATTCGAGAAAATCGATACAATCAGCCGCGAAATGTACGGCGCCAGCGAAGCGATCGCCGACAAGGCGGTGCGCGACCGGTTGCGACAATGGGAGGGCGAGGGCTATGGCCACTTCCCGGTGTGCATGGCGAAAACCCAGTACAGCTTTTCCACCGATCCGAAACTGAAGGGCGCCCCGAGCGACCATGTGGTGCCAATCCGCGAGGTCAGGCTATCGGCGGGCGCGGAGTTCGTCGTCGCCATCTGCGGCGATATCATGACCCTGCCGGGCCTGCCCAAGGTGCCGGCGGCCAACAACATCCGCCTCGACGAGAACGGTTTGGTCGAAGGCCTGTTCTAAAACCCTGCGCTTACAACCCCTCGTCCAGAGCCCCTCATCCTGAGCTTGTCGAAGGACGAGGGGCGAGGTGCTGCCCGCCTCATACTTCGACAAGCTCAGCATGAGGCTTTTGTTTCCTCATTCGACCCGATCCCAGTCCAGCTGGCGCTACGCGCCGCCATCGCCCAGATAATCGTCGGCCCAGCGGTCGTAATCGTCCTGGCGTAGCACTCGCGCCAGCAGTTCGCCCGAGCCGGCGTGGGGAATGTCGGCCGGCGCGGTGCCCTCGCGCAGCGCCTTCAGGGCTTCGTAGACCGCGCCGACACCGGCAGAGAACGGCAGATGGCCTTGCAGGGCGATGCGCACGCCATGGTCGGCGAGAAAGGCGCGGTCGGACAGCTCGGCGCTGGCGCCGCCGAGCATGATCGGAATATCGATCTCCGCGGCGATGGTCGCCAGCTCTTCGCGGGTTTTCATGCCGGCTAAAAATACCGCATCGACGCCGGCCGCCTGGTAGGCGCGGGCGCGGGCGATGGTGTCTTCGATGCCGGTGATCGCCGGCGCGCTGGTCCGGCCCATGATGACGAGGCCGGGGTCGCGCCGCGCCTCGAGCGCCGCGCGCATCTTGCCGACCCCCTCGGCGAGCGGGATCAGCCGCCGCGTGTTGGCGCTGCCATAAGCCGGGGGCAGTTCGGTATCTTCGATGGTCAGCGCCGCGACCCCGGCATTCTCGAGCGCTTCGACGGTGCGCATGACGTTCAGCGCGTTGCCATAGCCATGATCGGCATCGACGATGAGGGGCAAATCGCCGGCGCGGCAAATGCGATGGGCCTGATCGGCGAATTCGCTCAAGGTCAGCATCACGATGTCGGGCGCGCCGAGGACCGTCATCGAGGCGATCGAGCCGGCGAACATGCCGGTCTCGAAGCCGAGGTCCTCGGCGATCCGTGCCGATATGGCGTCGTAGACCGAGCCCGGATGGACGCAGAAATCTCCTGAGAGCAGGGCGCGAAATCGTTCGCGGCGGGCGGTCCATCGCATGGCAGTGGTCTTTCGTTAGGGGTTTGGCGCTACTCGGCGGCGCGGGTCATTTGTTCGCCG
Organism: Rhodospirillales bacterium; assembly: GCA_013204265.1. Classification (GTDB taxonomy): domain Bacteria; phylum Pseudomonadota; class Alphaproteobacteria; order Rhodospirillales; family Casp-alpha2; genus Casp-alpha2. Next base: position 9,349 of record JABMOG010000129.1, read on the forward strand.
TCGAGCGTATGTTCGACGAACGCGTTGGAGCAGGGCGGGCCATTGGCGATCTGCATGGTCCGCGTGTTGAGGTCGATGACGAAGGCGGCGTTGGTCATGGTGCGTTTGGCCACCGGCAGGCGTTCGTC
>JABMOG010000130.1 GCA_013204265.1 Rhodospirillales bacterium
ACCCAATATCCGGTCACCTATGACTATCTGGAGCGCTTAACGGAAAAACTCGGCGAGCCGATAGAGCCGGTTGTCGTTTCGACCATTACGGCTCGGGGATATCTGTCCGTTTTTAGGCATTTTCGCAGTCTGAAATCCGCAGCCGTATATATCCCTGTCCTTGATTCTTCTGCGCAGCCGTTGCTGGCGCCGCTGCAAATTCTATCGATGTTGGTCCGGACCCGGCACCGCTATATCGTAAACCCGGATTTTTCCCTTCGTCCGTTCGGATCAAGCACGGCGGTACTCGGCGCAATCAGCATGGCGTTGGGGGTTATAGATGGTTCTTGGACTGTTGCCCGAGATTGGGTGCGCTTGGGAAAGTTACTCAATTCGCCCCGTATATTGGCCGCCAACAAAGGGTCGAGCAAAGTCCTCTATCTTAAAACCAATCTTTGGTTGGGGGTTCAGGCAGGGGGCTCAGTGGCGCATACAAGTGGCGTGGTCAAAGGGTTATTGGACAGCAGCAGGGAAATAGATTTTTTCTCAGCCGAAATGCCGCTTGCCGTACCAAAAAACGACGCGCTGAAAATTTATCCGGTGAGGCCGCAAAACACATATGTAATTCCGCGTGAGTTAAACCACTACCGGTATAACGGACATTTCATAAAATCGGTGTCTTCACAGTTAGAATTTTTCAGGGGTTTTATTTATCAACGCTTGTCCTTGGGTAACTTCGCCGGGGTGTTTCTATCCCGTCGCCACGGACTGCCTCTGGTGATCGAATACAACGGCTCGGAACCCTGGCTGGCCAGAAACTGGGGGACGCCGTTATCCTTCGAAAAATTGGCGATGCGGGCTGAAAAGGTCTGCCTGAAACATGCCCATTTGGTGGTCACCGTTTCCGATGTTCTTAAACAGGAATTGGTTGCGCGAGGGGTTGAGCCGGAAAGAATCGTCTCATACCCAAACGGAGTCGATACCGATCAATTTTCTCCAAACCGGTATAGCAAAAAGGATACCTTGGCGCTTAGGGCACGTTATGGAATATCAAGGGATTCCATCGTTATTACGTTTGTTGGGACCTTCGGCCCCTGGCACGGTGCCGAAGTCTTTGCCAATGCGATTGCCGGAATGGCCGCGACCGATTCGGCATGGTTGAAGGAGAGCAAGATTCATTTCATGTTCATAGGTGATGGTGCCCGGCGTCAGGTCGTTGAGAGTATTATCGCCGATGAAGAGGTCCGCCAATTTGTGACAATTACCGGACTGATTGATCAGGTGGAAACACCCCTGCATCTTGCGGCATCGGATATCCTCGTCTCGCCGCACGTCCGTAATCCTGATGGATCGGCGTTTTTTGGATCGCCGACAAAGTTATTCGAATACTTGGCCTCGAGCCGCCCCGTGGTTGCCAGCGACCTGGGCCAGATCGGATCCGTACTTGAAAGCTCCCCCCATATCGGCGAATTGGATGGTGGTGGGGATTCGGATAAGGAGGTTTCAGATTCCGCATGCGGCATTCTCGTAAAGCCCGAAGATGCCGGGGAATTGGCAGAGGCGATAAGATTTCTTGCGGAAAATAAGAATTGGCGGCAAGCGGCGGGTCGAAACGCCCGCATTTTGGCGCTGGATCGGTTTACCTGGAACCATCATGTCGGTGCCATTCTTGATGGCCTTAAACGGGTAGAGGCCCTTGATGCGGCATCCACGCCCCCCCGGGTTCGGCTGCTGTTCAACGGCCTGCATTCCAAAAGTGGCGGCGGCTTGACCTATTTAAACAATATTTTGCCGTTTATGGCCGACGACAGGGAAATCGATCTTCATCTATGCATCCACCAGGACCAACGGGAATTCCTGCCGAAAAACCTGGAAGGTGTCACCGTTCACACCCTGGATTTTCAGCAAGGCTTCTGGCGACTTCAATTTCACGAACAGGTCGAGATTCCCCGGTTGGCGAAAAGGATCGGTGTTGATGTCACGTTCTCGCCGGCCAACTATGGCCCACTGGGCGCGCCGAATACGGTTATACTGTTGCGAAATGCGCTCAGCGTCGCTTTCGTCGAGCGCCGGTTGGTGAAACTGGGTTATTGGGCTCTGGTTTATTTAGCCACCTTCCTTTCCATCCTGGCTTCCCGGCGGGCGATTGCAGTGTCTGGTTACGCAAAGCGCGCGGCTTCCGGGGGCTTGCTTCGGTTTTTAGGAAACCGTTTTACAGTCGTTCCCCA
>JABMOG010000003.1 GCA_013204265.1 Rhodospirillales bacterium
CGCTCAGATAGGCGACAAGGATACCTGCGCAAATCACCAGGACCGGAAGCGCCGTGGCCTCCATGGAAACGGCAAGACCCTGGATCACATTGGTGCCGTGCCCGGTGGTGGAGGCCAGCGCGATGCTGCGAACCGGGCGGTGTTCGGTGGACGTGTAATATTCGGTAATCCAGACGATCAGCCCGGTCACGACCAGTCCGGCCATGGCGCTGTGGTACAGGTCTGTGCCCGTGACCGTGCGCCCGGCCATGTCATAAGCGGTGTCCCAACCGATCATAATCGAAATGACGCCACCGATCAGGATGGCCGCGAACACGGCGCTGGCGATGAAACCTTTGTAGAGCGCGCCCATAATGCTTTGACTGGAACCCAGCTTGACGAAAAAAGTGGCGACGATGGAGCCCAATATGCACACCGCCCCGATCACTAGCGGCAAGACCATCATCAGGTCCCGGGTCGGGCCGGTGAAGAAAATGGCGGCCAGAAGCATGGTCGCGACAATTGTCACGGCATAGGTCTCGAACAGGTCGGCGGCCATACCGGCGCAGTCACCGACATTGTCGCCGACGTTATCGGCGATGACGGCGGGGTTGCGGGGGTCGTCTTCCGGGATACCGGCCTCGACCTTGCCAACCAGGTCGGCGCCGACGTCGGCACCCTTGGTGAAAATACCGCCACCCAGGCGGGCGAAAATGGAAATCAGCGATGCCCCGAACCCAAGGGCGACAAGGGCTTCGAGAATATGGCGCATCCCTTCCGGAGTTTCCGGGTTACCGGTCGCACGCAGGTAGAAATAATATCCGGCGACCCCTAAAAGCGCCAAGCCGACCACCAGCATACCGGTTACCGCGCCGGATTTGAAGGCGATGTCCAGGCCCCCGGCCAAGCCCGAGGTGCGGGCGGCTTCGGTGGTCCGGACGTTGGCGCGGACCGAGACGTTCATACCGATGTAGCCGGTCAGACCCGACAGAATGGCGCCGATGAAGTAACCGATGGCGACCTTGAGACCAAGGAAAAGCCCGAGCAATAGCCCGACCACCAAACCGACGGCGGCAATCGTCTTATATTGGCGGGCAAGATAGGCGCTGGCGCCTTCCTGAATGGCCTGGGCAATTTCCTGCATCCGTTCCGTTCCGGCTGGCGCTGCCAGAACCGCCCGAATGGCATAAACGCCGTACAAAAGAGAAAGAAGGCAGCTACCGAAAATCAACAAGGACACGTTCGACATGCTCAAGAACCTTTTTGTCTGTGAAATTACGGCTCACCATGAGGCTGAGATAAGGACAGTCTTGGGAACCATTTTCTAATGTTTGGGCGGGAACCCTATGCCTATAAAATCCGACCGATAAATGACAGAAGCCCTCCCTTAATGCAACCGCCTACAGAAGACTTTAGCCATCATTTTATTGTTTAAAAAAAAGGGACCTATATACTTAACTAGCCAAAATACGCTTGACTAGCCCGGCATAATTGGCTAGTATAATCTCACACCAACAAGGAAGTGTGAGATGTCGAAACCAGAAACTATCAGTTTTTACGAGTTCTTCCAACGGTTCCCGGATGAGGAAGCCGCCCGGTTATTCTTTGAGAACAAGCGTTGGCCTGATGGGGCCGAATGCCCTCATTGTGGTTCGAGCGAAGTTTCTGAGTGCAAAAGCCATATTCCTATGCCCTACCGTTGCAAGTCATGCCGCAAGCATTTTAGCGTTCGCGTCGGCATGGTTCTCGCAGAGTCCCGCCTTCCCCTGCACAAGTGGTTAATGGCGATCTACATGATGACGACGGCCCGCAAAGGTATCCCGTCAACTCAGATGGCCCGCGAACTTGGCATCACACAAAAAACGGCTTGGTTTTTAGCCCAGCGTATCCGCGAAACATGGGCGGCTTCGCAAGGTGGCGATATGGGGCCGACAGTAGAAGTTGACGAGACTTATATCGGCGGCAAGGAACGCAACAAGCACTCCCACAAAAAGCAACGTATCGGGCGCGGCCCAGTTGGCAAGCAAGCCGTTATGGGCATCATGGAGCGCGGTGGACAGGTTGTTGCTGGACCTATTGCTAATGCAGATGCGTACACCTTAAAAGGCGCTATCCAGTATCATGTAACGCCCGGCTCTACCGTCTACACCGATGCCCACCGGGGATACCGTGGCCTTTCTGGTTACAATCATCATTCCGTCAATCATGGTGTTGGCGAGTACGTCCGCGACCAAGCCCACACAAACGGCATTGAAAGCTTCTGGGCGCTGTTGAAGCGCGGATACTACGGCATCTATCACCACATGAGCGTGAAGCACTTGCACCGCTATGTGAACGAATTTTCATTCCGCCACAACACAGCCAATGTTGGCACCATGCAGTTTATCGAAATGACTGCTGGCAGGATGGTTGGACACCGTTTGACTTATAAGGAGCTGATTAATGCCTGAAAAAACAGATAAAATTATTGAGCCGATAGACGCCCCCTTCGATGGTGTTGCCGGCGCCGTTGTAAGGCAGGGAGAGAAGGGGAAGATATTAGAGTCTACGGCCCTTCCGGGATTTGAAACGCCTGACGAAATACCCATTGCTTTAGCTAAGGGCTCTATGAAAATCGGGGGCGTTGAAATTGATTGTGTTGTTTTAGCTGACGAG
>JABMOG010000131.1 GCA_013204265.1 Rhodospirillales bacterium
GAACGTACAGAAGGCCATCTTTGAGGACGGCGGTGCGCAGGGCGATGCAGGTGTCCATGTCGCCGTTGGCGCCGAAGTAACCTATGCAACCGGAATACACGCCGCGCCGTTCCGGTTCCAATTCGTCGATGATTTCCATGGCGCGGACCTTCGGCGCGCCCGACACCGTGCCCGCCGGAAACCCGGCCAACAAGGCGTCGATGGCATCAAAGCGCGGGTCGAGTTCACCGTCCACGTTGGACGCTATATGCATGACGTGGGAATAGTACTCGATGATAAACTGCTCCGTGACCTCGACCGTGCCGACTTTGGCAACTCGGCCAACATCGTTACGGCCCAGATCGAGCAGCATCAAGTGCTCGGCAATTTCCTTAGGGTCCGCCAACAGGTCTTCGGCCAGGGCTGCGTCCTCCTCCGGCGTCGCACCGCGCTTACGGGTTCCAGCCAGCGGCCTCAGGGTGACTTTGCCATCCCGGACCCGAACCAGAATTTCCGGGCTTGAGCCGACGACGGAGAAATCCCCGAAGTCGAGGAAAAACAAAAACGGAGATGGGTTAAGCCGTCGCAACGCCCGGTAAAAGGAAATCGCTGGCAGCGTGAACGGCATCTTGAAGCGTTGCGAGGGAACAACCTGGAAGGCGTCGCCGGCGTTGATGTATTCAACTGCTTTTTTGACCATCCCATGGAAGGCCTCGCGGGTCATGTTGGATACCGCTTCCGGCTTCACCTGATCGACCGGCGCCTCGGCCGAATGGGGAGACGAGACCGCATCGAAGTCGCTCACGACTACGGCCAGCCGTTCCACCGCCGCGTCATAAGCAACCTCGGCATTCACTCCCGGTTGCGGCCAAACGGGGGTAATGATGGTGACCGTGTCTTTCAACGAATCGAACACGGCCATTACCGTCGGCCTCAGGAAAATACTATCGGGTGCGCCAATTACATCGGGATTGTTGTCGGGCAGTTTTTCCACCAACCGCACCATGTCATAGGCCATATAGCCGACCAGACCCGACGCCATCGGCGGCAGGTCGCCGGGAACGTCAATCCGGGATTCCTTGACCAGGGCGCGCAGGGACTCGATAGCGCCCGAGGCCTCGGCCACGGGGCAGGGGAAGTAAGCCTCGGAAGTATTCGTTACACTACGGTTGATTTCGGCCCGGTCCCCGAAGCAACGCCAAATCAGGTCAGGACGCAGGCCGATAAACGAATAACGGCCACGGCTGGCGCCTCCTTCGACGGACTCGAGAAGGAAACTGTTGGGTTGTCCCTTAGCCAGTTTCAGCATGGCTGAGACGGGCGTTTCCAAATCCGAAATCAAAGTCGTCCAGACGACTTGCGCGCGTCCATGGCCGTCGCCACCATAAACTTCGGAAAATTCGGAAAATTCGGGATTTGTCTGCACGGTCAGGTTCAACGTCTCCGGCCGCGGGCCGCCCCGGTAAAGAGGCTGGAGACGACATCACGGTTAACGCTAACGCCGAAACGGTCGCGCAAGGCGAACGCCAATTGGGCGTAGACGTCGTTTCTGAGAGATTGCGCAAGCTGGCCTGAAAGCGCATCAACGCCGGCCTTGTCGGCCTCAGGATTGGCGGCGGTGATTTCCTTCAGGCTGGCAACCGTATACCCGGCTTCGCTCCTGGCCAAGGCGGCGTGGCCTTTGGAAAGCCCGAAAATTTTGTCGGCCAAGGCTTGAGGAATTCCGGTTTGATCGTTTTCCGGCTGACGGAGCAGTTTCGCTGTTGTCTTTATCTCCAGCCCCGTCTCAGCAGCAATTGCCGCCAACGTAACGCCAGCGTTGACGCGGTCGACAATCACCTTGGCGGATGCTTCGGATTTTTCTGCCCGTTTTTGGTCTTTCCAGGCCTGAACAACTTCGGCCCTAACTGATTTCAAGGGTTTAAGCGCAGGCAGCGTTACCCCATCGACCCTGAGCAGGAAATATCCATCAGCCCCGGTTTCGCTGAGCGGGCTTTCCGAACCCTCATCCGTTGCGAAAGCTATGTTCAAAAAATCACCGGCGGGAAGGGTTTTGATAAGAGAGCCGTCCGGCTTTTTACCGCCTTTGTCCACAGCAGCGATTTTCTGGACCTTCAAATTTAATAGCCTTGCGGATTCTTCCAATGTCGCGCCACCACCCAGAGAATCCTCAAGTTTGTTGGCCAATTCATAAAGGCTGTCGACGGCTTTTTCGCGGGCAATGGTTTTGCGCAAGTCGTCGCGAACTTCATCCAGGGTTTTCACTCCCCCCGCTTCAATTGCATCAACCCGGAAAAGGTGCCAGCCCAATGGGCTTTTTAGCAGGGCGCTGTTTTCGCCCGCCCTGAGGGCGAAAACCACGTCCGCAAGTTTGGGGAAAGGTAAGTGGGCATGGGTTATCTTACCAAGGTCGATCGCACTGGCATCCATCTTTGCGATTTCCTTCGCCACCTTGGCAAAATCGTTGCCTTGAGACAAAGCCGCTGCCGCCTTTTGGGCGTCCTTTTCCTCGGAAAAGATCATTTGCTTTACCTGGCGAAATTCCTTCTTTGTGAATTCGTCTTCCCGGGCTTCATAGGCTTGTTTGATTTCGCCATCAGAAATGGAAATTTCCGCAGCAAGACCGGCAGCTTCAAGCCGGATAACAGATATGGCGCGATATTCTGGAGACGTGAAACGTGCGGCCTGGTCTTTATGGAGTTTTACAAGTTCCCCTTCGCCTGGATCGGGAATTCCCTGCTGGAGGCTATCGGAAATAAAGACCGTTTCGGCTGTCCTTTTTTCCTGCCGGTAGCGATATACAGATTCAACAAGCTTCCGAGGCGCCGTTTCCGAGGAAAAGCTGTCGAAAAGATGCGCACGGCTCATTTGCTTGCGGGCATTGGCGATATAGCCGGCCTCGGTCATGGAATTACTTCTCAAAATCTGCTGAAAACGATTCCGGTCAAACCCACCCAACCCCTGAAAACCAGAAGTTTGACGAATTTTCCCGCGAACCAGATTATCACTGATTTCTATGCCGAACTCTTTCGCTCCAAGGAGTAAGGCGCTGTCATTGATCTGGCGCTGAAGCACCATTTCCACAATCCCGAAGGTCTTGGCCTGTTCAAATCCAAACTTGTTGCCGAAAAGCGGGCTTAGGCGATTTATTTCGCCTCTTACCTCGTTTTCTATTGTAGTCGGGTCTCCCTCAATATCGCCGACCTTGAAAATCGCCGACGAACTCGAGGTCACGATGGTGAACATGTCCTCGACCCCCCAAACCGCAAAACTGGCGACAAGAAGGCCGGCCATAATCTTCACGACAATGGACTGGGAGTGTTTTCTCATAGAGGTCAGCATGGCTATACAATACTCAATAAATTGGACCAGATAAATTCTTGCCCCAGATGAAAACCCCCGGAGAAAACAGACATTAAGGCAAGGTGCGCGGCATCATAGGTGCGCACCCAAATACCCGCAACCCGGATTTTCGATGTTTTGGGCCCTCTGTATATTGTGATACATAACATCGCCATAATGAAACACCCCTGTTCACAATACGATTGGAAACAATCCCATGCCGCAAGACCGCCGCCCTCTCATCGCCGGAAACTGGAAAATGAATGGCCTAACATCCGATGGCCTATCCTTAGCCGAAGCTTTGGCACAAAACATGAAGGCAGAAACCGACCCGGTCTTTGATATGTGTGTCTGCCCGCCCTTTACCCTGGTGGCGGGGGTAGGGGAGGCTCTCGCCGACAGTGCAATCGCCCTGGGCGCCCAGGATTGCCACGCGCAGGAAAAAGGTGCCCATACCGGCGACATCAGCACCGCGATGCTGAGCGACCTCGGCTGCAGCTTTATAATTGTCGGCCATTCCGAACGGCGCGCTGACCACGGTGAAACCGACGGTGAGGTAAAAGCCAAGGCCGCCGCTACCCAGGCATCTGGCTTGACCGCCATCATCTGCATCGGCGAAACAGAGGAACAACGTGACGCGGGACAAACCTTCGAAGTCGTAAAAACACAACTGTCGGGCTCCTTACCCGACGGCGCGGCGGCGACCAACACGGTCATTGCGTATGAGCCAGTGTGGGCCATCGGCACTGGGCGCACACCTTCACTGGACGAAGTCCAGGAAGTACATGCCCTGATCCGGGCTGAACTTACCAAGGCTTTGGGCGAAGTGCAGGCGGACGGTATTCGTTTGCTTTATGGCGGCTCCATGAAGCCCGAAAATGCCCGCGACCTGATAGCCCTGGCCGATGTTGATGGCGGCCTGATCGGCGGCGCCAGCCTCAAGGCGGAAGATTTTTGGGCCATTGCACAAAGTTGTGTCTAGCCATTGCGGGCAGGAAAGACTAAAAAGCGCGGCGTAGGGTATTAAACATCCAGCCCCGAATTCGAGTGCGAGGCAGGAATTGGTGAAAGAATCGATAGTTTCATGACCACGGTCATCCTCGTCATTCATTTGCTTTTGGCCGTCGGCCTTGTCGGCATTATCCTCATTCAGCGCAGCGAAGGCGGCGGCCTGGGCATTGGCGGCAGCGGCGGTGGCGGTGGTGGAATGGGCGGTTTCATGACCGGCCGTGCAGCCGCCGACCTGTTGACCCGCACAACGGCAATCATCGCGGCGGCATTTATGGTGACCAGCCTTACGTTGGCGATTCTCGCCTCCGGTGACCGCGAACAGGGTTCCATACTGGATAAGCCTCAGCCTGCGAGCACAGCCCCAGCCAAGCCGTCTGAGCCCTCCGTACCCCTCGCCAAGTAGGAATTCCGGGCCTTGAGTCGATCCCGGGATAAAAAAATCAGCGCGTCGGAGCCATCACCGTCTCTTTTGATTTTGCATTCCGAAAGTTTGCTATACAGTACACGTCCATGACGCGGTACATCTTCATCACCGGCGGCGTGGTTTCCTCCCTCGGAAAAGGCCTTGCATCAGCCGCCCTCGGCGCGCTTCTCCAAGCGCGCGGATTCAAAGTCCGGCTGCGCAAACTGGACCCTTACCTCAACGTTGACCCGGGTACCATGTCGCCCTATCAGCACGGCGAGGTTTATGTCACCGACGACGGCGCCGAAACCGACCTCGATCTCGGTCATTACGAACGCTTCACTGGCGTCGCGTCGCGTCAAAGCGACAACGTAACCACAGGCCGTATTTATTCCGACGTTATTGCTAAGGAACGCCGGGGCGATTACCTGGGCGCGACGATCCAGGTCATTCCCCATGTCACCGACGCCCTCAAGAATTTCGTCACCAGTGACCTGGACGATGAAGATTTCATTCTCTGCGAAATCGGCGGCACCGTTGGCGATATCGAAGGGCTGCCGTTCCTCGAAGCGATCCGCCAATTGCGCAACGATCTCGGTCGCGAAAACACCATGTATCTGCATTTGACGCTGATCCCGTACATACATACGGCCGGGGAATTGAAAACCAAACCAACGCAGCATTCGGTCAAAGAATTGTTGAGCGTGGGCATTCAGCCCGATGTTCTGCTGTGCCGAGCCGACCGCCCCATCCCCGATGCTGAGCGCCGCAAGATTGCCCAGTTCTGTAACGTCCGCGAAGAAGCCGTGATCCCCGCCCTGGATGTCGAAACCATCTACAAAGTGCCCCTCAGTTACCACAAGGAAGGCCTCGACGAGCAGGTCTGCCGCCATTTCAACATTGACGCACCGGCCCCGAACCTGAGCCGCTGGACCGACATCATTGAGCGCGTGACCAAACCCGAGGGTGAGGTCTCAATTGCCATCGTCGGCAAGTACCCCGGCCTGATGGCCGCTTATAAATCACTGGC
>JABMOG010000132.1 GCA_013204265.1 Rhodospirillales bacterium
ATGCATGATACGGTTTCTATGGAAGGCAAGGTTATCAACCCTTTTCCAGCAAGTCCTTCTCCCACCCCAGCGCCGTTCGCACCATCGCCTCGATATCCTCGTGGCGTGGCGTCCAATCGAGGGTCTTTAAAATTTTCGCGTTATCCGCAACGATTTGCTCAATATCGCCGGTTCTGCGCCCACCAACAGAGATATCGAGCGGTTGTCCGGATACGTTTGCAAAAACGTCGAGAACTTCCCGCACCGAATAGCCCTGCCCGTAACCACAGTTGAGGGTAGTGCTTTCTTCATTTCCTTCAAGGTAGGCGAGAGCCGCCAAATGGGCCTGGGCCAGATCCGAAACGTGAATGAAATCGCGGACACACGTTCCATCGGGCGTCGCGTAGTTATCGCCGAATATCTCTATTCCCTGCCGCCGCCCTGTGGCGGCCTCGCAGGCGGCCTTGAACAGGCTCATGGCCTTCGGTGTCGCTTGTCCCGACCTTCCCTCTGGATCGGCGCCCGCGACGTTGAAGTAGCGCAAGGTGACGTGGCGGAGCGGCGTCGCCGCCGAGATATCCCGCAACATCCACTCCGTTGCAAGTTTTGAATTCCCATAAGGGCTGAGCGGGAGTGTCGGCGTTTCTTCGTCAACGAAAACCCGGTCGGAATTTCCATAAACGGCGGCGGTTGAAGAGAAAATGAATTTATCAACGCCTTCGTCGATACAGGCCTCGATAAGATTCCGGCTCGCCGACGTGTTGTTGCGATAGTACTTCAGCGGGTCAATGATCGATTCCGCAACGATGATCGACCCGGCGAAGTGCATGACTGCCGCGATTTCATGGTTGCGCAACTGGCTGCGCACGAATTCTCTATCGCCGACATCCCCCTTAATGAATGTGGCGGCTGCGGGAACCAGCCATTCAAATCCGGTCGATAGGTTATCGAGAACGACAACATTGATGCCTGCGTCAATGAGCGCCCAGGCCGCGTGGCTGCCGATATAGCCGGCCCCTCCAGTGACGAGAACGGACTTATGCATTTATGAATTCTCCAGCCACAGACCAAGGGAGGCAAGCCCCAGAAGCTGCAAGCCGTTATCCTTCCGACGCGAATGATGCTGATGCCAAAGCCCATCGATGTAGGTGAGGTCAAACCATTCCGCCATTTTCCGATTCGACGTCCATTCCCGCACCTGTTCGCCCAGCGGGCCATTAAACCACTGGGACACCGGCGCGTTGAATCCACTTTTTTTCCGACCGAGCACTGCGTTTGGCAAGCGACCGGCCTGGGATGTCTTGAGAACGGATTTCTTCCGCAATCCATTAAGCTTGTATTCGACAGGCAGGGAGGCGGCAAATTCCATCACCCGATAATCAAGCAACGGAGCCCTGACCTCAAGGGAGTGCGCCATGCTCGCCCGGTCCACTTTCACCAGAATATCGTCAACCATGAACGTCTTGGCGTCGACATATAAGGCTTGGTCGATGTAATGGCAGTCGGCGACACGATCGAAATGGCGCTCGAAGATTTCGAAGGCGCTCCTTTTGCTCACCGCCTCTATGACTTCCGGGCGCAGCAACCTAGTCCGCTCCTCGTCGGAGAAAATCTCACGCCACGAATAGTGCGCCCGCCTCATTGAATGCCCAAGGCCGCCAAGGAACCGGCGCAGTTTGAAATCAAAGCTGACCTTGTCGAAGCTCACCGGCAAAATCCCGTCCACGACTGCGACAAGGCCGGCGGCAACCGCCGGGGGAACCCAGCCCAGGGCGTAATGAAGGCGGTCCGCCACGTAGGTTTCGTAGCCGGCGAACATTTCGTCGCCACCGTCGCACGATAAGCATACGGTCACCGCCTCGCGCGCATGCTGGGAGAGATAATAAAAAGGTATCATCGACGTGTCGGCGAATGGCTCGTCGGCCATCTTCACCAGTAATGGCAGAATTCCCACCATGTCAGCATCGACGATCTTGCCATGGTGATCAACGCCGAAGGAAGACGCCAGATCGCCGGCCTCCGACAGTTCGTTGAAGGTTTTTTCCGCGAACCCGGTGCTGAAGGTCTTGGTTTGTGCCGCCGGCTGGAGGGTGGCCATGGCCCCGACGATGCTTGCCGAGTCCAGCCCGCCACTCAGGAATGCACCCAGCGGCACGTCGCTGACGAGGCGAAGGCGCACCGCATCGTCAATAAGGGCGCGCAACTCCTCGGCCGCTTCGTCTTCGTTCCGGAAATGCCTTTTCTGCTGAAAGAAGCTTGAATATTCCCAATACTCCTCAATTTTCGGCGCCGCCCCCTGATCAAGGACAAGATAATGAGCCGGCGGCAATTTCTCGACCCCAGCCAGAATGCATTGATCGGTCAGGGTGTAGTTGAGCGACAGGAAGTGACCAAGCGCCAGCGGATTGACGGTTGCGGAAACGTCTGGGTGCAGCCGAAGCGCCTTCAACTCGGATGCAAACGCAATCCCACCGTCACCGAGGCGCTGGAAGAACAGCGGCTTTTTCCCGGCCCGGTCGCGGGCAAGAACCAGACGCCGTTTGTGCTCGTCCCAAATCGCCAGTGCGAACATGCCATTAAACTTCTCGAAGCAATCCAGCCCCCATTTAGCATAGGCGTGCAAGATAACTTCGGTATCACCGTTGGTTTGAAACACCGCGCCGTGAGATTCCAGTTCCTTTCTCAAGTCACGGAAATTGTAGATCTCGCCGTTGAACACGATCCACAACCCTGCATCCTCAAGGCAAAGGGGCTGGTTACTCGACGGGTCGGGGTCAATTATCGCCAACCGCGTATGGCCAAGGCAGATCGACGACTGTCGAACCACGGCCTGATGGTCCGGGCCACGATGAATCAACGCCGCTACCATTTTTTCGACGGTGGCGGCATCGGGCTCACCGTTAAAATTCAGGATTCCGGCGATACCGCACATGTTCAATCAATCTCCTGCGGCCGGGAGCCATTGTCACGGGCTTTCACCCAATCAGCGCCTAATTTGTACATCAATGGCATCGCCAACAGTGGTGAAAAAAGCAGCAAACCCGGACCGCCCTGCACGACCACAAAAAAACGGCCAATAGGAAATTGCGCGACGCTGACAATAAGGTGATAGAGAACTGTCACCGATCCGAGGAAGGCCAAACCAGCAGTCACAGGGCTCACCGCCTGTCGGCGAATAAGCTGAAATACCATCAGCACAACAGTGAACACGGTAACCAGAGCCACAATGAGCGGTAGAGAGACTCTCCGCCCCAATTTCCTGATCAGGCCATCGATGAGGTTAAAAGTGTCAACATTAACAAACGGTATATCCTCCCGAGGCGGATCAGTGACCGAAAGGGAAATGCCTAGGCCTTTGGCGCCGGGAGTAAACGGAGCCTGAACCCGAAAGTTTGATTTCACTCCGTAACTGGTAACTACCGATTTCCAGGAAAACCACATCTTCAACGCGCTCAGTCTCATGAGGTCGGGAGTGTTGTTGAGGTGTGCTTGGCGTCCCAATTTATACAGGGTTTCATCAATCCACGCCCACCTGGGACTTACCTGAATAGGGATTTCGGCCAGCGTCCGATTGAGCGGCGACAGGGAATTCAGGTAAGAAACAAGACGTTTATGGGTTTCGGTATTGGAATAGGTGACCAGCCCCTTTTCCCGGCCATATCTGATTGTGATATCACCGACACCCGAGATCAGAGGATTTCCCGTATTTACCACCTGACGGAATCTCTCGTGGGTTCCTTTTATACCGGCAATTTCCTCTTTGTAAGGTTTCGCAAATTCAACAATCCTGTCGCGCAATTCTGGATGTTGGGTAGGCGTATCGGGTTTGAGCAAAAGGGCTGTGTTGCTCCCCACCGGATATCCGCTGAACCGGGACATGGCAAAATAATCAAATACCACCCAATTTATACTCGACACGGCTAGGCAAAGAAGGATCAGCGGCACTATCAAATATGCAGTCACACGCCGCCAAAGACGCCAATCGGTCATCAAGAGAAACGGGATAGCAATGAAAACGACAAATCCAATTGGCCGAACCGCCATCGTCAAAACGCCGAAAACCGCAATAAGCATGAGCCACCTTGGCCGCGGATCTCGGATGGCTATCAGGACAATCCCGAGGGTCACCGTGTAAAACGCATAAAAGCTGTAATCGCTCAACAAGTAGACCGCGTGTTCAATCAATGGCCAGTTGAATAGGAGCAGCAGACCGGCGGAAAATGACACCAAGACATTGCGTATCAATCTTTGCGCGATTTCTGCAAGAAATACCGTCGCCGTCAGCCCCATCAAGAGCGGAACCGCCACCAGCATAATTGGTTGGTCAAAGAACAGGGCGATGACCCGCAAAAGTAATGGGTAAAGGAGTGTGCGTATCGGACTGAATCCGATGTACGTCATGCTGTCCGGCGCCATCCATGGAATCCCAGGTAGGGAATACAGGGCAAATACAGATACATAAATCGCAAACGGGATCAGTAAAATTACAACGACCCAATCCCGGTTAATTGCCCGCCAGAAATGCATGGCAAAATTAATTTGACGGATCAATGCTGTATTTTGTCCGGAATGGCTGCTTCGGTAGCCGGTGAGCATAAAGCCCAACACGTATACGGCAAGAGCCAGCCCAGACAATAAAAAACCGGTCAGCCCCAAATTAAACATCGTTTCCTGCGTCACTCCTAACACAGGATTGAGAAAAAAATTCTTCCCCATGCCCAACCCCACATAGGGGGCGATGCCTGCAACGCCCATGGTGAAGGCAGAGCCAAGCACGATTGGAGAAATAATGAAGGGCGCGACATTTTTAATTTTTTTTCTGATCATGTTCTTGGAAATTTCCGGATTGGGAATAAGCAAATTTCCCCCTAGGCCAACCGCCCCTTGGTTTTCATATCCTGAAAACGGCTGGAAAATTTATTCAATCCAAATTCAATCGCAACAATCAAGATCGCCAATACCATACCCACGTCAACGGGCCTTTGGGCCGGCGTAGGGTTTTCTTCTGAGGCGCGGGAAATGAGCGCTGTTAGGGCCTCGTCCATGCGCGCAACCTCAACCGTCAAATCTGCGCGGGTCGCGACGATTTGCCGCCCGGCCTCGGCAATCCTGTTCCTGAGCGGTTCGTCCGCGAGCAACTGTGAAATTGCAGCGCCGATCATGCGTGGTTCCAGATCCACCAACCACGCACTTTCACCATGTTTGACGAACTCCTCGTATCGTTTGAGTCTGGTCATCACACTCGGTACGCCGCAGGCCATCGCTTCAAACATAGTTTGCGGCATACCGTCAGAGGATGCCAAGCCAACGGAAAGCTCCGCCATGCTGTAAAATAACGGCATTTCTTGCGGAGGCACGGGGCCAACGAAACGAACGTTCTCGGCAATACCGAGTTCCTCGACCTGGTTGGCGAGACCGTGTTGGTAGTCCTCGTCGGCGCGATGCCCGGTCACCACCAGAACCGCATCCGGATGATCGCTGAGAACCTCGGCAAAAGCAGCGATGATGAGATCAATATTATAGAGTGGCAGAAGAATCCGCGGGCTCAAAATGACCGGCGAAGATTCGGATATACGCAGGCGCTTGCGCAATGCGGTAGCGTCCTGGCGGCTAAACCGTTCCAAATCCACCCCCCAAACCACCGGCAAAATCCTCTCCGGATCGACTCCCATCTCCCGCAGATGCTTTGTCAAATACGCTGATTTTGAGGTGACCAGGTCCGCCCCGCATACAAGCTTACGCGTCAACCAACGGGCCATCCACGTTTGCGGCATTTGCTCATCGAACAAAACGTCACCGCCCATGACGCTCACCACCAGAGGCTTGAGCCCAAGGGCGGCGGTGAGCCAGGCGCCGTACCCGGTCGCGTAATGAACGTGGTAGATATCGGCGCTTTCTTCGCGGAGCATCTTTGCCAACTGGCGGAGCATGCCGAAAGCCCTAAACCCCGGCAGGCCCCGGTTGTTGGGTGCGCGTATCGACACGTCGGTCGCCTGCGCCGGTTTCTCGGATACCAAGACAACATCATGGCCGTTGCTGGCGAAGGCGCTGGCCCGTGTTGTGACATGGACGCTGCTTGCGTTCCCGATTAGGCAAATGCGCATGAACTGATCAGCTTTTCCGAAACAGGCCGAGGTACGAATAAGCCAGCCGATCCGCTAGGGCACCATCGCCAATCACCGAATACCAACCATCGAGAGCAAAGGTGGCCAGAAGGTTAAACGGTGCCAAAAGCCGACTTGTTCCCGGCAGGGCGGAAGAATGCGCACGAAGGCGCTCGGCGATAAAACCCCTTTCCTCGAGGAGCCCGCAAATTTCATCTTTGAGGTGGTCCTTCTGCTTACCGGCAGTACCCCCACCCAGATAATGCATTTGGCGAAACAGGCTGTTTTTATTGGGGAAAGACAGAACCAGGTAGCCGTTGTCCGCGACCCGTTCGACCACGGCATCAAGAAACCGCCGATGATCGCTGACATATTGGATAACGCCCAGACAAATGACCACGTCGTAAACCGTTGTGAGGCTACCATCCAAGATGTCCATGACGGAAAATTCGATATCCTTATGGACCTGGCCAGCATTTTTGATCATGCGCTCAGAGACATCGATGCCAAGGCGAACGGCGGCGGTGCACTTGGCAATATTGTCGCCGGTACCGCAGCCGACCTCAAGGGCGCTACCGAGAGGCCCGATCCGCTCAAGAAATTCAAGATACAACCGGTGGCGTTTCCAGATGTCATATTCGTCCATGTTCCGAGGGAACCGCCCGGCATAGTACCTATCGGACCATTCGCCGCTCAGGTGATCGTGCCGGAGGAGTGCATTTTCTTCTAACTTCATTTACCGCCCACCTCGCCGCTCAGCGATTTCCGCGTGGGTCAAGCCACGGTTCAGGTCCTCATACATCTCTATCAACCATCCCGCCAACGCGTCGTTATCGTGCAGGCGCCGGGCGCTGGCAACAACCCGCTCGCGGTGCATCGCCAGGACCTCCGGTTGGGTGATGAAATGTTCGATCGTCCCTTCTAGACGGTCGAGTGAGGAAAATATGAGGGCACTGTCACGTAGCGCATCTGTCATCAATTCTTCTCGCACGTGGGTAACCGTCGGCGTTCCGCAGCACATCGCTTCGATTTGCGCATTGGCGTAATAGCCCATTTTCATTTTGCCGATGGCCAGGTCCGCCTCGGCGAATGCCGCCAGAACCTGGTCGTAGGGAACCCGCCGCAGGAATTGAAACTCGACCGGGTATCCTTTATTTTTCAGTGCCTAGACGGCCGCCTCGATGTGTTTCGTGCCCTCAATCCCCGGATGGTTGGTGACATGGACGATGCGAAAAGACTTGTTCTCCGGCCAGTACGAACGGGTGCGGGGGGGTATCACATCCTCTAGCGGAGAAAAGAACGGAAAATGCAGTCCGTGCGGCACGAAGTCCCGCATATCGGGGGTGGTGATCAACTCCAGGTCGGCATACCGCCGGGTCAGTCTTTTGAGCAGATGATTGTGCGGGCTGGTACAGATCAAAGCATTGTAATCACAGTCCTGACAGATATTCATCTCCGGATGAAGATGCATGTTCCTGTCACGGTCGCGAATCTCGCAGCCACTGTGATAAACGACGATCCGCCGTCCCATGCGTTTCAGGATCGGCCACTCCCAACCGGCCTCGCTGATGCCTTTCATATAGTGCAGATAAAGTGTCTGGTAGCGTGAAACGACGCGCCAAAACCACCAGAATTCGGTCAGCGTCAATGGCATCCACTTGGCATAACGACGGAACCGGTAATCGCATTCCGTCCAGTCCTCGGAATCCCCCAGGGCCATATAGGCGGCGTCGAACCCGTGTTGGCGCAACAGCACCACCGTGTAATGGACAACATGAACCGGATAGCAGATGTGCAGGACCGAACGGGGCCTGACGCGGTTTCGAAATAGAACGGCGAAAACCTGGTTCAGCGGCCATATCAAAACCAGCATGGCGGCTTCGACCAGACGCCAGATGGACCGGTAAAATCGACGCCACATCAACCGATCCTTCCTTCAATTTTGACTAAATTTTCCAGGTGCTACTACGAAGCCATGCAGGCAAAGAGCCAAAGGCCTTCTTTCCTGCATTTCGTCAGATTGAGATGCCCCTAGATTTGTAGACGCCTTGCTTGGTAATTTTAGAAGCAAGGGAGAGATACAATGTCAGGCATTCGTTTTAGTGATGACTTCAAGAAGGACGCGGTTTCGCAGGTCGTTGATCGGGGCTACTCGGTCAGCGATGTTGCCGAGCGGTTGGGGATTAGCACGAAGTCGCTTTACACATGGAAGACGCAGTTTTCGAAGCCGAACAAAGTTCG
>JABMOG010000133.1 GCA_013204265.1 Rhodospirillales bacterium
CCCGTGGACGATGTCGCGCACCGCCAATTCGGTGATCTTGCCCGACTTGGTGCGCGGAATGTCGGCGACCTGGACGACCACGGCAGGGACATGGCGGGGCGTGCAGTTGACGCGAATTTGGGCCTTGATGCGTTTGGTCAGGTCTTCGTCCAGGGTCAGTCCGCCGGATAGCACGACGAACAGCACCACGCGAACATCGTTTTCCCAGTCCTGGCCGATGACGATGGATTCGACAACCTCATCGAGGCGTTCAACCTGGCGGTAAATCTCCGCCGTGCCGATGCGCACGCCGCCGGGGTTGAGCGTCGCGTCGGACCGCCCGTAAATGACAATGCCGCCGTGCGAGGTCCATGCGATGTAATCACCGTGGGTCCAGACATTCGGGTAGGCTTCAAAATAGGCGGCGCGGTAGCGACTGCCATCGGGGTCGTTCCAGAACCCCACCGGCATCGATGGGAACGCCTTGGTGCAGACCAACTCGCCTTTTTCACCGGCTAAGGAATGGCCGTTGTCATCGAACACGTCAATCGCCATGCCCAGCATGGGGGCCTGAATCTCGCCGCGCCACACCGGTTTGGTGGGGTCGCCGCCGCAGAAACATCCCATAATGTCGGTGCCGCCCGAAAAAGACACCAAGGGGGTGTCGCGTAATACTTTGTCATAGACGTAATCGAAACCTTCCGCGACCAGGGGCGAGCCGGTCGAACAGAATGTTTTGAGCGCGCCCAGGTCATGGGTTTCGGCCGGTGCGCACCCGGCCTGGGCCATAGAGTCGATGAATTTGGCGGAGGTCCCGAACAGGGTCATTCTCTCCGCCTCGGCAAAATCGAACAAGGCGTTGGGTGACGGATAGAAGGGCGATCCGTCGTACAGCAACAGCGTCGCCCCCCAGCCCATGGCGGAGACCAGCCAGTTCCACATCATCCAGCCGCAGGTGGTGAAGAAAAACACCCGGTCGCCGGGTTTGATGTTGCAATGGAGAATTTGTTCCGACGCGTGTTTGAGCAACGCGCCGCCCTGGGAATGGACGATGCATTTGGGCGCGCCCGTGGTGCCCGACGAAAACAAAATGTACAGCGGATGGTCAAAAGGCAGTTGCGCGAACACAATGTCGCCGGGCTGGAACGGGGCGGTGAAATCGTCAATCCAGACGGCACCCGGAACGATGCCCAAGTCTATGTCGGAAGGCGCGATGTCGCCGTAAGGGATGATCACCGTCGTTTGCAGTCCGGCAAGTCCGGAGGCGATTTCACTGAGCTTGGCCAGGCTGTCGTGACGCTTGCCGTTATAATAATATCCATCGACGCCAATCAGTACCTTAGGCGCAATCTGGCCCAATCGGTCGAGCACGCCGCGGGCGCCGAAATCAGGCGAACACGACGACCACACCGCGCCCAGACTGTTGGTGGCGAGCATGGCGATGATGGTTTCCGGCATGTTGGGAAGGTAGCCCGCAACCCGGTCGCCGATTTTCACCCCCGCTGCGCTCAGTGCCTGGCGCAGCACCGACACCAGAGCCTCAACCTCGCGGAATGTCAGGCGGCGCTGGACCGCATCTTCGCCTCTAAACACCATCGCCTCGGCGTCCGTATCGACGCCACCGGGAAGCGTCAGCATGTTTTCGGCGAAATTCAACCTGGCATCGGGAAACCACTGCGCGCCCGGCATTTTGTCGCCGTCGACCAGGATGCGCTCACCCCAGTTTTCGGCTCGGATGTCAGCGAAATCGATGACGCTTTGCCAGAACTTCTCGCGCTCCGTGACGGAAAATTGATGCAGAACATCGGTGTCAGGAACTTCAATGCCCCAGCGTTCCGCCACTGCCGCCATGAACGCGGTCATGTTGGTTTGGCGGATACGATCTTCGCTCGGTTGCCACAGGGGCGTGTTGACGTGTGTGTTCATGGACAGGTTCGCGCTGGTTGGGCCGACCTCAGTATGGAATCGCAGGAACGCTGGTGCAACCGGCGGCATCACACCGCCGAGGCTTCATCCATAAATCCGGCCAGTTCAATATCCAACTCCGTGACCCCGCCGGCGTCGTGGGTGGCCAGCGTGACATCGACCCTGGCATAGACGTTGAACCATTCGGGATGGTGGTTCATGGCCTCGGCCTTGGCGGCGACCAGGGTCATGAAACCGAAGGCCTGGTTGAAGTCGGCGAATTTGAAAGTTTTACAAATGGCATCGCGTTTGTCTGCGCGCGCCCAGCCAATGAGCGTGCCCAGCGCGGTGTCGAGGTCTTCGGGGGTCAGTAATGTTGCCATGATCCATCTTTCGGTTGTCGGCCCAGTTTTGCAAATAGGTTTCCTTGGCGGTGGCTTCAAGCGGGGGTAAGGTTCGGCCATGCGCAAACATCCCATCCACCCGCCGACATTGGAGGATTTCGAAACCGTCGCCAAGGCGGAATTGGCGCGCCTTCCGATTGAACTGGCCGGGCACACTGCCGATATTGTTATCCGCATCGCCGATTTCCCCGACGCCGACGTGGAACGGGAACTGGGGCTGGAAAGCCCGTTTGACCTGCTTGGCCTGTACCAGGGAATTTCCATCGACCGGAAAAGCGTCTCGCATACGCCGCAGGACGTGGACATGATCTTTCTCTACCGCCGCCCGATTTTGGATTACTGGTCGCAAACCGGCCTTGACCTGGCTGACATCATCCGCAATGTCCTGATCCACGAAATAGGCCACCATTTCGGTTTTTCTGACGCCGACATGGACCGTATCGAAGGCGAGGGGTAGTATCCGGTTGGTTTTTAATTTTTAGGCGTTCCTGACCATGTTTTCTTTGACCGAGGAAAAGGCCCTCATTTTCCACCGCGCGCTGATGGGCCTTATCCGCGAGCATCCGAACCTGATAGACCGCTCGCTGGTGGAATTGGAGAAATGCCGCCAACGAAGCCCCGGCCAGATGTCCGTGTGGGACCGTTGGCAGGCGATGTTGGAAATGCCTATCGACGACATGGTAGTGCACATTTTGACCGATACGCCCGATGGCGGCCTGATGCGGGCGAATTCCCCTTTAAGCAAGATTCTCCTGACTGCGGAACGCAACGCGGTCTGGCAGCGCATCGGCCTTATGCAGTTCGTGAACTATTTTCTCGATGCCGTCGACGGGCTTGGATTGACGCTGGAGGAACAGGCCACCCTTACGGGTCTGGACGAATCGGAATTAATGAGTTGGAGGACGCAGGCGCCGGCGATGATGGCGTCCGAAGTTCTCGACCGCCTCAAGATTGTCGTTTCCCTGCACAAGGCAATATCGCAGATAGAGCCCAAGCAAAACATCCAGCAACGGTGGTTGCGAACGGCAAGCGAAACCTTGGGGGCGACGCCTATTTCCCTGCTGCTTGGCGGCGAGGCGGGCCGCGTACTGGAAAACCTGTCGGGTGCGGTGCGGCTGACGTTAACCCGCGACGACCTGCCGCGCATGGGGGGCTGACAGGCCACCCTGTCCATCACCTGAGAAATAAAAAAAATGAGTACAGAAACCGACCTGCAAGCGCGCAGCGAATCCAAATGCGAGCTGTGTGTCTCGACCGAAAATCTCGGCGTCTATGAGGTTCCCCCCGGTTCCGATGGCGGCGCGGATGCGTGTATATGCATTTGCCAGACGTGCCGCGCACAAATTGAAAACCTGGAAACCATCGATGCCCATCACTGGCGATGCCTAAGCGACAGCATGTGGACCCCGGTACCGGCGGTCCAGGTCATGGCATGGCGGTTGCTCAAGCGTCTAAGCTCAGAAGCCTGGGCACGCGACCAACTCGAAATGCTCTATCTTGATGAGGAAACGCAAGCCTGGGCGCAGGCACTGGATGAGGAAACCCCTGTGACAAGCACGGGTCAACACTTTGATAGCAACGGCGCAGTGCTCAATTCCGGCGATACGGTCACCTTGATCAAGGATTTGAATGTCAAAGGCGCCGGTTTCACCGCCAAGCGCGGTACGGCGGTGCGCGGAATTTCACTGGTGATGGACAACCCGCAACACATAGAAGGCCGCGTCAACGGTCAGCAAATTGTTATCCTGACGGAATTCGTTCGGAAAACCGGCTAAACCCCGGCCTCTCAATAGACAGGACAAATCATGCTAAGCCATCTTTTTGAACCCATCCGCCTTCGCGGCCTGGAGCTAACAAACCGCATCATTGTCGCTCCCATGTGTCAGTACAGCGCTATTGAGGGAAGCATGAACGATTGGCACTTGATGCATCTCGGTCAATACGCTGTTTCAGGTGCGGCCCTGGTTTTCGTCGAGGCGACGGGCGTTGAGGCGGCGGGCCGAATAACGCCCGGCTGCACGGGGCTCTATTCTGACGCCAACGAGGCCGCAATGGCGCGCGTCATAAAGTTCTTCCGCGATTATGGCAACGCCCGCATTGGCATCCAGCTCGGGCACGCGGGCCGCAAGGGTTCGGCAGAATTGCCGTGGGACGGCGGAACCCCGCTTGCCTCCGGCGACGCCAGGGGCTGGCAGACTTTCGGCCCTTCGGCGCTTCCCTACAGCGATAGTTGGCCGGTCCCGACGGCGCTGGATGTGGCAGGACTCGAGCGCATCAAACAGGGTTTTGTAGAGGCCGCGAAGCGTTCCATCCGCCTAGGCTTTGACGTGATCGAAATCCACTGCGCCCATGGATACCTGCTGCACCAGTTTCTCTCGCCACTGAGCAACCAACGCGGTGATGCCTACGGCGGCAGTCTGGAAAACCGCTTACGGTTTCCGCTGGAGATTTTCGAGGCGGTTCGCGCCGTCTGTCCCGATGACCTTCCCGTCGGTGTACGCGTATCGGCCACCGATTGGGTTGAGGGCGGCTGGGACTTGGACGGCACGATATCCTTTACGCAGGCCCTCGCGGACCTCGGCTGCGACTTTATCGATATCTCCAGCGGCGGCAACTCGCCAGACCAGCAGATTATTGCGGGCCCCGGCTACCAAACCGGCTTTGCCGCCGCAGTGCGCCGAGCCACTCAAATAACAACAATCGCTGTGGGCCAGATCACCGATCCCTTCCAGGCCGAAACCATTGTCGCATCCGGCCAAGCCGATATGGTGGCGCTCGCCCGGGGCATGCTCTTTGAGCCGCGCTGGCCGTGGCACGCGGCGGAGGCCCTGGGCGCCGAGGCTGCCTTCCCCCCGCAATACAGACGCTCCCATCCGTCGCTGCAGGGCGAACCCATTCCGGGGAATCCGCCGTCAGCCAAAAAGTAATGGGCAGGCTTGACGGTGGAGCCGGTTTGTTGCCCGCCGAGTTTATATCTGGCGGTTTTTGGCAAATACGGGTGCTATACTTTGCGCCACGTTTCAATCAATGTTGATAGATGGCGGTCGTTCAGATGCGCCGGCGCAAAGGGGAAGGGGTATGTCACTCAGGAATTCAAAATTTGAGTTGCTTGTCGCAGTCGCCACGGGGCTTTCGCTGTTCGCCTGCTACGGAACCCTTGCGGTCATCGGTCTGCTCGGCGCGCTCGGCATTGCCATCGCCCTAGATGAGGCGTTGTGGGCCGGTGCCATTGTCGCTTTTGCGGGCCTTGCGGTCGTCGGCCTCGGCCTTGGACTGGCCCGGCACCGGCGACCCTGGCCAGTCCTGGTCGGTGCGATCGGGGCGGCAGCAATCGGATACGTCATGTACGGGCAATATGACCGCGTGGTCGAACTTGCGGGTTTCATCTTGCTTTGTTTTGCCGCCTTTTGGGATTGGCGACTTCGCCGTCAGCAAGCGCCGACGCCTACACCGGACTGATCGCCGAGATCACCTATGAGGACGGGTTACGCCACAAAATATTCATAAGCCTCGATATAGAACTCTATATCGCGCGTGTTTTCCTGGACCGACGGGCGGTTTTTCATCGTGGCAATCCAGGCATGCAGATGGGGTAGCGAGTCCGGGCCTGGCAGCTCAAAGTCTCGGTAGTGGGCGAGAACAGGGGCCTGTTCCATGAATGGATAAAGGGTCAAATCAACCAGGCTAATGTTTTCACCCAGCCAATAAGGCCCCTGTGGTCTCTTTCCCAGTTCTTGGTCGAGGTATTTGAAGGATTCGTGCAACTTCACCCTGATGGCTTCATGCTTGGATTCGAGAGGCTCGAAGACAAGATCGCAAAAACAGGGCTGGAATTTTTTGTTGCCGTATTCGATCAAAATGCGGGCATGGGACCGTTCGACAGGGTTTAGGGGAAGCAAGGGGATGTCGGGAAAGGCGTCTTCTAGAAACTCATTGATGATGTTGCTCTCCCAAACAATTTCGTCGCCATATTTCAAGATGGGGACATCGCCTTCTGGAGAAATCTCCATGAACCAATCGGGTTTGTTTTCCAGATCAACCGGAACATACTCGTGATTGATTTTTTTCTCGGACAAAGCCAAGCGGACCCGATAGGCAAATGGGCAAACATCCGCGCCGTAAAAAAACACCTTGTCCATCAAGCTCTTCCTCTCATTAAAATTTAAAAACGGTTGCGGTCCGCTTGAAGGTCACGATGCGGGGATGTCTATGGGCAAGCCTGCCGCCTTCCATTCGGGAAAGCCCTCTTCAAGTCTGCGCGCCTTGAAACCCTCCTTGCGCAATTGGGCCACCGCCTCAAACGACAGAACGCAATAGGCACCGCGGCAGTAGGCGATAATTTCTATATCCTTGGGCAAGTATTTGAGCCGCTTGCCTAGCTCCGAAAGCGGAATGTTGACGGCTCCGGGCAGGTGCCCAGCGGCGAATTCACCGGGGGGCCGCACGTCCAATACCGTAACGAGGCCGTCCATGGCCCGGCGCAGCAGCTCCTCGCGGGACAGGGCCTCCATGTCATCGCGATTTTGGAAGTATCCGGACAAGACCCGCTCGACCTCCGCATTGTGGCGCTCTGCCGTTTTAAGCAAGCTTCCCAGAAGTTCCACCACATCATCCCCGGAATGCCGGTAAAGAACGCGAACGCCATCCTTCCTGGCGTCTGCCAGGCCGGCCCGGCGCAAGCGCAGGAGGTGATGGGATGTGTTAGCCAAGCTGTGACCCACCAATTTCGCCAGCGTATCGACGCTGCGTTCCCCTTGTCCCAGATGCTCCATAAGTTCCAGGCGCACGGGATGGCTCAACGCCTTGGCGACGTCGGCCAGCGAATTAAACAATTTCGCGTTTGGATTGTTGCCGGGCATTGTCTTACTCACACGAGCCATACTCAAATATATTGTTGATTAATTCCGTAAGATATGCGCCGCCAATATATCATGCAAGACATATAATTAGCCATTAAATGGCCATTTGATGATTTTTCTGGAATCCTAAATAATCAAAGAACAATTTGAATATAAGCGTCGATCATGGTGGTTGATATCCTAATGGTGGAGTCGAGGGGGTATGGAACCCCCGTCGGCGTTGCCGACAAAATCAAGAATCAGGGGTTTGATGATGGTAAGGGCGGGCCTGATGGTGGAGCCGAGGGGAATCGAACCCCTGACCTCCACGTTGCGAACGTGGCGCTCTCCCAACTGAGCTACGGCCCCA
>JABMOG010000134.1 GCA_013204265.1 Rhodospirillales bacterium
AACAATGTCATTTTCTTTCTCCTTCGTTCATCTGGCCGGGGTGCGGCCTTTAAAGCTTTAAAATCTCGGTTTGGAACGGCGCCGAGCCGTTCCGTTGAAAGTCCTTAACGTTAGGGGGCCTTGGATTCTGAGACCGACCGGATATCATCTTGCGCATAGGAAATGTTGTCGCCCATGCTGAGCGAAAGCACGCCGTCCACGGACCGGCGGCAACGCATCGGCGGCATCGTCGAGATACATGTTGGAAAAAGCGTCGGACATCTGCAGTGTCACCTGCGGGGCTTCCGGGTGAGTGCGGAAATAGGTCGCGGCTTGGCGCAGCCTGTCCAGCCCCTTGCGGTATTGGCCGTCTTCGAGATATAGCGTTCCGAGACGGCGCAGCAGTTTGAATTCAAAATCGCTGCCGCGCCAGCCGAAGCGGACATTCTCAAGTTCGCGTATCGCTTCCGCGCGGGGTATTCGTTTCAACTTGGTGAGCAGTTCCATGCGTGCGACAACGGCCTTGGCACGGCTTGGCCGATGCGGCCCGTCACGAACGGACTCCCACTTGGCGATGGCGGCGTCAAAGTCGCCGGACAATTCCAGGGCCCGCCCTTCCTCATAATCCAATCGGCTGGCTTCCTCGGGCGAAAGGGTATCGAGGCGAAGGATTTCGAGGAAATACCGAGCCTGCTTGATATCGCCAACTTTGAGCGCCGCATCGACGATCAATTGCCCCATCGGGATTTTCAGGGCTTTCGGATATGGCCGGATGACCTGGCCCGTGCGTTTGAGAACCGATGCGGCGGCGGTGATGTCGCCAACGGCGGCGCGGGTGGCGGCGCGCCAGAAAGCGACTTCATCGTTGAATCTTAGGTTGTCATGAAGAAAATCTTTATCGGCCTCTACATAGCGCCCCAACATGAACTTGGCCACGCCTCTCAACACACGGTATTCGGGGTCTTGCTCGATCTCGGCACGGGCGCGGGCGGCTTCGCGCAAAATAGCAAGCGCCTCGGCATGATACCCATTGGATAAATAGAAGCGCACCAGATCGAGCCTGGTCGCTTCGCGCGCGGCGTCTTTGGATTTGCTGATGGTATACAGCAACTCGTATTTCCGGGGCAGGAAGGCGTTGATATTTTTAACCTTCCAGGGTTCCAGTTCGAGAATGCGGCTCAGCGGCTTTTGGGCGGCCTTTTCGCGGTTTGCTTCGGCCTCGGCGGAGACCGCGGATATTTTCAATTCTCCGCCGCTTGTCACCTCAATCCCTTCGCGCAAAGGACGCACCCGGATGTCGTCGATCCGGGGCTTAACGACGACGCCCTGGGAAGTGCCTAAAAAACGAACCTGCGGATAGATGTATTCCAAGCCCATGCCGTGTCCGAGAGGCAGAAGCGGCACGATGATTAGATTATCGCCGACCTCGGGATCGGTAATGCCGATCGGTTTTCCGGGTTCCGCCACCGGAACAAACAGGCGCGCACCGACCGGTGAGTCGGGCTGCGCCTGGACCGTCAGAGGCGTTTGGGCATCGATCGACTGTTTGCGGAAATCGAGAAGCCAGGCCAGGCCGTCACGCCGGACCGAGGGATTTATACCGTCCACGGTAGACAGCCGGAGGACCGTTCCCTGGGTCGTGCCCATTTGTTCAATACCCTTGATGATATTCTTGCCCGCTTCGCGCAATTGGGCGACATCAATCGCCGTCGGCTTGTCGAAGGCCACCCACAGTATGCCGGCGCGGCGGAAAATGGCGGCGCCGACGGGTTCATCCCAATCGAACCGCAACGTCACCGCATCGGCGGGCGGACCGGTGGGCTTGGGCTCAACGCTGGCTTGAGAAGGCGTTGGCGGCAAAGGTGGCAGGCCCGTCTTTGGTTTCCCCGACAACGGCGTCAGGCGGGTCGGTTTTCCAAAAGAGGAGCCAGGCGCCGCCAGTGCAGCGGTTTGGCCCAGGGCGGCCGTTTTTACCGCCTCGGTCGCCGAGGTTTTATCGACTTGGGCTGTCTTGGCTGCTGTCTTGAGCGCGGGCTTGGCAGCGGATTTTGCGGGTTCCGGGCCTTCTACGGCCTTCGCCGTAGTGCTCCCCTTCTCCAGGGCTTGCGGCTTTGCTTTCACGGTGTCAGGTGTTTTTTCAGCCTTGGCAGCCGTCTCAGTTTTCTTTTCGGCGGTGGCCGGCGGTGACAGGGGCGGCAGGGGGGCCGCCTTTTGTGAACCGCTGGGTCGCCGGACATCGACCACCACCTTGGAGCCGGACAGAAAATGCCGGACCTTGGAGGTCGCGGGAACCGACAGTGTCACACTGGACCGCTCACCCTGGACCACGGCCCGGGCGCCGCCGATAAACGCCAAGCGGCCTGATTGCAGGGTTTTGACGTTAATAGTGGCGGCGCGTTCGAACGTCACGGTGGCGATAGCACCGTCTTGTTTGAGTTCATAATTGACCTTGCTGGGCCAATCGAAAACCAGGCGGGTGTAGTCGGCATGTTGGCCGGCGCGCACCCGAATGCTCGGTAGTTTTTTTCCAGAAGTCACAGGTTTCGCGCCAGAGGATTTGGCGATTTTTTCTGGCGCCGGTTCTTTTGCCGCCTGTGCGCCGTCCCCGGAGGATTCCTTTTCGGCGATTTCGACGATAATGGAACTGCCGGAATCAAAACTGTAGACGTCGAAGTCGCCGGTCAGGTTGAGAATTACACTTTGGCCGTCCTCTCCCGGATTTGCGGATTTGACGTATTTTCCGAGTGCCCGCGTGATCCGCGCAAAGGGTGCCTCAATCGGGCGTCCGAAACGCACCGTCATGCGGCCGCCCTTGACCGATGAGCTGTGGCTGACCGGGTTATTCCAGGCAAAGACGATGCGGCCGAAGTCATCCCGCACGTCGGTGGAAATGCGAACCGGTTCGGCCCGTGCCGCCCCGGCAAACAGCACAGGAACCAAAACGGCGGCAAAACCAAATCCGCTAATCAGGCGGGAAAGAACCCTACGCTTCATCGCACGACCCCTGCTTCGGGCCGGACGACAATTTCAACCCGCCGGGGCAACAGCCCGGGACGGCTGTCGGCATAACCGAAGGCGGCAATATCATTGAGATACCCCGATTGGCGGAGCGTATTGGCAACAGACGCCGCCCGCGCCGTCGACAATTCCCAATTCGATGCATAACGGCCGTCCGCCGGCGGGGTCGTTCCGGAATGACCGTTGACGCCGATTTCATTGCCGATGTTACGCAGCACACCACCCAGCACGAATAAAGCCTGGTGCCCGGATTTGGTCATCTCGGCGGCACCCGGCTGGAATAACAAGTCCCCCGGCAGAACAATCATCAGCCGGTCTTCCAGGCGCACGATGCTACCCTGGGACAACAAAGGATGACTATCGATTGCCTCACCGATTACGGACGCCAAATAGTCCAGATTGATGGCCTGGCCCCGGAAAATGGTACCGATGTTGAAGCTCGACGTCGTCGCCGGAATTGTTTTTTCGACTGTCGGGCGCAATGTTTGCGACAAAGAATTGATCACGTTTTGCCAGTCGCTGACCTTAACGTTGGACATCGCGAACAACATGACGAAAAAAGCCAGCATCAGGGCGACCAGATCGGTAAACGTGATCAGCCACACCCGTTGGCTCCGCCCCCCCGAATTTACATCCGCGGATTCGGAAGGTGGCATTTCCCATTGTTGAATGTCCACTGTACCCACCCGTTCCGTTTATTGCGCCCCGGCCTGTGGCCGGTCTGGAATTACGGCCTGTGGCCGGTTTTGAATTGCGGCCTGTGGCTGGTCTGAAATTTCGAAGAGTCCTTCATTTTCACTGCGAACATAGAAGCGGATCAAAACCTGATCGGGTTGCCCCGGTGCGAGGGCGACCGACAGGCTGTCGGGAGGTGCGCCCCGGGACAGGGCTTCGCGGGCGAAATGTCCGGCCCGTGACAGTTCCTGCGACGGCGCCACGGATAACACCCCGTCCACGGATACCGCCGCGCCGACGATGAATTCCATATCAAAACGAATCCCCGGCGGGCGACCGCTCAGGGCGGCGACAATCCGGTCGAGAAATGGGATAATATTGGGGTTCAGCCGGTCTGTGTTTTCCAGGAACACTGCACTGGCAGGCATCCGGGCGCGCATCAGACGACCGGGCTGCACGACCTCAACCTTGGCAACCTGCAGGGCGGTTGCAAAAATTCCGGTAATTTCTTCCTGAAACGCCTGCCCGCCCAGAACGTCGCCCTGTTTCGACGTGAAATCGGAAGGTATGTCCCCGGCCTTGCGAAACGTCGTGAAGGTGGACGTCAGGCTTTGCATCACCGCCTTTGATTTAATGTCCTCGAACGTGGAAATGGATACCAGGAGAATAAAAAACGCGAGAACCAGAAGAAACAGAGACAGAAATACGATGACGGTCCCCTGGCGGGAGTCCTGTTCAGGCGAAGTGGAAACCAGAAACTCGTTCATGCGTTCCTACACAAACACGTTAAATCAGCCACCATTCGGCTTGGCCGGCAGGGGCAGACTTCGCAATTGCGACAGTTCGACGGTCATTTCCCGCGCCTTTTCCGGGTTCATTTTCGCCATCACCGGCGCCAGTTTGCGTTCCTTCATTCGTTCCGCGACTTCCAACAGCGTATCCATTGCCAATTCTTCGAAGATTCTGGCGGCGTCCTTGGGTTTCATGTTTTCGTAAATTTTGACCAGGCTGAGCAGCTTCGCATCCTCTTGCTTATCAAAGGTTTTGATTAAGCCGGAAATGGTTTCCCGAAGAACCTTCAATTCTTCGACCTTTTTGTCGATCCGGGATTCCGCTGCGGTCAACAGGCCGGTACGGACCACCAGTTCCTGTTCCCGAGATTCGAGAACGCGCCTGCGTTCGGCAAGCTGTTGTAACAGGTCTATTTCGGCCTGGGTTAGAAGGGTTGGATCTTCGGAAATCAATTTCGACACCGGCCCTTTGGGCTCGTCTTTCAAAGCCTGGGACATGGCTTTGGCTGCGTCTTTAGGGGTGTCCTTGCCGTTCCCCGTTGCGTTCCCGGGGGCACCCTTCTCCTCCGCCGCCTTGGCGGGTTCATTTTTGGTCTGCCCGACCGCCGTGGCGACCTGGATACTACCTTTGCCGAACCCATCGAGACCTTCCCAGATATCGCCGATTTTCACCGTCAACATCATCGTCGCGGCAAATATGGTAAACGGCAGGAGCCTAAATTTCGATAATTTTTTCAGCATCTTAACATCCTAATTTTCAGCATTGATCGAGCCGTGCCTTGCGCCCCTACCCCGCTGAGCGAATGGCTTTCAACAGTTCGCGTTCCGCTTCTGATTTCCCATCATCCTCGCCCTCTGGCTGGTCCACAGGGTGATCAAAATCCCTGGTTGCCCTCAGGGGTTCACCCTCGCCCGCCGCCGGAGTCCGGTCTGGCCCCGATTGGCGTCCGGGTTGCGGGGCGGGTCTTGCCGTCGATTCCCCACCCGCCGCATTGCGGGTGGCGCGGACCAGGTTTTCCAAATTGTCCGCCGCGCGGTCGCCGCGTTCGATCAAAAATGCCAAGTCGTCTTTCAATGCCTGCGCCTGGTCCAGGCGTTGCTGAAGAACGTCGGTGGTATGCAGTAAAATTTTAATACCTTCTTCAGCGCGCACCGTGGACTCGCCAAACGTCACAGCCAGCTTTTCGAGAGCTTTGCGGTCGCCGCGCAAATTGCCCAAGCGTTTATTAAGGATTACCGCAAAGCCAATGGTGACAACCAAAAGTACTGCGACCAATAAATCCAATATCAACGAATAGGGCACGCCTGCTCCTTAACCTTTGACTGATGTCGGATGAAAAATTCAACCATAACCAAATATCCTAGCCCTGGGGCTTATGTGTGAGTGACCGGCGTCTATCGTCGGCCCTTGGGTTCAATTTTCGACTCGATCTTGACGGCAATCTGATTGCCCTTGCGCCCCATGCGACCGTTATACATGGGGACATCTCCGCATTGCAGGGCGATCAGGGAATCCGGGGTCGTGCTGAACATGATCCGCGCCCCAATCTTGAGATCGAAAACATCGCTCAAACGCATGACTTGTTGGTCGACGACGGCGGCCAAATCGACATTCGTCATCCACAATTCTTCCGCAAGATGCGTTTCCCAGATGGAATCCCGACCGAATTTTTCGCCCATGAACATCTGCAACAGCAATTCGCGAACCGGCTCCAATGTTGCGTACGGCAACAACAGCTCCAGCCGTCCGCCACGGTCTTCCATGTCGATCCTGAGCCGCGTGACGATAGCGGCGTTTGAAGGCCGGGAAATGGTGGCAAACCGGGGGTTTGTCTCCAACCGGTCGAAACGGAAGGTCACCGGGCTCAACGGCTCGAAGGCGGCGCTCAGATCGGCGAGCATGACGTGGACCATGCGTTCCACAAGCGAACGTTCAATGGTCGTATAGGGGCGACCTTCGATCCGCATCGCCGCCGTCCCGCGCCGCCCCCCCAGAAGAACATCGACGATAGAATAAATCAGGGAAGAATCGACTGTGACCAGCCCATAGTTATCCCATTCTTCGGCTTTAAAAACGCTCAACATAGCCGGCAGCGGAATGGAATTCAGGTAATCTCCGAAACGGATCGAAGCAATATTGTCGAGCGAGACTTCGACGTTGTCGGAGGTGAAATTCCTGAGCGATGTGGACATCAGCCGGACCAGGCGATCGAACACGACCTCCAACATCGGCAAACGTTCATAAGAAACCAGGCCGCTCGATAAAATCGCCTGGATGCCGGATTTATCACCGGCATCATCGTGTTCCTCATCGAAACCGAGCAGGCTGTCGATTTCTTCCTGGTTAAGGACGCGCGTCGATTCACGACCTCCCTCATCGGCTATTCCGCTATCAACCCCGTCGCCTGCGCCGCCATCTTCATCATCATCATCGCCGACCATGGATTCCCATTCGGCGGCGAGACCGTCCTGATCATCACCACCCTCTTCGTCATCGCCGGCCACGGAGGCTTCCCACTCTGCAGCCAGGGCGTCTTGATCTTCGTCGTCGTCGGCAGGGCTAGTCATATCAATTTGGTTCCTTGCCTGAATACAGCTCTATTGGACAAGCATTTCCTTGAATAAGACATCGTTTACCTTGACGGGCGCGGCCGCGAGGTTGACCCGCGTCAACAATTCCTCTCGCAACCTGTACATGCCCGCGGACCCTTTCAGATCTTCAATTCTGAGTTCCCTGAGGTAGACCTGAAAATTATCCAAAATACGCGGCATGACCTTTTCGATCCTTGGAATGTCTTCGGAGTGGGCAAGTTCCAGGTTGACCCTAACTTTCAGGAAGGTTGATTTACGCCCCCCCGTATTAAGATTGACGATGATTTCTTCCAACGGAAAGAAAACCACATTGATCGCAGCCTTTTTCTTTTCCTCTTCCGGGTCACTTCTTTCACCGCCCCCGGTAATCCAATTAATAACCGGGTCCAGGAGACCGGTAAAATAGGCTGCGGAAATACCACCGACCACCAGCAACAAGACAGCGCCGACAATGATAAGCAGCTTCTTTGTGCCGCCGGATTTTTCAGATTGATCGCCGTCCTCGCCATCGAGGTCTTCGTCCTCCTCGTCTAGTTCATCGTCTGATTCGTCTTCATCTGCCATTACAAAAAAACCACAATAACACCCGGACCCGAAATTCGGGTTCCGCCACAGGGCAAATATAAGGCTTGGATGGTTAACAACTTCTTGAGAAAGGACATCCTTTTTACCACTGGGACGTCAGCCTTCCGAAAAATTCAATCTCAAAGCTTAACCACAATGCCAAGCCTTTAGCGAGCCTCAATGGCGGCGCCGAATCGCAGAGTACCAAATGCGCGGCACTCGGGGCAACAACCCCGGTTCTGCGGCCCTATCGCTCAAATTCGGGTTGGCGCGTTCCCGGCACCATCTCGGGCAATATATACCCGGCAACACATACCCGCCGGATCTGGATTGACGACCCAGCACACGCCCATAAAATAGCTTACTACATTGATTTAAAATGATTTTAACGGTTGGCATGGCCTATGCATAGTGTTTGGCGGGAACGTGTGGATTTAAGAAAGGGAATTGTGGGACCATGGAAACAACTTCACTTATTGCGCTGTCCGGTCAAAGCAGTCTGGCGCGCCAGATGGACATTGTCGCCAACAACATCGCCAACATGAACACCCACGGGTTCAAGAACGAAAAGGTGATGTTCGTAGAACACTTGGTGAAAAGCCAGGGCGGCGACAAAATTCGACCGGCAAAATTATCCTATGTCCGCGATATCGCAACGATGACGGACATGAGTCCGGGGCAAATGGAAAAAACCGGAAACCCCTTTGATCTGGCCATCACCAATGAAGGCTTCTTCGTCATCCAGACCAAAGACGGTGAACGCTACACCCGCAATGGGCGGTTCCAATTGGACGACGGCGGCCAAATCGTCACCCAAACCGGCGATCCCCTAGTGTCTTCCGGGGGCGCCCCGTTTTTTCTCAGCCCTGAAGACACCGAAGTTACCATTTCACGCGACGGAACGGTGGCCACCAACAACGGCGAGTTGGGCAAAATTCGCCTCGTGACTTTCGAGAACCCACAAAGCCTTGAACGGTTTGCCAATGGGCTTTTTGCATCAAAAGTCGCGCCGACGGACGTAGAAAACCCGGAAATTTCCCAAGGCACGCTGGAAGGCTCCAACATCAAGCCGATCCTTGAAATGGCGAAGTTGATCGAGGTCAGCCGCAAGTACGACAGCGTCCGGAAATTCATCACTCGGGAAGACGAGAGAATGCGCAACATGATCAAGGAAATGGGAACGGCTTAGGCAGCGCCAGCTGCGTTCAACACCGACGAGACAAAAAATAAAGATCAAAGACCAACAGAAAAGGACGGGAATCATGAGATCACTAGACATTGCAGCGACAGGAATGCTTGCCCAGCAAAGAAATGTGGAGGTTGTATCGAACAACCTGGCCAACATGAACACCACCGCGTACATGCGCCGGCGCACGGAATTTCACGATCTGATCTATCAAGATCTGAGGCGCGTCGGCACCACGTCATCGGATGCAGGCACGATCGTGCCGTCGGGTGTGCAATTAGGTTTGGGCGTCAAGCTGGCTGCCGTTTACCGCATTCACGAACAAGGCAACCTGGAAGCCACAGACAACACGTTCGACATGGCAGTCCAGGGCAAGGGTTTCTTTCAAATCACCCTTCCCACCGGCGACACTGCCTATACCCGCGATGGGACCTTCCAGTTGGATGCCAATGGCCAGATCGTCACCCATGACGGCTATCGTTTGATACCCTCCATTTCGGTCCCCAGCAACGCCATCGACGTGACTATCAATCAGTCAGGCCAGGTGCTGGCAAAAATCGAAGGCCAGGTCGCATTTTCGAACGTCGGCCAGATTCAGGTCGCCGTCTTCCCCAACGAAGCCGGTCTGTCGGCGGAAGGCAACAATCTGCTGACCGAGACGCCGGCCTCGGGGGCTGCGGTCACGGGCGCACCTGGCAGCACGGGTTTCGGGTCGATCCTGCAAGGTTTTCTGGAAACCTCGAACGTCAACGCCGTCGAGGAGATTTCCAACCTGATCTCGGCCCAACGCGCCTATGAAATGAACTCGAAGGTCATACAAACGTCCGACGAAATGATGGGCACCTTGACCGCTCTGCGGTAGGGAGAACACTGATGAATAAGTTCATATTCGCAGCGATAACAGCGGCCTTGCTGATGCCGGCGGCGGCACAGGCGGTCGAGAAATCCTCCGCCCGAGCAGCACGGGCCGCCAAGACGACCGAGATCGGCTCTGAATCAAAGGTGGTGTTGCGCGAAACCGTCAAGGTTAGAAGCCGCATTGTCCGGCTGGGCGATGTCTTTACCAATGTCGGGGCGCAAGCCGACACCCGTATCGCCTACGCACCGGAACCGGGAAAACGGGCGGTTTTCGATGCCCGGTGGCTGTATCGGGTGGCCCGTGCCTACGGCCTCAACTGGCGGCCTCTGGGCAACCAAGACCAGATCGTGGTGGAACGCGATAGCCAGGTGATTACCCGCGGCGAAATCGAAGACACCCTTCTCGCCGCCCTGGTCAATTACGGCGCCACCCCCTCCATGACCATGGAACTGAGCAACCGGATGTTGCGGTTGTACGTTCCAGCCGGCTCATTGGCGACGGTTGGCGTCGAGGACGCTTCCTATGAGCCCCGCACAGGGCGCTTCACGGCTATTGTAACGGCGCCGGCGAATGACCCCCGGGCGCAACGCCACCGGATCACCGGGCGCCTACACAAAATGACCGAAGTACCGGTTTTGAATCGCCCGGTGCTGAGCAAGGAAGTGGTTTCCAAACGCGACATCGAATGGATTCGTGTACGTAGCGACCGTCTGCGTCGCAATGTCATTGTCAACGCCGACAATCTCATCGGCATGGCTGCCAAACGGGGCCTGCGATCGGGGACACCCTTGCAAACTAGTTTCGTTCAACGCCCGATCCTGGTCGCCAAGGGATCGTTGGTGACGATTTATCTGAATGTACCGAAAATGTCCCTGACGGCGCAGGGAAAGGCCTTGGAAAACGGCAGCGACGGCGACACCGTCCAGATCGCCAACACCCGAAGCAACAAAATAATCGAAGCCGTAGTCACCGGCATGAGCAAGGTTTCGGCCCGGCCCGCGGGCTTTACGGCAATAAATTAGCGGCTTCGCAGACCTTTTCAACTCGAACCCGCATATACGGAGAAGAAGTACATGAAAAACAAAACTGCCCAAACCCTGATGCGTGGCGCCGCCCTGGGCCTGCTCGCCGCCTCGGTCAGCGCGTGTAACCTGACGACCAAATTGTCGGAAGTCGGCGACGGGCCGCAGTTGACCAAGATTACCAACCCGGTGGCGCGGCCATCATACCGGCCCGTCAGCCTGCCGATGCCAGCGCCCGAGATTGCCGAAGACAACCCCAATTCCTTGTGGCGCGCCGGAGCCCGGGCATTCTTCAAAGACCACCGGGCCAAGAACATCGGCGATATCGTGACCGTCAAGCTATCCCTGGACGACAGCGCCGTGTTCAATAACAAGACCGAACGCGACCGTGACGATAGCGAAGACACGGATGTTACCAATTTGTTGGGACTTGAGGCCGAATTCGCCAAGGTCCTGCCGGAGGCGATAACACCGGCCGCCGTGTTGAGTACGGGTAACAAACATTCCACTTCGGGTGACGGCACCATCGACCGTAGCGAAGTCCTGAGTCTGACGTTTGCCGCCGTGGTGACGCAAATCCTGCCCAACGGTTCGCTGGTAGTCGTCGGGCGACAGGAGATCAAGGTCAACAGTGAAATTCGAGAATTGATGGTTACCGGCGTGATCCGGCCCTCGGATATCGATTCCGACAATACAATCGCAGATGAAAACATTGCCGAAATGCGCGTCGCCTACGGCGGCTCGGGTACGCTGAGCCAGCTTCAGCAACCCCGCTGGGGCATGCAAATCTGGGACATCATTTTACCGTTCTAGGTTCAGTCGATATTGGAACCTG
>JABMOG010000135.1 GCA_013204265.1 Rhodospirillales bacterium
GTCATGGACCACATGGTGCAGGAGCAGGAGCGGGGCATCACCATCACGTCGGCCGCCACGACCTGCGTGTGGAACAGCCATCGGATCAACATCATCGACACCCCGGGCCACGTCGACTTCACCATCGAAGTCGAACGCAGTTTGCGGGTGCTCGACGGTGCCGTGACCGTGTTCGACGCAGTGGCCGGTGTTGAGCCGCAGTCGGAAACCGTCTGGCGCCAGGCCGATAAATACGATGTTCCACGCATTTGCTTTGTAAATAAAATGGACCGCATCGGCGCCGATTTTTACCGTTGCGTAGATATGATCGTTGACCGCCTTGGCGCAACGCCGGTGGTCATGCAGCTGCCGATTGGCTCGGAAGGCGATTTCGCCGGACTGGTTGATCTGGTCAAGATGAAGGCCGTTATCTGGAAAGACGAAAACCTCGGGGCCGAATTCGAGGAAGTCGACATTCCCGACGACCTGGTCGAAAAGGCCAGGGAATACCGGGAAAAAATGCTGGAAACTGTTATCGATCAAGATGATGGCGCTATGGAAGCTTACCTTGAAGGCGTGGAGCCCGACCTGGCGACCCTCAAGAAATGTATTCGTTCCGGAACAATCACCTCGTCCTTCGTTCCCGTATTCCTTGGCTCCGCCTTCAAGAACAAGGGTGTTCAGCCTTTGCTGGATGCGGTTATCGACTATTTGCCGGCGCCGACCGACGTCCTCGCCATTAAGGGCATCGATGTTGACTCGGGGGAAGAAACTATACGCAAAAGCTCCGACGATGAGCCGTTTGCAGCTTTGGCCTTCAAGATCATGAATGACCCCTTTGTCGGGTCGTTGACCTTTATCCGCATTTATTCGGGTGTTCTGGAAACCAGCAAAAGCGTCATGAACACCGTCAAGGACAAGCGCGAGCGTGTCGGCCGGATGTTGTTGATGCATTCAAACAGCCGTGAAGATGTCAAGGAAGCGCGCGCCGGTGATATTTTGGCGTTGGCCGGCCTCAAAGATACGACCACGGGTGATACGCTGTGTGACTCCGACCATCTGGTGATTCTGGAACGCATGGAATTCCCCGATCCGGTGATCGAAATTTCCGTGGAGCCCAAAACTCAAAGCGACCAGGAAAAAATGGGTGTGGCGCTGAATCGTTTGGCCGCCGAAGACCCGTCTTTCAGAGTAGCGACGGACATCGAAAGCGGGCAGACCATCATTAAAGGCATGGGCGAGTTGCACCTTGAAATTATCGTCGACCGTATGCGTCGGGAATTTCAGGTCGATGCCAACATCGGTCAGCCCCAGGTTGCTTATCGCGAGACCATTTCGCAGGAAGCGGAAGTTGATTACACCCACAAAAAACAAACGGGTGGTTCCGGTCAGTTCGCCCGCGTCAAGTTGAGGGCGGAGCCGCTTCCGGGGGGGTCCGGCTTCGAATTTGAAAACAAAGTCGTCGGCGGCAATATCCCCAAGGAGTTTATCCCGGGCGTTGAAAAAGGTCTGCGGAGTGCTTTGGAATCCGGGATAAAGACCGGCTTCCCGGTCACGGATTTGAAAATTACCCTTTTTGACGGCGCGTCACACGATGTGGACTCCAGCGTCATGGCCTTTGAAATTGCCGCCCGCGCGGCTTTTCGGGAGCTTTCCGCGGCGGCCAAGCCGCGGGTTTTGGAACCCATGATGCGGGTCGAAGTCGTGACGCCGGATGAATATCTCGGTGACATTATCGGCGATTTGAATAGTCGGCGGGGCAATGTCGGTGGCATGGACCAGCGCGGCAACGCTCGGGTCGTTAACGCCCAGGTGCCGCTTGCCACTATGTTTGGTTACGTTAATACACTTCGTTCCATGAGCCAGGGACGAGCCCAATTCTCAATGCATTTTGATCATTATGCAGTTGTTCCTGCTCAAGTGTCTGAGGAAATTGCGGCTCGGTTGGCTAGTTAAGACACTTTGAAAAGATAACCGCACGTTACGGAGAAGAGAAAGATGGCCAAAGAAAAATTTGAACGCACACTACCGCACTGCAACATCGGCACGATTGGTCACGTTGATCATGGCAAGACGACGTTGACGGCTGCGATCACGAAGGTAATGGCGGATCAGGGCGGCGCTGTATTCACGGCGTTCGCAGATATCGACAAGGCGCCGGAAGAACGCGAGCGCGGCATTACGATCGCGACGGCGCACGTTGAGTATTCGACGAAAGCGCGGCATTACGCGCACGTCGATTGCCCGGGCCATGCCGATTATGTGAAGAACATGATCACGGGTGCGGCGCAGATGGAC
>JABMOG010000019.1 GCA_013204265.1 Rhodospirillales bacterium
GTTTTAGACGCAAATTCGTCGTCGCGGATGATTCCATCCGCTCGGGATTTGCTCTAGTGGCGGACCGTACCGTGAATGCGCCCGGTGCGCACGGCAAACCTTGCCTCACAAGTGCCGCGGCCAAGATTGTACGGATATACGAAAGGCGCTATAGAAATGGAATGCACCGCACACCCATCATTTCTGGCGCCATGGTTTTCGCCGCCCTGTTATTGGTGTCTGCCTGCGCCGGCCCAAATCAGGTCGACGGGGCGGAGGATAAAAATGCCTTCGTTTACAACCAAAGTGAATTTAACCGCGCCACCTTTAGCAAACCGGCCGTAAATCCTGATTCAATAACAGTATGTTACAATAAGTTCGGGACAACGCAGGCGAGAATTGCCAATATAGCAACAGAGGAATGTAGAAAATTTAACAAAACGGCGGAGTTTGATCATCTGTCCTTGCTAATTTGCCCACTTTTTACACCGGTCGCTGCAATATACAAATGCATCGACGATAAACGGTAAGTTAACGAACATACTATACTTAAAAATCGGACAGTTACGAATTCCCGGAGAGGAGACCCAAAATGAAAAGCAAGGTTGTAGCGATTGTATTGGCCATTTCGGTTGGTGGTTGCGCCAACGCAGAAATGTCCCGCGAGGAAATGCTCGGCGCCGCCGCCGGCGCCGCCGCAGGTGGGTTCCTGGGCTTTCAGTTGGGCGGTGGTCTTTTGATGAATTCTCTGTACGCCACTGCGGGCACCGTTGCCGGTGGCGCCGGTGGGTATTACGCTACCCGGGCCTTGATGGGGTCCGACCTGGCGGCGTATGAGCGCACTGCGCAAAAAGGCCTGGCCCAGAACACCGAAGGGCAAATCCACGATTGGCAAAACCCCGAAACTGGAAATTCGGGAATTTTCAGGACTATCCGCTCCTTCCAAATGGCCGATGGCCGGTATTGCCGTCAATATCGCACCACCGTTTCCTTCGACAAGGATGTGCAGTCGGGCGTCGGTATGGCGTGCCGCCAGGACGGTGGCCAATGGCAGGTCGTTTCCGACGACTTCAGCTGACGCAAAATATCGTTACTCGTGGTCACAATTAAGGCCCAGGGGCGGATCTTTTCACTGACATTCGGTGATGGCCGCCATGATTAACGGGATTGCCGTGGCGCTCGGGATTTATGCGGCCCTGGTCGGTGGGCTGTATCTGATGCAGCGCCAGCTCCTGTATCATCCTTCTCAAATTTTACCATCTCCGGCCCAGGCAGGTGTTGCGGAAATGCAAACCCTGCGCGTGACCACGGTCGACGGCCTGACTTTGGCATTCTGGTACCGGCCCGCCCAACCGGGTCAGCCGACGGTGGTCTATTTTCACGGCAACGGCGGTAATCTGGCCGGGCGCGCTTCGAAGGTCCGGCCCTATCTGGATGCCGGGTTCGGGGTCGTGTTGGCGGCCTATCGCGGCTACGGTGGAAACCCCGGTAAACCCAGCGAGTCCGGGCTGTACGCCGATGCCCGCGCGCAACTGGAATTTCTCAGTCGCCAGGGTGTGGCTGCGGCCCAATGGGTGTTATACGGAGAATCCTTAGGATCCGGTGTTGCTGTGCAAATGGCCTATGAGCAGGCCTTAAAAGATGCCCCGGAGCCTGTAGGCGTCGTCGTTCTGGAAGCCCCGTTTTTTTCCCTGTCCGATACGGCTCAATCGCACTACCCATTTGTTCCCGCACGGCTTTTGCTACGCGACCGGTTTGATTCCGGGGCCAAAATCAAGCATGTGATGGCGCCTGTTATGATCGTTCATGGGAGCCAGGATGGTGTAATTTCGCAAGATCAGGGGAAACGGTTGTTTCAGGCTGCTCTTGAGCCCAAACAAGCCCACTGGATACCCGGGGCAGGGCACATTAATCTTTATGAGTACGGTGTTGCGGCCATGGTTGTAGACTTCGTTCAAAAATCACTTATGGCGGGATTCTGACAACTCTTCGAAACGCGATTCAATCATTTGAAATCCTTAATGTTTTTGTAAGACTCCCGTAAGGTTTAAATCCCAACTAACGGCCCAATTTCCTTGACCTTTTTAACGTCTTTCTATATCTTTTGAGGTGTAATGGTATAAGTGATCCCGGACTGCAATCACGCCATCCGGGCCTATGGCCGATTAAGAGCCTCTTCCATTTAAGTGAGTCGTGCTGAAAAGTTGACTGGAATATGGCGACAATACCGAGAACGGCAGCTTTGCCGTCAACAGCGAATGTAGCGGGGACCCGGAGCGGCCCGTCGACTCGCGTCTCGTCTTCGGGCGGGTCTTCGGTTGAGAATATTCCCGGCGGCGCGGGTGTCTCTTTTGACGGTGCGGCCTTCGGTTATAGCGAGGATGCGCAACCATCTTTCGACCATGGTGCCGGTGGTGGAAATAGAAGTTCAAAGTTTCCCGGTATCGTTGATGCGCCTACACAGGCCTTCGCAGCCCTGCTAGAAACCGCCGACATATATAAGGACGATGGCGATCATGCCCAGGGCGGAAACCTGGGTCCCATTCCCTATGTTGGTTTGACTTCGAAGGCCATTGAGATTTACGAAAACAATGCCAGGGTCACCGCCGGTCAAACGACTATACGGGGCACTTCCTTCAGCGTGGTTCTGTAAACGGAAATCCCTGACCTAAGATTTGATTTGGTGGGCGCTTGGTGCCTCTTTTTTTTGCCCTCTGTGACGGTTGTCACGTCCTTTCCGAAGATTTTTTGCTAAAAACAAATCGAATGGCGGTTTGGGCCGATAGCTTGTCTAACCGTCCGGTTTTTATTTTTAGAGTATAAAACGGTCACGACATGGCTATTGAACGGGTTTTAACGACCGCCGTATCAGGGCTTAAGGCCAACGCCAAAAAGGCTCAGGTCTCTGCCACCAATATCGTTAACCAGAGCACGGCCGGGTACAGGGCCGTTGGGTTTCAGACCGTCAGCCGCAACGCTGGCACGTTTGCCGGCTCTAACGGTAATGGCAGCGGTGTGGTGGCTGAACTGATCGCAGGCGACCAGCCGGTTGATGTGGCGTTGGAGTTTACCCGGCTGATTGAAGCTGAGGCGGCGTACAAGGCAAGTGCTGCCGTTATCCGGACCTCGGAAGACCTTCAGCGTCAGGCTATCGACATTAAAGCCTGATGATTTGATCACCCTTAATTAATCTTAATCACCCTTAGCCTCCGCTACCGACCGGGGGCTTTATTTCTTTTTAACATTTTGGCCTCACCTTATATACTCAATAGTCGTATTCTTGCTTTTTTATAGGGTAGGATACCCCGTGACGTTACCGGCAGTGGGCCGTACGCCAGCACTGAGGATGACAATGCCAGCCGATGTGGACAACGCCTTTGATATCGCGTTCTGGTTCGCCGATGTCGCGTTGAATGAAAATGAATACCTGCAACCGCAAAAACTGCAGCGGCTGTTGTTCATTGCCCAGGCCTATTACTCGGTCGCCTTCAATGGGGCCAGATTGATGCCGGCGGTCTTCGTCGCCGATGAAATGGGGCCGTTGGAGCCCAATATTTACACGGCCTTTTCCAAGGGCAGACCGGACGTTGATGCGCGCCTGTTTCTGCCGCATGAGGTTGAGACCTTTCTCGACAACATTTGGCGGCGGTTCGGATTTCATACTACAGACCGTCTGAACAAGATGACCAAGGACACGGCCGCCTACAAGCAGGCCCTCAAACGCGGCCACCGGGCGAAAATTTCGCTCGACTCCATGCGCCTGTCCTTTGCCCGGGCCGATAACACGCCCGGCGTCGGCCAGGTGGTCAAACCGAAGGTCCTGCGCACCCAAACCGGTCGGGCGGTCACCGTCAAGGCCTGGGTTCCCGGCTCCAAGTCCGCCGCCAAACCCTGATTTTCCATCAAAATACCGATTTCCCTGATTTTCCCCCGGCCTACCTGCGTGTGCGCGGAACATCTTTGTTTGGAATTATTTTAAAGACTTTATGCCCGAATAATTAATCCTTTCATGTTGCGGTCGAGCCCGTCTACAATCAGATCAATGAACAAGCGTTGCCTTTTCTTCCGGGGTTCCGGTCGATGGTATAGCTTGCGGGAATAAGAGACTTAAATTCTAAAGATAAAATAGGGAGGACACTTTATAATGACTGTAAGTACTAAGCT
Organism: Rhodospirillales bacterium; assembly: GCA_013204265.1. GTDB lineage: Bacteria > Pseudomonadota > Alphaproteobacteria > Rhodospirillales > Casp-alpha2 > Casp-alpha2. The sequence goes on from JABMOG010000019.1 coordinate 4,144, forward strand.
TCTGCGCGCTTTGGCGCTCAGTGTTGCCGCGGTCGGTTTGATCGCCACCACGCCGACCCAGGCCAAGGTCGAAGGCGATACCATCGTTCTGGGCTCCGCCATTTCCTTTACCGGCAAATATTCAACCAACGGAATTCACGCTAAAAACGGCTATAACCTGGGCGTCAAACGGATCAATGAAACCGGCGGTGTCAAGGTCGGCGGCAAGGCCTATAAACTGAAAATCATCTATTACGATGATGAATCCACGCCGTTGCGCACAGCCCAGCTGGCCGAACGCCTGATCAAGCAGGACGGCGTTAAATTCTTCCTCGGGCCGTACAGCTCCGCCACCACCAAGGCGCTGGCGCCGATCACGGAAAAATA
>JABMOG010000136.1 GCA_013204265.1 Rhodospirillales bacterium
AGGCAAGCGCGGCCTGCCCCGCCACCGCCCGCCCTATGTCGCCGAGGTCGGCCTGTTTGATCGCCCGACACTGGTCCAAAACGTGGAAACCCTGCACTGGATCCGCGACATTTCCGAGCGCGGTCCGGAATGGTTTTCCAATGAGGGCCGCAATGGTCGCCACGGCCTGCGCAGTTTTTCCGTTTCCGGGCGCATCCGCGACCCCGGCGTCAAACTGGCCCCGGCGGGCATTACAGTGCGCGAACTGATCGACGAGTTCTGCGGCGGCATGGCTGAGGGCCATACCTTCAAGGGCTACCTTCCGGGTGGCGCATCAGGTGGTATTCTGCCGGCTAGCAAGGGCGATATTCCGCTCGATTTCGGTACCCTGGAAGAACACGGCGGCTTTATCGGCTCGGCGGCAGTGATTGTGTTGTCAGATAAAGACAGCGCACGCGACGCGGCGCTCAACCTGATGCGGTTCTTCAAGGATGAAAGCTGCGGCCAATGCACACCGTGCCGGGTCGGCACCGAAAAGGCGGTCCTCTTGATGGAACGGGACGAATGGGACGAGGCGCTTTTACGGGAATTGGGCAAAGCCATGACCGATGCCTCCATCTGCGGGCTCGGGCAGGCGGCGGCGAATCCGCTGAAAATGGTTTTGGAACACTTCCGTGGCGACATTATCTGTAAGTAAGCCTGCTCAAGGATTGCCCAATGCGTGAAACTATAAAATTCAGCCTGAATGGAAAGAACGTCGAAGCCTCGGCGGGTGAGACCCTTTGGCAGGTTGCCAAGCGCGAAGGCACCGAAATTCCGCACCTGTGTTATTCGCCGAAACCCGGCTACCGTGCCGACGGCAACTGCCGCGCCTGCATGGTGGAAATTGAAGGTGAACGAGTGCTGGCGGCATCGTGCATCCGCAAACCCAGCGAAGGCATGGTCGTGCTCAGTCAGTCCGAGCGCGCCAAATCCGCCCGCGACATGGTGTTTGAAATGCTGCTCGCCGACCAGCCCACCCCGGAAGCGGCGCACGAACCGGATTCGCGTTTTTGGGGCTGGACCCGAAAAATGGGTATCGACGCCAGCCGCTTTCCGGCCCATGAGGCGCCCCCATCTGATACCAGCCACCCGGCGATGGCGGTTAATCTGGATGCCTGTATTCATTGCAATCTGTGTGTACGCGCCTGCCGCGAGGTCCAGGTCAACGACGTCATCGGTATGGCCGGGCGCGGCATCGGCTCGGAAATCGTCTTCGATATGGGTGATGTGATGGGAATGAGCACCTGCGTTGCTTGCGGCGAATGCGTACAAGCCTGCCCGACCGGCGCGCTGATGCCGGCCAACATGCTCGATTCAAAGGGCGTTTATCTGGGCGACGCCGACAAACAGGTCGACAGCCTGTGCCCCTATTGCGGGGTCGGTTGTCAGGTCACTTTTCACGTCAAGGATGATAAAATCCTCTACGTCGAAGGGCGCAACGGTCCGGCCAACGAAAACCGGTTGTGCGTCAAGGGCCGGTTCGGATTCGATTATCCGCGCCACCCCCACCGTTTGACCAAACCGCTTATCCGCAAGGACGGCGTGGCTAAGAACGCCGATGACATTCTTGATCCAGCCGACCCGTCGAGCCATTTCCGGGAAGCCACCTGGGACGAAGCCCTCGGCCGTGCGGCGGCGGGCCTGAAAGCAATTATCGAACGCGATGGCGGCCATGCGCTGGCCGGGTTCGGTTCGGCCAAGGGTTCCAACGAAGAAGCCTACATGGTGCAAAAACTGGTGCGCCAGGGTTTCGGCACCAACAACGTCGATCATTGCACCCGTTTGTGTCATGCCAGCTCGGTAGCGGCGTTGATGGAAGGCATCAATTCCGGCGCCGTCACCGCGCCCTTTACGGCGGCGGCGGATGCCGATGTCATCATCGTCATCGGTGCGAGGCCAACACAAAACCACCCGGTCGCGGCGACCTTCCTGAAAAACGCCGCCAAGCGGGGCAAGACTCTGATTATCATCGACCCGCGTCGCCAGGACCTCAGCCGCCACGCCAGCCACCACCTGCAATTCAAGCCCGGCACCGACGTCGCCCTGTTGAACGCGATGATCTACACGATCATCAATGAAGGCCTGACGGATGACCAGTACATCGAGGGCTATACTGAGGGATTCGAAGACCTGAAAAAATCCATCCAGGATTTCCCGCCGGAAACCATGGCCGATGTCTGCGGTATCGACGCCGATACCATCCGCACGGTGGCCCGCGCTTATGCCACCGCCAAACGGTCGATCATTTTCTGGGGCATGGGAATTTCCCAGCACGTCCACGGCACCGACAACGCGCGGTGCCTGATTGCCCTGTCGATGATCACCGGCCATGTCGGGCGGCCAGGAACCGGTCTGCATCCGCTACGCGGCCAGAACAACGTGCAGGGCGCGTCGGACGCCGGGCTGATCCCATGGGTCTATCCCGATTACAAGTCGGTCGAAAACGACGAAATCCGGGACGTTTATGAGGACTTGTGGAACCGCGAACTGGACCGCAAAAAGGGCCTGACCGTGGTCGAAATCATGGACCAGGTCCACTTGGGCGTGATCCGCGGCATGTATGTGATGGGGGAAAACCCGGCCATGTCGGACCCCGACGGAAACCATGCCCGCAAAGGGCTGGCGAAACTCGAACATCTGGTGGTGCAAGACCTGTTCCTGACCGAAACGGCGGCCTTCGCCGATGTCATCCTGCCGGCATCGGCGTTTCCGGAAAAGGCCGGCACCTTCACCAACACCAACCGCCAGGTGCAATTGGGCCGCCCGGCCATGGACCTGCCGGGGGACGCGCGCCAGGACTGGTGGATCATTCAGGAAATCGCCAAGCGGCTGGGGCTAGACTGGTCTTACGACGGCCCGGCGGACGTGTTCGACGAAATGCGCCAAACCATGAAATCCCTTAACGGCATTACCTGGGAACGACTAGAAGTTGAGGGCAGCGTCACCTATCCCTGCGACGGGGATGATCAGCCCGGTCACGACGTCCTCTTCGGCGATGGCTTTCCGACGCCCAGTGGGCGGGCCAAACTGGTGCCTGCACAAGTGACGCCGCCCGACGAGTTGCCCGACGCAGACTACCCCCTGGTGCTGACCACCGGGCGGATGCTGGAACACTGGCACACCGGCGCCATGACGCGGCGATCGGCAACGTTAAACACCCTGGAATCCGTCGCCGTGGTGTCTATCCACCCCAAACAAATGGTGGCGCTCGCGCTCAATCCCGGCGATCTGGTGCGGGTGGAATCCCGGCGAGGCCACATCGACATTGCCGTGCGCGCCGACCGCGAAGTGCCCGAAGGCATGGTATTCATTCCGTTCTGCTTCAACGAAGCGGCGGCCAATCTGCTGACTAATCCGCAGCTGGACCCCTACGGCAAGATTCCGGAATTCAAGTTCTGCGCGGTGCGGGTGGCTGTACCAAGCACGACAACCGTGGCCGCCGAATAATTTCACTGGGTGGGTTGTTGCAAACCCTTTGCAAGCAGGCCGGGATGGCCTAAAATATTTTTGGTTCGGCGTTGCCGTACCTGTTTTATGGGGAGGAACCACATCATGAAATCGTTCTGGATCGGAAGCATCGCCGCCGTCCTTATCGCCGTCGTCGCGGGCGTGGTATTGACCGCCAGCGAAACCACCAGCGCACAAAAATTTTCGACCTCCAGCACCCGGCTGTAGGACGCATCAAAACATTTGGGGTATGGGCCTGAGCCTGTGTTCCAAAAAGAAAAGGGCGGCCCCTTCAAAGAAGGAGACCGCCCTTGGCTTGTGTGGAGAAACCCTGGCGTAAAATTATTCCGCCGGGTGCTCCCCCCCTCCCTTGTTCGTACCCGTAATACCCATTTCCTCGGCAAACAGGCTATGGTGTTCCTTGATCCAATGGGTATCGACCTGGCCCGACGTAACGGCGTCGAGCGCCCCTTCCATGCCGAGCGGCGTGCCGATGTAGATGTGGGCGATGATGACCGCGATCATGCCGAGCGCCGTCACCGAATGCCACAACACCGAAATTTGCGTTTCCTGTAACGCGGTCAAGTTCGTCGGCAGCCCAAACCCGAAGATATTGAGCGCCGCGAATGTGCCGCCCCACGGCGTAATCTCATAGGGAAACAGCAACGCCAGACCGGATACCGAAAGCGTCAAGCCGCCGAGAACGACGATCCAGAAAATGCATTTCTGGCCGAAATTAAAGCGTTTCGCCGGCGGGTGATCACCCTTGGTCAACAGACCGCCGCCGTGGGCGATCCATTTTAAATCGGTGGCATCCAAAAGGTTATGGCGCACCCACATCACGAACATCAGGACGATACCGACCATGAAGGCGAAGCCGATGTAGTTATGGGCGATTTTGCCGTAATAGGTCAGCGACGCGAACGCAGCCTTGCCGATGATCGGCGACAGGACGTATTTGCCGTACAGAACATTCAAACCCGAAAGTCCCAGCACGACAAAACTGGACGCGGTCAGCCAATGGGTCGCACGCTCAAGCGCGTTAAACCGTTCCACGGTTTGGCCCGACGGCCCGGAATCGATCTTGACCTGTCCACGGACCATACGGAACAGTGCCAACCCGATCAGAACGGCAACCAACAGCCAGCCGCCGAATTGAGACAACAGGCCGTTTTTAAACGCTCGCCAGTTATCGCCTTCCGATTGAACCAAGGTCGCGGCCATGGGGTCCTGCATGTCAGAATTTCCACGCACCCCCTTGCGAACGGCGCGCCACAATTCGGCATCGCTGAGGTTGCCTGAAAAATTCCCCGGCACGGACCCGCCCGTTTGCGCGGCCGCAGGCGTGGCGTCAAGAAGCACAGAGCCCGTTAATCCCGCTGCCGCCCCAAAGACGACCATACAGGCGAACGCCGTGGCCCCAAGAAAGTGACGCAATTTTGACCAAGTCATTTGGCTGTTCCTTAATCTCGAATGTTCCATTGAAACCCCAACGGATCGACCCAAAGCGAAATTCGCTCAGGGCATTAACCCGGGTTCCCCTGTTTTTTCTCGCGCCCGCCAGCAGAAGGCTTGCGGACATCGGGTTTCCGCACGCCGCCGCCAACGGTACGATTGACTGCGTCGCCTTGATACACACTGCGAAGGCGCAACTCGCGCGTCTGGGCGCTGCTCAGTTCCGTATCTTTTTTGCCGAGATACACCCCCGGCTTATATTGCATAATGCGGCCCTGTTCTTCGGCCCGGCAACCGGCCAGCAGAGCAACTGAGACAGCCACCGCACCAAAGATCGTAAAAAATTGTGTCGTTTTCATCTAAAAAATACCCCACCTCGTCGATCTATTTGGTCCGACCCCAGTTTATCAGGCGAGGCAGGAACAAGGTAAAACGAGGGCGGCGGCGGCGTGTGTTGCCACGTCGCCGCCAACCCTCAGATTTACAGACCCGGGATGTTAGGAGCCGGCCTTCAATTGATAGGCCGTTCCCCAACCCCAAGCGCCGGAGCCGAAGCCACGAGCAACAACCCGTTCGCGGTAGATGTTGGCGATCAAATCACCATCCCCACCCAGCAGAGCCTTGGTCGAGCACATTTCTGCGCACAACGGCAGCTTGCCTTCCGCTAATCGGTTGCGGCCATACTTCTGGAACTCCGCAGACGAGTTGTCTTCTTCCGGACCACCGCCACAGAACGTGCACTTGTCCATCTTTCCACGGCTGCCGTAATTCCCGGCCTGCGGGAATTGCGGGGCGCCGAAGGGGCATGCAAAGAAGCAATACCCGCAACCGATGCACAGGTCCTTGGAATGCAGGACCACACCTTCTTCGGTTTGGTAGATTGTGTCCACCGGGCAGACCGCCACGCAGGGCGCGTCTGAGCAATGCATGCAGGCTACCGAAATGGACCGCTCGCCGGGTTTACCATCATTGATGGTGACGACCCGACGCCGGTTGATGCCCCAAGGCACCTCGTGCTCGTTCTTACACGCCGTGACACAAGCGTTGCATTCGATGCAGCGTTCGGCGTCACAAAGGAACTTCATACGTGCCATGATTTTACCTCCTCAGCCTTACGCTGCTTCTATGCGACAAAGTGTCGCTTTGGTTTCTTGCATCTGAGTGACGGAGTCATATCCGTAGGTACCGCACATGTTGGACGCTTCGCCCAACACATAAGGATCGGCCCCGGAAGGATACTTGTCTCTCAGGCTCTTGCCCTGCCAATGACCACCAAAGTGGAACGGCATGAAGACCACACCCGGTGCGACGCGCTCGGTGACCAATGCCTTGATCAGCACCTTGCCGCCTTCCGGAGAATGGAGCCACATGTCCTGGCCATCCCTGATGCCATTGTTGTTGGCATCGACGGGATTAACCTCACAGAACATATCTTGCTGCAGTTCCGCCAGCCACTTGTTGGAACGGCTTTCGTCACCGCCACCTTCGTATTCGACCAGTCGGCCAGAGGTAAGGATCGTCGGGAATTTTTTCGAATGATCCACATTCTGAATCGACTCATACTTGGTCGGCAGGCGATAAGCCTGCTTATCCTTGTAGGTCTTGTACTTGGGCAGAAGGTCACGCCGGTTGGTGTACAACGGTTCTCGGTGCAACGGAATCGGATCCGGGAACGTCCACACCTCGGTCCGCGCCTTGGCGTTACCGAACGGCGCACAACCGTGCTTGATGGCGACGCGCTGGATACCGCCCGAAAGGTCGGTTTTCCAGTTGGTCTTGTCACCAGCAACCTTTTCGATAGCGGCTTTTTCAGCAGCCGTCAGGTCACCATCCCAACCGAGTTTCTTAAGCATGGCCATCGAGAACTCCGGATAGCCATCCTTGATCTCGGAACCGACCGGGTAGGAGCCTTCGGCAAGGAGGTTTTCACCCTTGCGCTCAACTCCAAAGCGGGCCCGGAAGCAGAGACCGCCTTCGGCAACCGGCTTCGACGGATCATACAGCACCGGGGTGCCCGGATGCTTCATCTCTGCGGTACCCCAGCAAGGCCACGGAAGTCCGTAGTACTCACCGGAAACCTTGCCACCTTTGGCCAAAAGCGTAGTTTTGTCGAAGGTGTGCTGGTTAGCCATGTGGGCTTTGAGGCGCTCCGGCGATTGGCCGGTGTAGCCGATGGTCCACATGCCGCGGTTGAACTCGCGGGTGATGTCCTCAATCACGGGCTCGTTGTTCTTCACCTTGATATTTTTGAAGAACTCCTTGTCGAACCCGAACTTCTTGGCGAACAGATACATGATTTCATGATCTGGTTTCGACTCGAAGAGCGGTTTGAAGACTTTGTCGCGCCACTGCAATGAGCGGTTGGACGCGGTCACCGAGCCATAGGTCTCAAACTGAGTCGATGCCGGCAAGACATAAACGCCGTCTTTACGGTCCGGGATGACGGAAGCGAAAGTCGGCACCGGGTCAATGATGACCATGATGTCGAGTTTTTCCATCGCCTTCTTCATTTCCGGCAGGCGAGTCTGTGAGTTACAGGCATGCCCCCAAAGCACCATGGCGCGCAGGTTATCGGGCTGATCGATGTTCTTCTTGTTTTCCAGAACACCATCAATCCAACGCGACACCGGAATGCCCTTCGATTCCATCAGCTTCTTGGAAGCGAAACGCTCGAGCACATAATCATACGGCACGTCCCAAACGCGGGCCCAATGCTTCCACGAGCCGGTCTTCAGCCCGTAGTAGCCGGGAAGCGAGTGCGACAGGATGCAGAAGTCGGTCGCGCCCTGCACGTTGTCATGGCCGCGGAAGATGTTCGCTCCGCCGCCTTGCGTGCCGATGTTGCCTAACGCGAGTTGCAAGGTGCAGTACGCGCGCGTGTTGTTGTTGCCGTTGGTATGCTGGGTTCCGCCCATGCACCAGATAATGGTGCCGGGACGGTTGTTCGCCAGCGTTCTGGCAACCCGGCGCAACTGCGCACCGGGAACACCTGTGACACTTTCGGTTTCTTCGGGCGTCCATTTTTTGACCTCGGCGCGGACTTTGTCCATGCCCCAAACGCGTTGTTTGATATAGGTCTTGTCTTCCCAGCTGTTCTCGAAGATGTGCCAGAGAATTCCCCAGATCAAGCCAACGTCGGTACCCGGACGGAACTGCACGTATTCGTCGGCGTGCGCCGCCGTACGCGTGAACCGCGGATCGCAAACGATGACGGCCGCGTTGTTCTGTTCCTTGGCCTTCAAGATGTGCTGCACGGCCACCGGATGGGCTTCGGCCGCGTTCGAGCCAATCATAAAGATCGCGCGCGAATTGTGCATATCGTTGAAGGAATTGGTCATGGCGCCATAGCCCCAGGTGTTAGCAACACCCGCAACCGTGGTCGAGTGACAAATCCGAGCCTGATGGTCACCGTTGTTCGAGCCCCAGAAGGCATAGAACTTACGGAACAGGTAGGATTGTTCATTCGAGAACTTCGCCGAACCAAGCCAGTACACCGAATCGGGGCCGGAGGATTTGCGAATCTCCAGCATCTTGTCGCCGATTTCGTTGATCGCCTGGTCCCATGAAAGTTTGACCCACTTGCCACCCGACAATTTCATCGGATAGCGAAGGCGGCGTTCACTGTGCGCGTGCTCGCGCACAGCAGCACCCTTGGCGCAATGGGCGCCCAGGTTGATGGGACTGTCGAAGCCCGGTTCCTGTCCGACCCAGACGCCATTATCAACTTCGGCGACGACCGTACAACCGACGGCACAGTGGGTACACACGGACTTAATTTTCTTCATTTCCTTGGCGGCGGATTGCGCTTTTGCCTCCTTGACCATGCCAAGCGGCATGACCGAAGCAAGCGCTGCTCCTCCGGCGGTAACCCCTGAACGCTTCAGGAATGCTCGGCGGTCCATGGAACCCCCGATTACGCCAGCCAAGGCCTTCTTTAAACGGGGGCCTCTCGCAACCCCGTCGCTCGTTTTGGTGAGCATTTGGATGTCTCCTTTTGGTTTCTGTTAAAACCTTGCCAATTCGTAGTACGTCTTGACGTGTTCCGTTTCCTGATAACCGGATTTACCCCCGGCAACAGGAACGGCCGCCTTGGCAGACTTCGGGCTCAAGGCCACCGCCGCTAAACCTGCGGCGCCACCGGCGATACCGGCGGCCTTTAAGAAGTCACGGCGGGGAAGCGATTTTTTTGCTTTTGTCATAGCTCTTCTCCTCGACAGTTTCCTTTAAGTGTTATTCCAACGACGCCGCCTCAGGCGCCCCTCAAAGTTCTCGTCCCTTATCGCGGCGCCTCATATGCCGCCATATCAAACGCATCGGCTTCGATGGCTAAAAACAACCGACCGATGGTTCCGACTGGCATATACAGCGCAGCCGACTCGGCGCCTTCAAGGTCAGCAAAAAACTGCCCTACCCACGGCGCCATGTGGGTTTCATGAAATTTTTTCTGGTCCGCCAGATCGGCGACCTCGCCAAAGGCCCCGGTAATCAGGCCGTGCATGATTTCCGAAAGATAGGCGGCATGGTCTTCCGGCTCGTCGGACGTGCCGGACACGGCAATGCCCAATGCCGCCATGTCGCGGCGCAGGTTGGCCAGCGGTTTTTCGTAAACGAAGCCGGTCAGGTAAAAGGACGCATAGGGTTGTACCTCGCCGCCAGCGCCCATGCCGTAAAACAATTTGGTGTATTCCTCTTCGGCAACAGCACGCACCGTGCGCCCGGCCATGGCACCCAGCGAGACCAAGGCTTTGCCGAGATCGCTATCGGCGTCGGCATAATCACTCTCAAGGGCGCGAACGCTGTCCAAGGTCTTATCGCTCATCGGCGCGCCCAATAGGCGAGCCAACAGGCCATACAGATGCGCACGCTGCATATCCACATCGGACACACCGCGCTCGTTGACGGCTTCGCTGCCTTTGGGAAGATTCTGCCCTAGCAGGGCGTCTTCTTCACTCCTCCCCATAGAATGGGTCGCCTCCAATGGATATTTCCTCGTTTATTGCCGCGTTTCCGCGGTGTCCTCCCCAAAAATCCCTGACCTTAATTGGCGGCTTTTTGATGCTGCCTTCTGGTTCTCAATAACTTCCGAGGATTGGCTGGTTTTTTGCTACACCAATCCCCGAGACACACCGGTCAGGTGATTCATTTCTTAGGTTGAGTATCGAGCGATTCAGGGCCGCCTGTCAACGAGTTTAATCTGTCGAATCACAAACAGTTGATCAGAAAAAAACCGTATATTTTTCATGGCATTAGGCGGGGAAACACACCACCACATACATTCACAAAATGTATATTATGAGTTCGCGTATAACGCGCAATCTTAAATGCCGCATCAGACCGCGTCGTCGGGTGGACGGACATCATTTTGCCTAGGTTCCTTGGGAGTTTTCGTGTCTGTGTTAGACTCAGAACCCTCTTCGTTGGCATCGGCAACCTGTTGTTCATCCGCGCCCGGATTCCCGTCTTCGGAGACACCATGGCCTTCACTGTCGCCGAGATCATCGTCATCGTCTTTGGTGTCCTCACCGAAATCGTAGCCCTTGCCGGACCGATAATCGCTGTCGAGGGCGGTAATAAGTTTGTCGATGATGCGAAAATTGTCGTCGTAATCGTTAAGCCCGTCGCGGAAATTGAAAAACGGGGTGCTCGCCCACAGGGCCTTGAAGGCGCTGCGTTTGAGAAAATCCGGAACATTGGGGGCAAAAAACGGTTTGAAATCAGAATTTTTTGTCAGGCTTTCGACCGGCGGCAGGTCTTTCATGGCTTCGAGCTGTTCCGGCGTCAGGTCGCCCGGGCCGTCCTCTGCGTCGCCCTCCTCCTCGGGCTGGACGGGAAACGCCTTCAACGCGGCGGTGTCCGGATCAAGCAAGGCCTTGGCATCAACGGGGGCCGCCTCGTACGCCGCCTCGCCTTCCTCCCATCCTGCCAACGGCGGTAATGGCTGAACGAACCCTTTTTCGGTCAGCCCAGCCGCAACCGGGGCCGCGCTGCCTTGGCGGGTCGGCGTTGGCGGGGCCGGTTGCGGGGGCTCGTCCCCGTCCGCGCCCACGCGCTTGAGCCGGGACCAGCGCGATAAGCGTCCTTCCGGTTCTCCGTTGGCGGCACTCATTGCCGGGTTTCCTTGGCGGTGCGCGGACGAAAGCCACCCTTGCGCGGATCGTAGGCTTTTTTCTTGCGCTTCTTGAACTCCACATCGACGTGGTGGCGTTCGACAAAATCGAGCGTCCAGGCAAGGACTTCGGGCGGCATGGCCACACCCTCGACGATCTGGTCGGTGTCTTCGGTATAACTTTCGGCTTCGTAAGGGCACGCGGTGGCGAGAAAGGGCATGACCTCGGGTTCGTCGGCTTCTTCGCCCGGCGTCAGCACGATGTAGATAGCGGGCTGGTCCTCGGACAGGTTCTTACGATATCCCTCGGTCTCGCCGACGAACAGTTCCAAGGCCAGGGTGCCTGCATGATAGTGCACCCAATCATCGCCGCGCCGAAGCTCGCGCCATTCATCGGTGACCGCCATCGGCGGCGCACCGACGATAACGGCGACCGGCGCAAAGACATAATCCTGCCACGGGTTATCGATCTTGCGGCGTTCAATAACGATGCCGACATCAATGCGTTCGCGCGTATCCGTTTTTTGATCAGTGACGATGGTCGTGTCGCTGCTCATGCGGCGCCTCTTTTTTCGGAGTTCAACAACCGTTCGGCCTCGGCCAGATGCTCCGGCGCGTTGACGTTGAAGAAAGGATCAAACGGATCGCAGGAAAAGTCCACCTCAATCAATTTATAGCGCGCCGTCCAGCGGTCGATCTTGCGCATGTCCTCGTCAATCATGGCGCGGCGCAGCTCGCCAGCCAGTCGCACCGGCCATAGGCCGAACACCGGGTGGGTGCGGCCGTTCGATTTGGCGCAGGCGAGATCGGCGCCGTCGCTTTGCACCGCCAGGGCAAGCCGTTCGACCAAATCCATCGGCACGAACGGCGCATCGACGGTAAACGTCGCCAGCCATTGGCAATCGGGGGCGTTGGCAGCGGCCCATTCCAGCCCCGTCAGCACCCCGGCCAAGGGGCCGGCGGAACCCTCAATCACGTCGGGCACGACCTCGAAGCCATACTCCGCAAAACGATCGCTGTCCCCGTTGGCGTTGAGAATCAGCTTTGAGACTTGCGGTCGGGCGCGTTCAATAATGTGGTCCATCATCGGCCGGGCACCGAGCACCGACAGCCCCTTGTCGCCGCCGCCCATGCGCCGCGCCAGCCCACCGGCCAGCAGCACGCCGAGGACGTTCAGCTCAGTCATTATTGCGCCGCCCCCTTGCGGTGAACATCGGCGGGTTCCTCTTCGCCGGCTTCATTTTCCGTATCATAAACAATGCGCTCCGCACCGGACAGCACGACGAACCGCTTGCCCCTGGCACGGCCAATCAGCGTCAGGCCGACCTGGCGAGCCAGATCCACGCCCCAGGCGGTGAAGCCTGAGCGCGAAACCAAAATAGGAATGCCCATCTGCACCGTCTTGATGACCATTTCGCTGGTCAACCGCCCGGTGGTGTAGAAAATTTTGTCGGCCCCACCGATGCCGTGCTTGAACATGTAACCGGCGACCTTGTCGATGGCGTTGTGGCGGCCGACGTCTTCCATATACAGAAGTAACCGGTCCTGCTGGGCCAGCACACAGCCGTGGATGGCCCCGGCCTCCAGATAGAGGCTCGGCTGGGTGTTAATTTTTTTGGTCAGACCGTTCAGCCACGAGGTCTTGATCACGGTTCCCACCGGCAAGGTGACGTCTTCGAATTTTTCCATGACGTCGCCGAACACGGTGCCCTGGGCACACCCCGACGTCAGGGTCTTTTTTTTCAGCTTTTCCTCAAAATTGGTTTTGTGCGCCGTGCGCACAACGATGGTCGAGATATCTTCCTCATAATCGATACCCGTGATTTCGTCGCCGGGCAGCAACATGTTCTGGTTCACCAGATAGCCGATGGCCATGTATTCCGGATAGTCGCAGATCGACATCATGGTGACGATTTCCTGGCCGTTGAGGAACAGCGTCAATGGCCTCTCGACCGTCACCGACATTTCCACGCGTTTGCCGTCATGGTCGGTGCCGGTGACCCGCTCGGTCAGGCGCGGATCCTTTGGATCGGGCATGATAAGGAATTCATCGGCGGCCATCTTGTGTTTCCTCAGGACTTAAAGGGCGGTTTTCCCGCCTCGCTCCCTTTTATAACTATGGATACCGGGGCCGGGGAATACAAGAGGCGCGAAAACGAACACCTCATATTCACTGGAATTACGCATTATTGTGCATTTATATGTTTAAAATACTTTTTTTCGCCATTATATGTAATTTACGCATATAAACAGGGAGCATCCTGACCAACGCCATGACCGATTTCGCCGATGCAATGAGTACCGCGCTCGCCCTGGTTTTCGGGCTTGATGCGGCACTGACGGAAATCGTCGGGCTGTCGCTCAGGGTCAGCCTGTCCGCCGTCGCCATCGCCTGCGCCATCGGCCTGCCCGTCGGCGCGCTGCTGGCGCTGTACCGGTTTCGCGGGCGGTTTTTCCTGATTGTTAGCGTGAACGCGCTGATGGGACTGCCGCCGGTGGTGGTCGGCCTGATCGTTTACCTGTTGCTTAGCCGCGCCGGGCCGTTCGGGGTGTTCGGTTTGCTGTTCACGCCGACCGCGATGATCATCGCCCAGGTGCTGCTGGTCACGCCGATTATCGCCGCCCTGACCCGCCAGGTGATCGAGGATTTGTGGATCGAATACGAAGAACAGATGCGCTCGCTCGGCGCCGGACCGGGACGCGCGGTGCCGGCGTTGTTGTGGGACGGGCGCTTCACGCTAATCACGGCCATTCTCGCCGGGTTCGGTCGGGCCAGCGCGGAGGTCGGCGCGGTGATGATCGTCGGCGGCA
>JABMOG010000137.1 GCA_013204265.1 Rhodospirillales bacterium
CCATAAAATTTCGGACCTCTCGATGGGCTCATTCCACCAGATCCGTTTTACCGGCGGGAAAATAGACATCTTGTCCCCCTCTTAATTGGCGATGGGGATGGAGATGACTTCCATTATTCCCCAAAGGATGTAGAAAACCGTGGGGATGGTGATCCCCAGGAACAAAAGCAGGAACGGGTTGTCCAGAACCTGCTGCATGAACGGGATGGGCTCGTCTGCGCCGCCGCCCGGGGCTATGTCCGGTGCTGACGCGCCGGTAGGTGTATCTCCCATGGAACCGAACCTCCTCTGTAAATCAGGGGTACACCTAATCATGGCAACCCCGTGTCAGCCTTGATTTAAGTCAAGGCACCTGAGCGCACGATTATGGGAGCATCCGGGTTGATGGGGCGGGCAACGGCCCGCAGAATTTGCCGAGCCTTGAGCGGCGAAAGGCATGGGATTACGTGTCGCTTATTATCTGGACCAATGAATACCGCGTCGGCGTCGACAGCCTGGACGCCGACCACATTATGATTTTCAGCCTGATTAATCACATCGACGAGGCGCACCTTACGGGAACCGACGAGGCGGCGATCGGTGAAATCCTCAAGGTCTTGATCAACCGCGCGAAGGCGCATTTTCAGCGTGAAGAGATGCTGATGAAAAAAAACGGGTACCCGAACTTCGGAGCCCATGCCGAAGAGCACCGGAGAATCCTCGAGGAACTCGGCGTGCTGTACGAGGCTTATCAGGACAACCCCCGTGCCGCCATCAGCGGCGAGATTGTCAAATTGCTGTCCGCCTGGCTGGAGGACCATATCTTGGAGACGGACATGCAATATCGTCCGTATCTATCTGAATAATGCCCCTGAAACCCCTGGAAACGCACGCGTTATAAGGTTTATAAGCCAAATTCTCTAAAACATTGAACAGCGAATTCATTCGAGCGAACAGGGAAAATTAAGGCCGGACCAGGGACTGAAGGCGCAGTTTTGCGACAAGGCCAAACACTGACCAAATACACTAAAAAATGTCAGCAATTTTCCATAAACAGACGAAGAAACCCAGCCTGATATCTTCAGTGGCCCTCAGGAGCTACGCCGACCTGGGGCATGGCGGCGAGGCCGGTTTCGCGAGCGTGGTCTTCGAATGCCTTGTTCTTCCAGAAGAAGGCGCCGGGCATGGTGGTCGGGATGACCAGCACGTAGAAGAGTGTCCGCCCGATCAGCGCGGTTGCGGCGACGATCACCGCCAGTCCCGCCCAAAGCAGGGTCGCTGTGACGCCTTCCGGTGATGCCAATGCAAGTCCAGCCCCGGCAACGATAGACAGGGCCTGCAGGGCATTTCGCAACAGATAGGTCTTACCAAATCGTGTGGCTTGAAGGTGCTGAGAGGCAACCCCTTCGCCGCCTCGAGTTTTAAGATCACGGGCGTGAAACAAAAGACCCAGCCCTTCCAGGACTAACCCTGCAACAAGCGGGATCACTACGACTTCAATGGGCAGAACAGCCCAGGCGAGAAGTGCGCCTAGCGAAAGCGAGGCTCCGAAGAAGGACGTCATAACCTGCCAATGGTCCCAGAACGGACGCGCCGGGATGCGGTAAATGCGGTTCATGAAATACAATCCCGCGAGCCCGGATAAAACGGCCAGAGCCCCGCTGACGTCGGCGACCAACATTGCCAATGCCTTTGTGAAAAAGGGTAACGACAACCTCCCTTCGGCCAAGATGGTGGCGACCATGTGCCCGCCCAAAAAACCGAAAAACAGGGCGATCCCCAGTGCTTCTCGGCTTAGTGGAGAATGACGCAGATTGTTGAAGCCCCGGTAAAACCGCATCGGCTTGCCTAAATGCTGGGTCGATAGCCACAACACGAACGCCTGCAGGGAAAGGAGACCAATCAAGTAGGGAATATAGAAGTCCGACAGGGTGACGAGGTCCATCTGGCCGCCCAGGAACGGCAGCGCGAAGCCGCCGACGCAGGCCTGGGTCGACAGCGTGAACACCACCAGCGGGTTCTCCCGGGAACTCAAATCGCTCAGATTCCATTGCCGCTTTGCGCCGACTTTCGCTGTATCGACAATAGGGACGAAGGTCTCTTCCTTATGGTACTTCACCGGCATGGAATCCGTCCTGGTGAAATCCCGGGGCAGGCTGCGGGTTTGCTGAAAGCGGATGTTGGGCCGGGTGATGTCGGGGTTCGGGAACCCCGGAATTTCGGTTTTGATCTGTTCCCGGTTTTCCGGGGTGTTCTCTATAACGCCAAAATCGAGTGCATTGCCGAGGCACGCCGAAACGCAAGCCGGTTTCAGGCCAACCTCTAATCGGTCAACGCACATGTTGCACTTCTCGACGTGGCCGGCGACGGGATCGAGTTGCGGCGCATTATAGGGACAGACCCAGGTGCAATAGCCGCAACCGAAGCAGATATCCGGGTCTTGCAGGACGGCGCCGTATTCCGGGTGCTTGGTATAGGCACCGGTCGGGCACCCCTTGAGGCACACCGGGTCGTCGCAGTGGTTGCAGGCCATCGAGATGTTGACCCGCGTATAGTCCGGATAGGTGCCGCCCTCGACATAACCGACGGAGCGAAACGCCAGATGGGGGGGCAGGTCGTTTTTTTCGCTGCACGCGGCTTCACAGGCATGACAGCCGATGCAGTTGTCGGCGGTAAAATGAAAGCCGTGCTGTTTGTTGCGGTTGGGATTTTCGCCGACGCCCTCGTCGCCGTTGATGCGAAGGCTGGTGTTTTTTGCGAAATGGGTCTCCGCCAGAAGGTCGATAGCCTTGCCGTAGCGGTTGGTCTCGGCACAAACGAAATCGTTGAGGATGGCGTAGTCCGGCTCGTCGTCGCGAATTTCGAACATATCAATACGCCCGCATTTCTGTTTCCAGTTGGCCGGCGGCCATCTGGTCGACCGCTTCGATGCGCAC
>JABMOG010000138.1 GCA_013204265.1 Rhodospirillales bacterium
GGGCCATGCCCATGCGCTGAACTTGCGCGACAGCGGCGTCAAAGACGTCTGCGTAGCGTTGCGCGAAGATTCGGCTTCCATCAAAAAGGCCGAGGCCGAAAATATTAAAGTCATGACCTCGGCCGAAGCCGCCAAATGGGCCGACGTGGTTATGGTGCTCAGCCCCGACGAAGGCCAGGCCGCGCTCTATAACGAACACCTCAAGGATAACCTCAAAAAAGGCGCGGCATTGGCGTTCGCGCACGGTCTGTCCATTCACTTTCGCCTGATCGAGCCGCGCGACGATCTCGATATCTTTATGGTCGCCCCGAAAGGCCCCGGCCATACCGTGCGTTCCGAATACGCGCGTGGTGCCGGCGTGCCGTGTCTGCTGGCGGTCCACCAGGATGCCACCGGCAACGCCCACGACATCGGCCTCGCCTATGCGTCATCCATCGGCGGTGGCCGCGCCGGAATTATCGGCACTACGTTTCGCGAAGAATGCGAAACCGACCTGTTCGGTGAGCAGGCGGTGTTGTGCGGTGGCTTGACGTCGTTGATCCAGGCCGGGTTTGAGACTTTGGTCGAAGCCGGATATGCGCCGGAAATGGCGTATTTCGAGTGCGTTCACGAGGTCAAGCTGATCGTCGATCTGATCTACGAGGGCGGTATCGCCAACATGCGCTATTCGATCTCCAACACCGCGGAATACGGTGATTACGTGTCCGGCCCGCGCATCGTCGACGCCAGCGTCAAGGCGCGCATGAAGGGCGTGCTGGACGACATCCAGGCGGGCCGTTTTGTCCGCGACTGGATGACCGAATGTTCCGCCGGACAGCCCAGCTTCAAGGCCGAACGCAGGATCGCTTCCGAGCACGGCATCGAAGAAGTTGGCGCCAAGCTGCGCGGCATGATGCCGTGGATCGCCGAAAACGCGCTGGTCGACAAGTCGAAAAACTAAGCTCACGTTCCTTTAATGGAGTGGCGAAAAGGCGGGGGAAACCCCGCCTTTTTTGTTTTTAGTGCTTGCCGGGAAGAGTGAAGAAAAACGTCACCCGTTCGGGTAACCGGAACTGAAAATCATCTCTGCATGTTTGTCGCTGAAAGGGGTAAGTGATGGACTAGAAGTCGCCGGCGCCGCTATCGCTGCCGCCGCCACCACCATCGCCGCCATCGCCGCCATCACCCGCTCCGGCACCTGCTCCAGCACCTGCGCCTGCGCCTGCTCCGGCACCTGCTCCGGCACCTGCGCCTGCGCCTGCTCCGGCACCTGCTCCGGCACCTGCGCCTGCTCCGGCACCTGCTCCGGCACCTGCGCCTGCTCCGGCACCTGCGCCGCCGCCAGCTCCGCCGCCGCCAGCACCACCGCCAGCACCACCGCCAGCACCACCGCCGCCGCCGTCACCACCGCCGCCGCCGTCACCGCCGCCGCCAGCTCCGCCGCCGCCGCCAGCTCCGCCGCCGCCGCCACCGCCTTTAGCGATGGCCGTGGAAATTTTGATGGAGAGGTTGGGGATGTCCAGGGAAACAGGAACCATGATAAGCGCCAAGGCTGAGACGCCTATAACGCAAGGTTTAGTAGCAAATTTTAAGGTCCGTTTACGCATTAACCAAAATCCAAGAACCTAAGAACCTAAACAGCCAATCCGGCGCCATCACATACCGACAGACGCCTTGACCTTCTCATGCCACTGCTTTCCCCAAGAGATTAAGCCATTGATATAATTTGTTTTTATTTTATTTCCCCTGACTTTGTCAGGGTGCCACACGCTGGTGCTCCACGTGTGAGTTGTCCAATGTACATCATTTCCTTCTAAAAGGCCATTTTTATTGGGACTGAAATAATACGAGGCCGTTACATAGTCATTCATATTGGCCAGACGATATGACACGGCAATCATATCGATAGGTGCCTGAATCTGATTGTCGCTGAGATATTTTCGGGCTTCGTCCCAGTGTTCCAGATTTCGGGCGCCGTCCATGCGCCGGTGATTGATCCACCAGCAATCCTGATTTCCCAAGCGCGAATTTTCAAAGACCTTGAGATAATGCATGTCGTCACGGGTGCAGCTTTTAACAGTAAGCCAGCCTTTACCGTCTTCGCCCTTTTCGTCGGCTTTTTTAATCGGAAGATTTGGTGTAAACCTCAATCGCCGAATGCAGGGTATTGCCCTCGATCTGGGCAAGCATGTGGGCGGAGTGATAGCCGCGGGTACCGTCCTTGGTAATCTGGCTACCGATAACGATCCAGTCGCCCGACGGCAGTGGGATATTTTTTCCAGCTACCGTAAAGGACTCCGATACCGAGTCTCCGACCAGGGGAAGTACCAGAGAAAGGGGTTGTTCGGGGGCAGCATGCTGGCACCCGGCGGCCAGACCGAGGACGGACACAATCGCCAACAGGTGTCGGCCAAGGCGGTTTTTTATTCGGGTACCGTTTTTCCAAGCGAAAAGGATCGTTCCACCCCTTAACTTCAAAAATTCAAAAAAAACCACTCGCCACGCCCCAACCATAAAAGCCATGACGGTAAATAATAAAGGTTCCCCGTTTTATATCCACGCCGAAATGGAACTCCCAGCCATTGTCCAAATTTTTTCCCCCAATATATATACATATATATACCACCATTATATAAAGGTTTAGTATAAACCCCGAGTGTTGCCCATTCTTTCTTATGAATCGGTAGTTGAAATGACTGCAGTGCGTGCCTGAGGTTTCGGGCCTTACTGGGGAGGTGTTTTTGGCTAATGGAACTTCCGAACGCGGGCAGTCCACCCTCCGTCACATTCTTTATTCCTTTGCCGCCGTGGTTGTGGTCAGCATTGCATTGATTGCGGGAATAACCCTTTTCACATCCCGTAGCCAAGATCGGATGGCAATGGAGGAATCCGTCCATCTGACCAAATCCGTTCTGGCCGCTACCACGCGTCGGCTCGCCGACCAAACCCTTGACTATGCTTATTGGGACCAGACGGTGAATAAAATGGTAACTACAGTTGATCTTGACTGGGCCGACAAAAACATCGGCATTTACATGCACAAAACCTTCGGCATCACGTCGAGCTTTGTGCTGGGCGGCGGCAACCGGCTTCTGTACGCGATGGTCGGGGGCGAACGGCGGATGTCTGATCCGTTGTCAATGTTCCAGGAGGGGCTCGAAAAACTGCTGGAAAGGGCACGGGCCGCATCACTGACGACCGTCCCATTTCCCGTAACGGGGTTTGTGAAGGCCGGGAATATGATTCACATCGCGTCCCTCAGCCTATTGGCGCATACGGAAAAACCCATCGTCACAGATTCTGTCTTGATTTTCACCCGGGCGCTTGACAAGGCCGCATTGGCGCAAATGTCCTTGAATTATAAGCTTGAAGGACTGCGCATGGCGGCCAAGGACGAGGTTTTACTTCCGGCGGCTATGCCCCTGATGTCGGCGGAGGGCGGCACGCTCGGATTTTTAACATGGAATCCGAAGACTCCGGGCCAAGATATGCTGCGCTGGCTGATTCCATTCGTTGTTGCCGTTTTCCTGGTGTTTGCCGGGATTGCCTACATCTTCTTCATCAAGACACGGCTCATCACGACCACGCTGGGCGACAACCTCGCCGAAATTCAGGCCACCCAGGCAGCGCTTAAAGAAGCCAAGGAAGTTGCCGAACAGGCCAACAGGGCTAAATCCGAGTTTCTGGCAAACATGAGCCACGAATTGAGGACTCCGCTGAATTCGGTGATCGGATTTTCACAGGTCATGGAAGGGGAGCTTTTTGGTCCTCTCGGCCATGAGAAATACCAGGAGTATGTCGGGGTGGTTCGGACTTCCGGCATGCATCTTCTCAGCCTGGTAAATGACATCCTCGACATCGCCAAGATAGAAGCGGGCGAAATGGAATTCGAGGAAATGTCCGTCGATGTTTGCGACATTTTTCAAGCCAGTGCGAAAATCGTCGCCAACCGCGCTGATAAGGGGAATGTTATCTTGGACCTGGAAATTTCGGAAGATTCCCCGCAACTGAGAGGCGATAGCCTACGCCTGACTCAAATTCTGCTCAATCTGTTGAGCAATGCCATCAAATTCACGCCGCCGGAGGGGCGGGTCAGGATGTCGGCCAGTGTCGGGACTTCCAACGTCATGACGTGGAAAGTCACTGATACGGGTGTTGGCATTTCGCCCGAGGATCTGCCTCGGCTGGTGAAACCGTTTGAGCAGATCCGGGGTTCATCTGCCCTCACGCATGAGGGTACAGGACTTGGCCTTTATCTGACTAAATCACTTGTCGATGTGCATGGGGGGACATTGGAGATCGACAGCGAATTAGGAAAGGGAACGACCGTTATAGTGAAATTCCCGCCGGACCGTACGATTCACCCGGTTTGATCCATGCCCTTGAGGTTGACAGGTAACCTTTCACAACCCATTTGTTTTTCAATCGGTTAGGGTCCGCGGTTTCATTTTTTCTTTAACCTTTCCAAGTATTTGTGATATGACGAAGTGTGTTATTGGGTAAAAGCGACACAAATGACTGATGCGAGCGCATATTCGGCGGAAAACGCCGTGCTGACCGGCCAGGGGACGGACTCCTTGGCGTGCGGTCGTTCGTGTGCGTGTTCGCCCGACCTTCTGATTATCCTGACTGGGGACCTTCGACTTAGGTGCCTCTGAACGTTACATTTGGCCCGGTGCCTTTCATTCCGGTCCGGCGTTTAGAGGAAAGCGAAATCCGTTTAATTCGTAATACCTAAGCTGAAAGAAGGAATAATCCCATGAGCGCCAGCTCAGACAAAAACCGAGTAAAGATATTCGACACCACCTTGCGGGACGGCGAGCAGTCGCCCGGCGCATCCATGAACCTGGACGAGAAGCTGCGCATTGCCGAGGTTCTCGAAGGCATGGGCGTGGATATCATCGAGGCCGGGTTCCCGATCGCGTCCGACGGCGATTTCGAGGCCGTTAATGAAATCGCCAAGGTGGTCAAAAACTCCACCGTGTGCGGCCTCGCCCGCGCCACCAAAATCGATATCGATCGTTGCGCCAAGGCCGTCAAACCGGCCAAACAGCCGCGTATCCACACGTTCATTGCCACCAGCCCGGTGCATATGAAGTACAAGTTGCTGATGGAGCCCGACGCGGTGTTGGCCCAGGTGATCGAAAGCGTCAGCCATGCCCGGTCCTACGTCGAGGACGTGGAATGGTCGGCCGAGGACGCCACCCGCTCTGAGCACGACTTTCTGTGCCGGTGTGTCGAGGCGGCCATCGATGCCGGCGCCAGCACGGTCAATGTCCCCGATACCGTCGGCTATACGGTGCCCGAGGAATATGGCGCCCTGGTTGAAATGCTACTGAACCGGGTGCCTAACATCGACAAGGCGGTGATCTCGGTGCACTGCCACAACGATTTGGGCCTAGCCGTGGCCAATTCGCTGGCCGCCGTCAATGCCGGCGCGCGCCAGGTCGAATGCACTATCAATGGCCTGGGCGAGCGGGCCGGAAA
>JABMOG010000139.1 GCA_013204265.1 Rhodospirillales bacterium
AACGATGAAGACCCGGCGCTTGCAATACCGCAAATACGCCGCTTAATATGATCAACCAGATGAGCCAGATCCTCTCTTAGATCAGGCCGCCACCTGTTCCAATTTATATGACGACGGACAGTTAGCGTCGGGTTATTCGGAAGGCCCCATTGGTGCGGAGGAACTTGAGGAAATCAAAGCCACTTTGATTCGCAAGCCCTTTGAGTTTAAAGAACTGGCGGCAGCGGTGCGCGACGCCTTGGATCAATAAGCGCCCGACAGGCGGCACTTCACCTATATTCCTGAATCATTCGCTAAATTTCACCCCCAAGGCTCAAACTGACCCACTACCGGAATTTGTGAACAAATGTTTACGGATGTTTACGTTTGCCCGTCACTTTTTTCCGACGACAATAAGGGTTTTGAGTTTCTCCAGGCATTGCTCGCGCTCCGCCGTGAAATCACCCTGCTGCCACCAGTCCTCGACCTCGGCCAGCAGTTTGCCGACGCGGGGGCCTTCGGAGATACCGAGCGCGCTCACGTCGCCGCCGGTCAGGGGGAACGCCGCGCCCGGCCAGTCGTCACAGGTTTTGAGCGTGGCGATCCAGCCTTCCGTGCGCGGCCTCGCCAAGCGCGGCGTGATCGACAGTTCCCCGGCCCACGCCAGCAGGACCAAATCGCGCATGGTCTCAATCCCAAGCTGGTGCAGCGCACGGCGCAACATGGCGGCGTCCATGTCCGGGTCGGGCTGGATCGGAGGGGCCGCCATGGTAACCAGGCGCAGGGTCTGCCGGTTGGAGAGCCGCCAGCGCTGCGCCACCGCGCGCGCGCCCTCGGCGTCGGTCGGAAAAATAAGCGCCGCCAGACGGCGCAACGGGTCGGGCGTTACCGTTTCGATGCGGATGGCGCGGGTTTCCAGCCAGTCGATCATGCGCAACCGGCCGACGTCGCCGGCTTCCGGAAGGATGTGATCGAGGGCGCCGGTGCCGCGCATCAACACCACCAGGTCGGCGATATCCGGCGCCAGCAGGATTTTGAACATCTCGCCCTGCACCCGCTCGCCGGACAGGCTGGGCAATTTATCGGCGTGGGTGCGGCATGCCGCCAGGGCGTCCTGGTCCGCCGACGGGCGTCCGAAATATCCAAAAAAGCGAAAGAACCGCAGCAACCGGAGAACGTCTTCGGTAATCCGCTCATCGGCCCGACCGACGAACCGGATGCGTCCGTGCGCCAGATCGCTGATGCCGTCGAAGGGGTCATAGACATCGCCTTCGGGCGTCGCCGACAGGGCATTGATGGTGAAATCGCGGCGTGCGGCATCGACCATCCAGTCGTCGGTAAAGGCCACCACCGCACGCCTGCCATCGGTATCGACGTCGTGGCGCAGGGTGGTGATTTCGAATTTAGAACCCTTGATGATGGCGCTAACGGTGCCGTGCTTGATGCCGGTGGGAATGGCCTTGATGCCGGCGTCCTGCAACAGGCGGATAACGGTTTCGGGTGTGTCCGGGGTGGCGATGTCGATGTCGCCGCCGGGCTGTTCCGGCCTTTGCGACATGGCGTCGCGAACACAGCCGCCGACGAAACGGATTTCGCTGCCGCCGGCCGTCAACGCGGCAATCACGGCCCGGGTTTCCGGCGCGTCCATCCAGGCTTGCGGCGAAAGTTTCCCGGTCGGACCATGGAGGGCGTTGAGGGATACCATGACGGGGCCGGTCTAGTTCTTTTTATAGCTGGGCGGCAGGATTTTTCCGCCCTCAAGGCGCGGCGATTGGTAGGTGCCGGAATCGGGCGGGTCACCGGACATCAGGGCGATGGTGATCAGGCCTGCGATCATCATCAGCAATCCGGACGACAGGCTCCAGAACAACGGGCCACGGCGCAGCTCCGGCAGGGGGTCTTCGCCCTCAAAGTCGTGGGTGCGCCGTGCATTCCAGACCCACAAAACGTAAATCAGCGTCGGCAGCACCAGGGGCAGAATATAGGTGATAAAAATTCGGAACATTAGCGATGCAAAACCTCGTACAAATTGATCAACATGCCGGCGGTGGCACCCCAGATATAATAGTCCTCATAGGGCATGGCATGAAACTCCCGTATTTGCCCCCGAACGTCGCGGCTGTGGCGTTGGTGGTTGGCTGGGTCGAGCAGAAACGCCAACGGCACCTCGAAAATCTCTTCGACCTCGAAAGAATCGGGGGTGACGTCAAAAGGCGGCGTGATGATAGCGACCACCGGCGTGATAGAAAACCCGGTGCGGGTGACGTATTCGCCGAGCCGCCCTATGGGTGCGATATGGCGGCGGTGCAGCCCGACTTCTTCTTCGGTTTCCCGCAGCGCGGTGTCCTCCGCCGTTTCGTCGCCAGGGTCCATGTGCCCGCCGGGGAAACTGATCTGGCCGGGGTGGTGGTGCAGGTGGTCGGTGCGCTGGGTCAGCAGAACCGACAATCCCGAAGGCCGGTCGACCAGCCCGACCAGCACCGCCGCCGGGGTCAGGGTGCGGTGCTGGGTCATACCGGGGTTGAGATCGTGGTCGCCACGGATCGGCGGCAGATCGTCGAGCTGGTGGCTTAGCCGTTCGATGATCTGATCAGGGGTCAAGGTCATGCGGTCTCGCCGGGTTGGCTTAAAGGAAAGAACGCGCCGCTGCTCCAAACGCCGAAGGTGCCGGGAGTTTTCTCGGTAGCCAAAGCGACCAGTTCATAATAGACGGCGCGCGCGATTTTTGCCTCAACCCCGCCGCCGAGAACCACATAGGGCTTCGGCATGCCGGTGTCAGGGTCGGTTCTGATTCGGATCGGATGGGTATCATCAACGGTAACGACGGCATCAACATTGGTGCGCAAGGACAGGATTTGGGCGGCTCCGCCCCCGGTGACGGTCAGCTCAACCGCCAGGAAGGGCGCATCCTCGACTGTGATGCGGGCCATTTCGGCGGGCGTGATCAGCCAGTAATCGCC
>JABMOG010000140.1 GCA_013204265.1 Rhodospirillales bacterium
ATTCAGCGGTGGCCAGCGCCAGCGCATCGCAATCGCGCGCGCCATCGTGCTCCAGCCGCGCTTCCTGGTGTTGGACGAGCCGACCAGCGCGCTGGACATGTCGGTACAGGCGCAGATCGTAGACTTGCTGCGCCAATTGCAAAAAGACCACAACCTCGCCTATCTGTTCATCAGCCACGACCTCAAGGTCATCCGCGCCATGGCCCATGAAATTCTGGTCATGCGCCGGGGCCGGGTGGTTGAGCAGGGCACCGCCGACGCCATCCTGGATAACCCGCAAGACCCCTATACCAAGGCCCTGATGGCGGCGGCTTTTGAGATTAAAGCCATTGAGCCCGGCGCGGTGAATGTCTAGTGGCCCTATTGTTTTCCTCCAAAAGCGACGATGTCGACCGATGGCGTGACATCCTTGCCCGTGAGTTGCCGGACCTCGACTTCCGCCAGTGGACGCCGGCGCTGGACGATGTCGGCGATCCGGCGGACATCGAATACGTCCTCGCGTGGGGACCGAAGCCGGGCGCGTTCATGGGGTTTCCAAACCTGAAATGCATCTTTTCGCTGGGCGCCGGGGTCGATCACCTGATCGGCCGCGACCTGCCCCCAAACGTGCCCGTGGTGCGCCTGATGGACCCCGGCCTGACCCGTGGGATGCGTGAATACGTGCTCTATTGGGTTCTGCACCACCACCGCCGGTTTGCGGACTACGCCGAAGGCCAAAATAAGAACCGCTGGCAACAATACGGCCAAGCCGACACTCGCACCCGGCGCATCGGTATATTGGGGCTCGGCGTTCTCGGGCTGGATGCCGCGGCCAAGCTGGCGGCGTTGGAATTCGACGTTGCCGGATGGAGCCGCAGCCCTAAGGAGGTCGACGGCATAACAACTTTTCACGGCAAAGACGGCTTGACCGATTTTCTCTGCCGCACGGAAATTCTCGTCTGCCTGCTGCCGCTGACGCCCGACACGGCGGGCATTATCAATACCGAAACCTTAAGCCAGTTGCCAAGCGGCGCCGTCGTCATCAACGCCGCCCGCGGCGGCCACGTGGTCGACGATGACCTGATCCGCGCCCTCGACAGCGGCCATGTCTCTGCGGCTGTGCTCGACGTTTTTCATACCGAGCCCCTGCCGCCTGAGCATCCGTTCTGGGACCACCCCAAGGTCACCGTCACGCCGCACATAGCCAGCCTGACGATGCCCGAAACGGCGGCGCTGGTGGTCGCAGATAACATCCGCCGTATCCGTACCGGGCAGCCGCCCGAGCCTATTGTCGATCCTGAAACGGGATATTGAGCGACGCTACAATTTCAAACGGAGGTTTGTCATGACGGGCCAGTCAGTTAAGGCGAAAGCCGAACGCCTGCTTGCCTTACACGCGGGACCCGAAGTCCTGGTAATGCCCAATGCCTGGGACGTGGTAAGCGCTGTGATCTTAGCCGACCTGGGGTTTCCGGCTATTGCGACCACGTCGGCAGGGATTGCCTTTGCCCGTGGTTATCCCGATGGTCAACGCATTCCCCGCACGGAGATGATCGGAGAAATCGAGCGCATCGCACGCGCTGTTGAAATTCCGGTCACTGCCGATCTTGAGGCCGGTTACGGCGACGGCCCTGAGGACGTGGCTGAAACGATTTCCTTAGCCATTTCCGTGGGGGTCGTCGGGGCCAATATTGAAGATTCCTACCCCGATCACCCGGACCGGCAATATGCGGCCGCGGACGCCGCCCTGCGGATAAAAACCGCTCGGCAGGCCGCCGATGCGATGGGGATACCCTTTGTCATCAACGCACGGTGCGACAACTTCCGACCCGGCCGCGAACGGAACGCTGCATTGATTACGGATGCGATTGAGCGTTTGAATGCCTATAAGAAAGCCGGTGCCGAGTGTCTTTACACACCTTGGGTCGGTGATGCGGATACCATCGCCCGGCTGGTGCAGAACCTTGATGGGCCGCTCAATATTCTGGCCGGACCAAAAACCGCCGCCATCGGGGAACTTAAAAAACTGGGCGTACGCCGCGTCACCACCGGCGGCGGGCTTTACCGGTCCTGCCTTGGCCACCTGGAAAAGGCAGCACACGAACTCCAGGACCTTGGCACCTATGACTATACCAACGGCGCATTTTCCCATGCGGCCATCGACACCCTTTTAGGGTCGGAAAACGGGAAATAGGCGGGAGGCACGGCACATGGCCCACGTCAATAAAGTGATGCGCTCTATCAACACGCCCGATGGCGGGCGCTGCGTCGACATATTCCTGCGCCCGGACGGAACCTTCGGATTCGAAGAATTCCGCCGCGACGTCGAAGACCCGTCGGGTTGGTTCGCCATCGGCGGTCACATCGACAAAGTGTTTGATACCGAACAGGATGCCGCCGACCGGGCGCTAGTGGTTGTTTCCTGGTTCCGGGACACAGCGATTTAGACTTTCTGTGGGCCGATCGCTTGCGTATCATACCGGAGAATTTGAATTTTAAGGACCGGATCATGCCGAACAAACTCCGCCGACACTTCCTGCAAGCCATGTTCTGCACCCTGTTATTGTTCGGCCTGGGCGCGTGCAGCGAGCAACCCGTCTCAGACATCACAGCCCCCGCCGCGATCCAGGCTATCAAAAGCGGCGATGACAAGGCCTGGGACGCCGTTCGCTCGAAAAAGGTTCGCTGGGCCGGCAGTGTCGTTAAGGTGCTGATGATCCATGGCGACGAATTCGTCAAAGAATACTTCCTCCGTTTCGATCCCGGCTTCGGCGCGGGCGCAATTGCCGAAGTCCCGATCAATCCCTCGCAGGCCGAAGACTTTAAATCGGGCCAGGCAATCACGGTTACCGGGATAGTCTTGTCGCATGAAAAGGAAAACCAGATGACCATCGTCAAGCTGGGTTCCGGCAAGATCGAAACAGCGCCTAAATATTAAACACGCCCCGCGTCACGCCCCTCAAAGGCTGGACTGCTTGATGAGCATTTTTGCCGCCTTTTTTGCCCGCGCGGCGGCCTTTTTATCCTCCGTAACATAAGACATGACGATGGCCCCTTCCATCAACAACATTAACCCATCGGCCAGTTTTTTGGGCCTCAAAGCGCCTGCCGCTTTGGTCAGTTCACGCACATATTTCAAAACCAGCTTCTTGTGTTCACAGGCTGCCATTTTGATTGGGTCATCGGGCTGAGCAAATTCGGCGGATGCATTGATAAACATGCAGCCGGAATACTGTTTCCCGCAAAACCATTCTTCGAGGGCGTCGAAGATAGCCAACAGGCGCCCATCCGGCGTCTTGCCCAAACGTTCAACGCTGCTCGTAAACCAGTTGCGAAATTTTGCATCGCGCTTGCGCAATGTCGCCAGGATCAGTTCATCCTTCGATTTGAAATGGTTGTAGAGCGTCATTCGGGCGACGCCCGCTTTTTCGACAATTTCATCTACGCCGGTGGCATGGAAGCCGCCCCGGTAGAAAAGATCGAGCGCCGTATTGATCAGATGTTCGCGTTTTGCGGAAGCCATAAGTACTAATCCTTGGTGCCCAAAATAGGGACGGAACAATTTTTAAAGTTATGCTTTGACAATATAGAACGTTCAGTCTAATTAAAAGCTCTTATTACCGTTAAATTTGGCCCATTTGAACTCCGCCTCGCATAGGAAAGCCCATGACACGCCCCCCTGTACCGCCCTTTACCGAAGAAACCGCTATTATCAAAGTACGCGCCGCCGAAGATGGTTGGAACGGCCGAAACCCCGAAAAAATTGCCCTCGCTTACTCAACCGGCAGCGTTTGGCGCAACCGCGCCGAGTTTGTGACAGGGCGTGCCGAGATTGAAGCCTTCCTGACCCGCAAATGGCAACACGAACTCGATTACCGGCTGATTAAGGAACTCTGGGCTTTTACGGGCGACCGCATCGCCGTGCGCTTCGCCTACGAATGCCACGACGCCGGCGGAAACTGGTTCCGTTCTTACGGCAATGAGAACTGGGAATTTGATGAACACGGTCTGATGAAGCGCCGCATCGCCAGCATCAACGACCTGGCGATTGCCGAATCTGATCGCAAGTTCCACTGGCCACTGGGTCGCCGACCGGACGAGCACCCCGGGCTCAGTGAACTCGGACTCTAGGGTTTGCTGTCACAAAATCTGGCTTCCTTTAAGGATACAGATTAGGTCATTTCAAGATCGGCAATGTGAAGAAAAACGTGCTGCCGACACCCATTTCGGTATCAAACCCGATGCTTCCGCCATGGTATTCGACAATTGCCCTGGTGATGTTGAGACCCAACCCTGTCCCGCCTTTCTGCCGGGAGTCAGAAGAATCCGCTTGGGTGAACTTCTCGAAAACAGCGTCCCTGAAACCTTCCGGAATGCCGGGGCCGTTATCCTGCACGGCAATTCGGATGTCTTTGTCCTGGCACGTGACCGACAACTCGACCCGCCCACCGGTCGAAGAAAACTTCGCCGCATTGGACATCAAATTAGACAGGACCTGCATCAGGCGATCACGGTCCCCGTCCACCCATGCTTCTTTTTCCATAACCGCTTTTACGAAAGTGATTCCGTATTCGTCTCCGTAACCCTTATTAGCCTCCAGGGCTTCTTCGACCAGAGACACCACTTCCACCGGTTCCATGCGGAAGTCCATCTTGTTGGCTCTCATCTTTTCTATATCGAGGATGTCGTTGATCAGTGCCACCAGCCGGTCTGAGTTATTGTAGGCGATGTCCAGCATCGATTGGAGTTCATCCGGAAGTTTGCCGCTAACCCCCGACCGGATGAGGCCGAGAGACCCCTTGATCGAAGTCAGCGGCGTTCGAAGTTCGTGGCTGACGGTTGAGAGGAACTCCTGCTTTACCTTTTCGGCCTGCTCACGTTCTGCAATTTCGGAAACCAGTTTCTCGTTTACTTGCTGAATATCCCGGGTGCGGGCATCCACAAGGTCCGACAGGCCTTGAACTCCGGGAACCCATTTGAACAGACCAACGGCGAGAAAGAGAAACCCGCCCAGATAGCCGACAAATTTCTCTAAAAACGCTTCGGTCTCCGTATCCCCTATAACGATAAACCGGTTGAGACTTTCGAAGTTATCGCTGATATCCAGGAAGGTCGCGAACAATAAAAGTACGAACCCAAAAATGATGAAGTTCCAGCCCGTCCGGAATTGTTCGAACCTGTTTTTCCCTGCGTTCCACAGGTATATCACCACTCCCAGTAAGACGATTGCGCGAATACTTTCAAGAACGATATCCGTCACGGTACGATTACTCCCGGCGCTGGATGCCTATGCATGATGGGTTGTTACAGCAGAACCCTGCGTCAATAAAGCTTCTGAATCGAAGCGGGCGTTAGCATACTGACCCGGGTCCGTTGACGCAGATGTCGATCAGCCCACCCATCCGTAAACGACGGATAAAAGAAACCCGCCCAGCACGATCCGGTAAATGACGAACGGCGTGTAGGTCGACCGTTTGAGCCACGCCATCAGCCCGGCCATGACGATTAGCGCGGCGGCAAAGGACAGCCCGGCGGCAAGAAAGGCATCGAAGGTCAGCCCCATGTCGCCCGATTGATACAGTTCCCACCCCTGCAAACTACCGGCGCCGATAATGACCGGTATCGATAACAACATCGACAGCCGGGCACCGTCGCGGCGTTCCATGCCCAGAACCCGCGCCGCCGTCATGGTGATGCCGGACCGGCTGGTGCCGGGAATCAACGCCACCGCCTGGGCGCAACCGATGATGATGATGTCGCCAAATTTCAGGTGTTCAAACCGGCGCACAGTCATGCCGACCCTGTCGGCAATATACAACAGTACGCCGAAGCCCAGTGTCGTCCAGCCGATGATCTCAATGCCGCGAATGCCGTTCGGATAATAGCGGTGCACAAGGTAGCCAGCCGCCACCGCCGGAAGGGTGCCGATGATCAGGTACCCGGCCAGACGGGCCCCCGGATTCCCGCGGCCCCGGGCCAGTTGCACGATACCCGCCGTCATGGTCCATAAGTCGCGCCAGAAGTACAGCATCACTGCGCCCAGAGTGCCGACATGCACGGCGACATCCATCACCAACCCCTGATCAGGCCAGCCGGAGAAGGCCGACACCAATTGCAGGTGTGCTTGCGAGCTGATTGGCAGGAACTCGGTAGTACCCTGAACCAGGGCAAGAACCACAATATGTAGAAGCGGCAAGTTAACACCCCCTAAATCTGGTAAGAATATAACAATATCGGGCGCGCTGCTCAAACCTCATGTTTTCACAATGTGTGAATATGTACTATGATAACCGCCTTGAGGGGAGCGCAACTCCCATTTTTGATGCTGGCATGAACGGCCCGGCACTGGTATTTAAACCGGCCGTTTAATGACAAAGGGTTGAGAAAAACGATGAGCCAAAGAGATTGGCCCACGCCGGTCGGATTGCCTAAAGCACAAGGCTTGTACGACCCCAGGAACGAACACGACAATTGCGGTATCGGCTTCATCGCCAATATCAAAAACCGCAAGAGCCATGAAATCGTTCGCCAGGGAATCCAGATTCTTGTCAATCTGGACCACCGCGGCGCCGTCAGCGCCGACCCGCTGGCCGGCGATGGCGCCGGGATTCTGGTGCAATTGCCGGACCGCCTGTTCCGCGCCGAGGCGGAAGAATTGGGCTTTGCGCTGCCACCGAGCGGCGATTACGCGGTCGGCATGGTGTTTCTGCCGCACGGCGAGGCGTCGCTGAACGCCTGCGCCCAGGCTATTGAAAACGCCGCCAAGGCCGAGGGCCAGACGGTGCTTGGCTGGCGTGACGTACCCACCGACAACAGCTATCTCGGCGACAGTGTCAAACCGATCGAGCCACTGATCCGCCAGGTCTTTATTCAGCGCGGCGACAACTGCGCCGATACAAATGCCTTCGAGCGCAAACTGTATGTCATCCGCAAACAGGCCCACCATCTGGTCTGGGATGAAGACATCGAAGACATCGGGCATTTCTACATCACCTCGTTGTCGGCGCGCACCATCGTCTACAAGGGCATGATGCTGGCCCCCAATGTCGATAAATATTATCCCGACCTCAACGACGACCGGTTTGAATCGGCGCTGGCCCTGGTGCACCAACGGTTCTCCACCAACACCTTCCCGTCGTGGGCGTTGGCCCAGCCGTTCCGGTATCTCTGCCACAACGGCGAAATCAACACGGTTCGCGGCAACATCAACTGGATGCTGGCGCGGCGTAATTCCATGAAATCGGAGTTGCTCGGCGACGATCTGGAAAAACTGTGGCCCCTGATCGGCGACGGCGCATCGGATTCGGCGACCTTCGACAATGCGCTCGAATTGCTGGTCGCCGGTGGATATTCGCTGGCCCACGCCATGATGATCATGATTCCCGAAGCCTGGGACGGCCATCCGCTGATGGACGACGAACGCCGGGCTTTTTACGAATACCACGCCGCCGTCATGGAACCCTGGGACGGACCGGCTGCCATTGCCTTTACCGACGGTTTGCAGATCGGCGCCACCCTGGACCGCAACGGGTTACGCCCGGCGCGCTATATTATCACCGATGACGACATCGTCATTTTGGGCTCGGAAGTCGGCGTCCTGCCGGTGCCGGAAGAACGGATCGTCAAAAAATGGCGCCTGCAACCGGGTAAAATGTTGCTGATCGATCTGGAGCGCCAGTGCATCGTCGATGATAATGAGCTGAAAGACGAACTGTCCCGCGCCAAGCCCTATCAAAGATGGCTCGATGAAACCCAGATTCATCTGGAAGACCTGCCGTCCGAGGTTGCCGCCATGCCGCCCGACAGCCAAACCCTTCTCGATCGCCAGCAGGCCTTCGGCTACACTCAGGAAGACATCAAGTTTTTCTTGAGCCCAATGGTCATCGACGGCCAGGACCCGATCGGGTCGATGGGCCGGGATATTCCACCCGCCGTTCTGTCGGACCGGCCTCGGTTGTTGTACGATTATTTCCACCAGAATTTTGCCCAGGTAACGAACCCGCCGGTTGACCCGATCCGCGAGGAATCGGTGATGTCGCTGATATCGCTGATCGGACCCCGGCCCAATCTGCTCGACCTGGAGACCGGCGGCACCCACAAGCGCCTCGAAGTCCGCCAGCCGATCCTGTCCAACGTCGATCTCGAAAAAGTCCGCCATATAGAACACCTGCTGGATAAGGCCTTCCACACCTACACCATGAGTATCTGCTATTCGGCGGCGGAGGGCGCAAAGGGCATGGCACCGGCACTGGATGCCATTTGCGCGCGTGCCGCCGATGTCGTCCGCCAGGGTCGCAACATTCTGATTTTGTCGGACCGCAGCATCAACGCCGACCGGGTGGCTATCCCGGCCCTGTTGGCGACGGCGGCGGTGCACCATCACCTGATTCGCGAAGGCCTGAGGACTAATGTCGGCCTGGTCGTGGAAACCGGCGAACCTCGCAAGGTGCACGATTTTTGCCTGCTGATCGGCTACGGGGCGGAAGCCATCAACCCGTATCTCGCCTTCGACACGGTCTCGGCGCTTGGCCGGCAGACTCTCAAAACGTTTAGCCAGGAGGAAATGCACGCGCGCTACGTCAAGGCCGTGGGCAAGGGTATCCTCAAGGTGATGTCGAAAATGGGTATCTCCACGTTCCAGTCCTATTGCGGCGCGCAGATTTTCGATGCCGTCGGTCTGAACACCCCGTTCTTGGAAAAATATTTCACCAACACCCAAACCACCATCGAAGGCATCGGCCTGGACGAAATCGGCGAGGAAACCGTACAGCGCCACGGGGCGGCCTTCGGCAACGTCCAAATTCTAAAAGGTGCGCTGGATGTCGGCGGCGAATACGCCTTCCGGCTGCGCGGCGAAGAACACATGTGGACGCCCGAGACCATCGGTGCGCTGCAACACGCGGTGCGGTCCGGGGACTACAAACGCTTCAAGGCCTTTACCGCCAAGATCAACAAGCGCGACCCTTCGTTCCGTAATCTGCGCGGCCTGTTCCGCCTAAAACGCGCCGGCGTGCCGTTGTCCCTGGACGAGGTCGAACCCGCCGGCGAAATCGTCAAGCGGTTCGCCACCGGTGCGATGTCGTTCGGTTCCATTTCCTGGGAAGCCCACACCAATCTGGCAATCGCCATGAACCGAATGGGCGCCAAGTCCAACACCGGCGAAGGCGGCGAAGATGCGGTCCGCTTCAAGCCCATGAGCAACGGCAATTCCATGCGTTCCGCCATCAAGCAGGTGGCGTCCGGGCGCTTTGGCGTGACCACCGAATATCTGGTCAATGCCGA
>JABMOG010000141.1 GCA_013204265.1 Rhodospirillales bacterium
CTCTACGCCTTTGTTTTAGACGCAAATTCGTCGTCGCGGATGATTCCATCCGCTCGGGATTTGCTCTAATACCAAGAATCGAAATTGCCGGCTTGCCGGTTCAAGACGCCCTTTTTTTTGCCTGGGCGGAAGACGTAAGACCGATCGAAAGCTTCGGGGACTTTCTTGGCCCCAATTTCTTTTTTTTCTGTGGCGCGGCGCTGCCGCCATGCCCTAAGCGCAACAGAATATCGTCAAGCTGTTCCAGAGTGTCGTACCGAACCGTTAAGGCCCCGCCCTCGCCCATGAATTTTATCGACACCTTGAGACCCAGAAGATTGGCAAGGTCGCGTTCCAGGGCCAGTGTATCGACGTCTTTTTTGGCCCGCCCGGCAGGCGCTGATGTTTGGCGTTGAAATTTTTTCACCAGCCGCTCTGTCTGGCGCACATTCAAGCCCTGCTTAATGACCTGGCGGGCGGCGGCCAACTGATCGGGCGCGGCTAATAAAGCCCGGGCATGGCCGGCCGATAGCTCGCCTTGGTCCAGCATTTTTCTGATCGTATCGGGCAGGGTCAACAGCCGCATCATGTTGGCGACATGGCTGCGGCTTTTGCCAACGGTTTTGGCAAGCGCCTCCTGGGTGTGAGAAAACTCATCGATCAGGCGCTGGTAGCCGTCGGCCTCTTCAAGCACCGACAGATCCTGGCGCTGGAGATTCTCGACCAGGCCAATTTCCAGGGCTTCCTGGTCCGTCAAATCTCTGACGATGACGGGGACCTCATGCATCTTAGCCATCTGGGCGGCGCGCCAGCGGCGTTCCCCGGCGATGATTTCAAAAGCGCCCTCTTGTTCCGGGTGCCGGCGCACCAGAAGCGGCTGGATGATGCCGTTTTCCCGAACCGACTGGGCCAGTTCACCGATCTTTTCTTCGTCCATAAAGTGGCGGGGCTGGTAGCGCCCGGGGATCAGGCTCTCAACCGGGACCTGGCGTGAACCGCGGATTGAACCGGCGGTGATTTGCTGTTTGGACTCCTCGCCCAACAACGACGATAACCCTCGGCCCAGGCCAGTGCGTTTCTTGTCCGCCATCATAACGACATCCGGCGTTCGCGGCTGATAACTTCACCGGCAAGGCTGATATAAGCCTTGGAACCTGGACAGTTCAGATCGTAAATCATTACCGGGCGACCGTGCGAAGGGGCTTCGGACACGCGCACGTTCCGGGGAATGACGGTCTTGTAAACCTTGTCGCCGAAATGGTGGCGCACATCATTGGCCACCTGGTCGGACAAATTATTGCGCTTGTCGTGCATGGTCAAAACTATGCCCTGGATGGCGAGGCCGGGATTGAAGGCCGTTTTGACCCGCTCAATTGTATGGACCAGTTGGCTAATGCCTTCCAGAGCGAAAAACTCACATTGCAGCGGAACCAGAACCGCCTGCGACGCGACAAGGGCGTTGATGGTCAGCAGGCCGAGCGCCGGCGGACAGTCGATCAGGACATAGTCGTAATCACCGGCTTCATCGCGAAGGGTTTCGCGCAACCGGTATTCCCGGCGCTCCAGATCAACCAGTTCGATTTCAGCGCCCGACAGATCAACGCCCGAAGGCATGATATCCAGGCCGGGGATCTCGGTTGCAATAATGGCTTCTTCGACGCGGGCCTCGCCAATCAGCACATGGTAGGAATTGCACTCCCGGTTTTCCCTGGCAATGCCCAGCCCGGTACTGGCGTTGCCCTGTGGATCGAGATCGACGATCAGCACCTTCTGGCGGATCGCCGCCAGCGCCGTCGCCAGATTTATCGTGGTTGTCGTCTTACCGACGCCGCCTTTTTGATTGGCAACGGAAATAATACGCGACGGTCGTATTCCTCTGGTTAGTTCTTCAGGAATCATCTCGGGGCCTGATTTCCTTCAATTTAAGAATCATACCGGACGGATCGGACAAACTCTGGATGCTTGAGTCCTTTATAATCCATTTTTTTTGCGCTTCCGTCAATTCCTCACTCCATTTTTTCCCTTTAAGGAACAAACATTGCCCACCGTTTTTGAGCAGCGGATTCGCGTATTGCAGAAGTTTCTCCAACGGCGCAACGGCCCTGGAGACGACCAGATCAACCGAAAGGTCTCGTAATTTTTCTACCCGGTTATGATGAATGATCACCCCGGCCCCCGTCGCTCGACTGACCTCTTTTAAAAAAGCGCATTTTCGTTCGTTGCTTTCTATAAGGTGGATGTCCGCACCCTCTGCCCCTCCGAGTATCGCCAGCACCATGCCGGGGAAACCGGCACCGGACCCGATGTCGGCAATGGTTTTAATCTCCGGCTCAAGACAGAAAGACAGTTGTGCCGAGTCCAGGACATGGCGCCGCCAGACATCCGCCAGGCTGTCGTTGCTGACCAGATTGATTTTTTGCTGCCACTTGTTTAACAGGGCGACATAGGCCTTCAGGTTTTCCAGGGCCTCGTCTGATGCGCTGTAAATTTCCTGGAATCCCTCAGGCGTCAGCGGAATTGCTTGGTCCGAGCGGGTCATGGGCGTGGGCCTGTGGGTATTCTCAGGCCTAGGAATCGGCTCTGTTTCACGTGAAACATTCCTTGTTTCGCCCGCCCATCGCCATTCCGTCAGACGATGGCGCGGCGCGGGCGGCGCACGTAGCCCAACAGGATCGTCAGCGCCGCCGGGGTAACCCCCGATATCCGCGCCGCCGCACCCAGGGTGGCGGGGCGCGCCTCGGCCAGTTTTGAGCGCGCCTCGTTCGAGAGGCCGCCGAGCGTATCAAAGTCCAGATCATCTGGAATTTCCAGGAATTCATCGCGGCGGAAAGCCTGAATGTCGGCGTCCTGGCGCTCGATGTATCCGGCGTATCCAGCCTCAATTTCAAGCTGGCGGTGCAGCTCCTGTGGAACATTGCTGATCTCTGGCCACACGCTGGCGAGATTCCCCAGATCAATATTGGGATAGGACAACAGCATCCGCGCCGTCCTTTTAACACCGTCCTGATTGATATGGATTTCGTGTGCCTTGAGTGTGTTGGGCGACGCCGTCAGGCGATCTAGAAGGGCCGTGGCGCCTGCAAGCGCGGTGGCTTTTTTGCCAAACTTCCGCGCCCGCTCTGACCCGACACACCCGATGTCCACGCCCTTTACCGTCAACCGCTGGTCGGCGTTGTCGGCCCGCAGCCGCAGCCGGTATTCGGCGCGCGAGGTAAACATGCGATACGGCTCGGCGGTGCCCAGTGTCACCAGATCGTCAATCATGACCCCGATGTAAGCCTCTGCCCGATCGAAAACAAAAGTCTCTTTGCCGGACCCGGCTTTGAGCGCGGCGTTGACACCGGCCATCAACCCTTGAGCGGCGGCTTCTTCGTATCCGGTAGTGCCGTTGATCTGGCCAGCCAGAAACAGGCCACGGGTACATTGGGTTTCCAGGCTGGGGCGCAATGCGCGAGGATCAATGAAGTCGTATTCGATGGCATATCCGGGCTGCAGCATAGCCGCCTTTTCCAATCCAGGAATGGTTTTCAGAAATTCCAGCTGGACCGCCTTCGGCAACGATGTAGAAATGCCGTTCGGGTAAATAGTATCGTCATCGAGGCCTTCAGGCTCCAAAAAAATCTGGTGATGTCCGCGATCCGCGAACCGAACCACCTTGTCCTCGATAGACGGGCAGTACCGTGGCCCGGTGCCAACAATGTTTCCTGAATACATCGCTGAAAGATGCAGGTTGCCGCGGATCAGATCGTGCCCGGCGGGCGAAGTAGCGGTGATGTGACAATTGATTTGCGGCACCTCGATACGTTGGTTGAGGAATGAAAACGGTACCGGCGGATTGTCGCCCCGCTGTACATCGAGGCCGCTCCAATCGATGGTCCGCCCATCCAGGCGCGGCGGCGTCCCGGTCTTCAGGCGGCCCAGCGCGAAACCCAGCCGCTTGAATGTATATGACAGCGCGACGGCCGGCTTGTCACCAACCCGCCCGGCCGGAATTTGTGTGTCACCGATATGGATCATGCCGCGCAGAAACGTGCCCGTCGTCACGACCACGGCGGCGGCGCGGATATCTCTACCCGACGCGGTGCGAACCCCGGAAACCCGTGGTCTCGAATTTTCGCTCCCGTTTGCGTCCCCGTACTCAACAATAAGGTCCTCGACGGCGTCGGCCAGTATCTCCAACCCCGGCTGCCCGGCCAGCAGGTCTTGCACGGCTGTTCGGTAAAGCTTGCGGTCGGCCTGTGCGCGCGGCCCCTGAACCGCCGGCCCCTTGGACCGGTTGAGGATGCGGAACTGAATGCCTGCCCGGTCAATGGCCCGGCCCATAATTCCGTCGAGCGCATCGATCTCGCGCACCAGATGGCCTTTACC
>JABMOG010000142.1 GCA_013204265.1 Rhodospirillales bacterium
ACGGGCCGGTACACCATGACGCCCATGTCCCAGTCGAGGCCCAGGGTCTTGATGCGGAAGATATGTTCGTTCTCGGAAAACGCGATATCGGGGCGGCCGAGCATATCGTCGGAGGCGGCGACCAGCTCTTCATGGCTCAGGGTCTCAGGCGCTGTCCACGCCCCTGTCAGGTGTCCGTCCTTCGGCGCGGCCATGTTTGGCTCCTGTTGCGCGCAACCAAAATCACGAAGGCCCACCCCAAGGGGACGGGCCTTCGTTCAGCCGGCTGGTTTTAATTACTTCATGGTGATGTCGTGACCGAAAATGCGGTCGGTCGACGACGGAGTGAAGTCGATCTTCTTGGACACCCCGTAATACTGGTTGATGCGCCACAAGAACAAGGCAGGCACATCTTCCTGAAGAATATTAAACGCCTTCGCCAGCAGTTGCTTGCGTTTTTCCGGATCGAATTCCTTGCGTTCCGCCGAAAGTGTTTGATCCAGTTCCGGGTTGGAATAGTTGATTCTCGGCGACCTGCCGGTTTCGAAATATTGCGCGATAAAGGCGGATGGATCCACCACCGAACCGCGGCCCTGGTAATAGAACGCGCGTTTACCCTTTCTCACCAACGGCCAATGCGAAGAATATTCCGGAGTATGGAATTTTACCTTGAAACCGACCGCTTCCAGCATCGGTACGATCGCCTGAGAGCTTTGCCGGTCATTGATGTAACGACCGGTAGCGGTATGGAATTCGATGGCCACGCCGTTGGGATAGCCGGCTTCCTTCAGAAGCTGTTTGGCCTTGGCCGGATTGTAGTCGTATTTCGGCGTCACATTGGCGGTGTAGCCATACTGCCCCGGCCCTACCGGCCCGTGAAGCAGCGAGGCGCCGCCCTGGAAGATGGAATTGACGATGGCCTGACGGTCGATCGCATAGGCGACGGCCTGGCGAACCTTCTTGTTGTCCCACGGTTTGAATGTCTTGTTCATCGCCAAAAACATGACCTCAACCGATGAGGTTTCCTTGACGGCCACACCGGATTTACTTCTTACCCTGTTGAGCAAGTGAGGCGGAATGGCTTGCGCGATGTGCAGTTCGCCGTTCAGCAGCCCGGTGATCCGTGCTTCATCTTCCTTGATCCGTTTGAAGATAATGCGGTCGGGATTGGATTTTTTGATCCCCGGCCAATTGTTGTTTTTTTCGAGTACCATGCGTTGCCCGACAACGATGTCCTTGACCATATAGGGGCCGTATCCCCAGGGCGCCTTGCGGTCGGCGCCGGCGCCGTGCTTGTCGTACAGATCCTTGCCGGTGATGATCAGCCGGTCGAAAATGAATGACAGAAGCGGCGCCGTTGGTTTCTTGGTGATAAACTTGATGGTGTATTTATCCACCACCTTCCACGACGTCACGTCCGCCGTATTCTGCTTTTGCGCGCTGCGCTTGTCGTTCTTGTTGCGCCAGAGCGAATGCGCGACATCCTCGGCGGTAAGCTCCTTGCCGTCCACATGCCGCTTGATGCCCTTGCGGAGATAGAACGTCCATTCGTTGGGATTGGTTTTGCTGACCTCCCAGCGTTCGGCGAGCAGGGGTTTATATTCGCCGTCGCGGGTATCATAAGTGCCGAGGCAGCCATAGGTCTGGCACCAGGTCATATACATCTGGGCGGTGGAATCGGCGTAAGGGTTCCAGCCCGCGTAGTCGTTGACCACGCCGATCCGCACTTCCGATGCCGCCATCGCCCCGGAGGCGGCAAGCCCCGCCGACAAGAGGGCGCTGATTGCCCATCCAGCGATCCGCTTTTGAATCATTTTTTGCTCCTTATGCTTGGGTTGAGTCTTTTACGCCTACTTTATTGGTCGTAATAGCCGTTCATGATGGCGTCGTGCCACACCTTGGTGACGATGGGGCAGACGCCGAGCGGCAGGCCTTCTTCGGTGCGCCAGTAGGAATGAACCCCGGTGCCGAGCTGAATATAACGGAACTTGGGCGCCGGATTCAGCTTGGCGTATTCCGACTTGAGCTGTTCATAGTTCCTGACGGTGTGATCGCGGCTGTAATCGCAGATGCCATGCAGCAGGTTGGGCACCGGTTTCGCATCC
>JABMOG010000143.1 GCA_013204265.1 Rhodospirillales bacterium
CCAACAGCCCGTCAGGACGGAGGCGGCCCGGGTGGCCCAGGCGTTCGCCAAAACGAACAGGGTCTTCCTTGCCGCGCGCTTTGCGAAGCCAGAGATAGAGTCCGATAACGGGCGCGCCGAGGACCGAAAAAGTACGATACAAAGTCAACATCATATGACGCCGCCTTCGCCCTTTGCGGCGGCGGGCTTCACCAATGCGCGACCGGTCAGCCGGTCCGCCTCATTAGTAACGGCATTGAGGGCGTCTTCAACCTGACGGCGGTACTTTTCAGTATCTTCCTCCGAAGCATCGCGGTCGACATAAATTGGATTTCCCCAGACCAGCACCCGGCGACCGAAAGGCCAGGCGACAAGAAAGCGATCCCACGACGACAGGCAGCGCCCATTGGTCGAGCCGAACGCCGCCGGAATAACGGGGGCCCCGGACAAACGCGCAACGCTGACAATGCCTTCGCTGGCCCGCATGCGGGGGCCGCGCGGGCCATCCGGCGTAACCCCAACGTAATCGCCACTTTTCATAGCTTTGACCATGGTGCGGAGCGCCTGCGCCCCACCCCGAGACGATGACCCAGCCGCCGTTTTAATGCCGAAATGGCCAACCGTGCGAGCAATCAGTTGGCCGTCGCGATGTTGGGAGATCAGCATATAAATGGTTTTTCCCTGGTCCCAACAACAAGGCATCATCAACAGTCTGCCATGCCAAAACGCCAGAATGAAAGGTCGGCCTTCCGACCAGAACTGCTTCGGGATATCGCCGCCGATCACCTGCCATTCCCCCGTGTGATAGACCAAACGAATGTATAGAGATGCCAGCCAGCAAAAAATGCCGTGCACCGTTTCCGACTGTAGGATTCGTTTCAATGGCCTCACGGCGAAGCCCCCTGCATCTTGGTATTAAACGTCCGCTGTCCGGACGGCGTCCTCGGCAGGCGCGTCCTCGGCGAATTGCAAGTTGTAAAGCCGCTGGTAAGCGCCATCCTGGGATATCAATTCCTGGTGGGAGCCTTGTTCCATCACGCGGCCTCGGTCAATGACATATATAAGGTCGGCGCTGGTCACGGTAGACAAACGGTGCGCGATCACCAGGGTCGTCCGCCCGGCCATCAACTTTGTCAAAGCTACCTGCACCTGGCGCTCAGATTCCGTGTCCAAGGCTGATGTTGCTTCATCCAGCAGAAGCACCGGTGCGTTTTTCAACATCGCCCGTGCAATGGCAAGACGTTGGCGCTGCCCACCCGACAACCTCACTCCTTGTTCGCCGACCATAGTGTCATAGCCGTCCGACAGGTCGAGGAT
This sequence comes from Rhodospirillales bacterium, assembly GCA_013204265.1. Lineage (GTDB taxonomy): Bacteria > Pseudomonadota > Alphaproteobacteria > Rhodospirillales > Casp-alpha2 > Casp-alpha2. Next base: position 1,297 of record JABMOG010000143.1, read on the forward strand.
GAAATCATGGGCGGCGGCGTTGCGCGCGGCTTTTATAATATCTTCTTCGCTCGCCCCGGCCCGCCCGTAAGCAATGTTGGCACGCACGGTGTCGTCGAAAAGGGTGATTTCCTGGCTGACCAAGGCCACGTTTGCGAACAGGGAGGCGAATGTGACATCGCGAACATTAATGCCATCGATAACCACGTTACCTTCGTTAACATCGTAGAAACGTGGAATTAAGTTGAGGATAGTCGTTTTGCCGGCCCCCGACGCCCCGACCAACGCCACCCTTTTTCCGGCCGGCACCTCAAGAGAGATTCCGTTCAGCGCCGGTTTTCCATGGGAGTAGGAAAAATACACATTATCCAGGTGAATGTCGCCCTTTACCGCCGTCAGCTCGGTGGCGTCCGGTTTCTCAAAAATCGCCGGTTCCGTGTCCATCAGCGCGAACAACCGCTGTGCCCCGGCCAGGCCTTCCTGAAGGCTGGCATTCAGATTTGCCAGGCGCTTCATCGGCTCATAAGCCAACAGCAATGCCATAATGAACGAGAAAAAAGCGCCCGATGTGGTTGCGCCGTCAATCACCCGGTTGCCGCCATAAATGATAACAACACAGACGGCCACCCCGCCGAGGGTTTCCATGATCGGACTGGATACGGCCCGGGTCCGCGCGGATTTGAGTGTCAGCTTGAAAATTCTCTCGACGATGCCGCCGATCCGGCTTTTTTCATAGCCCTCCATACCGTAAGCCTTGACCACGCGAATACCCTGGAAGGTTTGCTCCAGAAACGTGGTCAACAGCCCCATTTCTTCCTGGGTGTTGGCCGTCACCTTGCGCATGCGCCGCCCGATCCGCAGCACCGGAACAGCCGCCAAGGGGAAGATGAAAATCGAGATTGCCGCCAGCTGCCAATCCTTGAGGAACATCACGCTTACCAGTCCCACTAACGACAACAGGTCTTTACCAAACCCAGTCAGAACATTAGACACCGCAACGCGCATCTGGTTGATATCGACGGTGAAACGCGAGATCAGCTTGCCGGTCGAATTGTTGTGGAAAAACGCAATGTCCATCCGTGCCAGATGCGCGAACAGGCGATTCTGGTTGTCGGCGATGATCCTAAAACCGACGAAACTCATCAGCACCGATTGGCCGTAATTGGCGAGCCCCTTGATCAGAAAAGTGAGAAATACCGCCCCGCCCAAGGGCCACAACAGGTTCCTGTTTTCGGCGATGAACACCTCGTTGACCACGGGTTCCATCAACCAGGCGCTGAACGCGGTCGCCGCCGCCATACACCCCATGCACAAAACAGCCAAAAGGATCCAGCCGAAATAGGGCCGGATGCTTTCATGCCACAGGCGCAGCATCAGAACATAGGTGGATTCGTGGCCTTCCGGCGTTTTATCGGTTGTCGTACTCAAAATTCAGGAACCCATTTTTGACGAAGCGGACACTAACACGCAGCGCATGTTTTCGCCAACGTCTGGGGCGGTTTCAGCGCCCGGCAACCGTCATGCCTTCAACCCGGACCGTCGGCGCATTGGTCCCGTAGCGGAATTCCAAGTCATCAGCCGCCGTCAGGTTGGCGAACATATCCATCAAATTACCGGCAATGGTCAGTTCGCTGACCGGGTAGGCAACCGCTCCGTTTTCGATCCAGAAGCCGCTGGCGCCCCGGCTGTAATCACCCGTAATTCCATTTACGCCAGACCCCATCAGTTCGGTAACGTAAAGGCCGTCCTGAATGTCACCAATCAACGCCTCAGGGTTTTCCGATCCAGCCCCGAGGTACAAATTGGTTGTCGATGGCGATGGCGCAGACGATGTGCCCCGGGACGCATTCCCGGTAGTTTCCAGCCCCAATTGTCTGGCCGACCGCAAATCCAAAATCCAGGATTTCAGCACCCCGCCTTCGACAACATTCAGGCGCTTCGTTGCAACCCCTTCGCCGTCGAAACTTTTCGAGCGAAGCCCGCGCACCCGAAGCGGGTCATCGACGATGACGACCGCATCGGAAAACAGCTTTTCCCCCATTTTTTCCTTCAGGAAGGAGGTGCCGCGAGCAATTGAGCTACCGTTTATAGCGCTCGCCAAATGTCCAACCAGCGAATTGGAGACCCTTGGGTCGTACACCACCGGCACCTGTGCTGAGGAAGCTTTTTTCGGGTTCAATCTGCGGACCGCCTTTTCCCCCGCAATCCGCCCGATGTCTTCGGGCAAAGGCAGGTCTTCGCCGTGGACCGTGCTGGCGTAATCGTAGTCCCGCTCCATGCCGGTACCTTCGCCGGCGATGACGGAAACGCTGATGGAATGGCCCGAACCGGACCGGGTCTGCCGGAATCCGTTGGAACCGACAATAGCGACCCGAGTCCGCCCCCAAGACGCCTCTGCCCCTTCGGAGTTTGTAACCCCCTTCACGGCGCGCGCGGCGTCTTCGGCGGCGGCGGCCCGCTCCGATAAGGTGTCCGTATGGGGTTCATCTTCATCACAGCCATCGAGGTCTGGAAATTCCGTTGCCAGTTGTCCCGGCTTGGCAAGCCCGCAGAACGGATCCTCTGGCACGGACCGCGCCATGGCGACACAACGCTCCACCAATTCATCCATAGCCTCAGGCGACGTGTCAAACGATGAAACCATGGCCTGGCGCGAGCCAATCAAGACCCGCAGCCCCATATCAGCGTTCTCGGAACGAGCCAGATTTTCCCGCTTGCCGAGCCGTTGGCTTAAGGCAAGGGAGACGCCTTCGATAAACACGCCGTCGGCGGCCTCCGCTCCGGCGGCCAAGGCCTTGCCGATCAGGTTATCCAACAGGGGTAAGGCATCGATTTGATCATTCATTCGTTTTTTTACCGATTCGGTTGTTGCTGCCCAAATACAAGATGGCCCCCAGAGTGTCAAAAAAAAGGTCAATTTGTTGTGAAAAGAGTTGAGGTACTTCCAAGATGGGAGAAAGATACCATATCAATGCAGAGCGTCCCGATTAAGTTTTATAAGCTTAACTTACATCAATGACAGCAAGGGTTACTTGACGTCCTATTCAAAAGTCCATGCTTAGTGAACCCCTAAATAATCCCACCTTGCCACATGCGCGCAAGGAACTGGGCTCTGCCGTCGTGCGTTTTGCCGGTGATTCCGGTGACGGCATCCAGTTCGCAGGCAGCCAGTTTACTCAGTCCACGGCCATGTCCGGAAACGACCTGGCGACTTTTCCGGATTTTCCGGCGGAAATCCGGGCTCCCGCCGGTACCATATTCGGGGTATCGGCGTTCCAGATCAATTTTGGCGCCGAAATCATCAAGACCTCAGGCGACCAATGCGACATGATCGTCGCCATGAACCCAGCCGCCCTCAAGGCCGAATTGGCTGAATTGAAAACCGGCGGGGTGATCCTCATCGACACCGGCACCTTCACTGAAAGAAACCTGCACAAGGCGCATTTCGAAGACAACCCGCTGGAAAATGAGACACTGTACCCATACCGAGTCATCAAGTTGGATATGTCGGCATTGACCCTGGAGGCCGTCAAGGACTTCGACCTTGGCAAGAAAGGCGCCCTGCGCTGCAAAAACATGTGGGCGCTCGGTTTCGTTTACTGGATGTACGACCGCAACCGCCAGCCAACCATAGACTGGATTAACGAGAAATTCTCCAAACTGCCGGATGTGGCGGCGGCCAACATCGCGGCCTTGAACGCCGGGCATGCGTTAGGAGAAACGGCCGAAATCCCACACGACCTGCACGGCTTCACCATTGGCAAGGCGGATATCACGCCTGGCCAATACCGCACCGTAACCGGGGCCGAGGCGCTGACGTGGGGTCTGGTCGTCGGGGCCAAACTGGTGGGGTTGAAAATGACGTTTTGCTCCTATCCCATTACCCCGGCGACGTCGATTCTTCACTACCTGTCTAACCTGATGGAATACGACGTCATCACGTTTCAGGCGGAAGACGAAATCGCCGCTATCTGTTCAGCCATCGGCGCATCCTATGCCGGCTCGCTAGGGGTGACGTCCAGTTCCGGCCCCGGCATTGCGCTGAAGGGCGAGGCCATGGGGTTGGCCATAAGCGCCGAGCTGCCGCTGATCATCCTGAATTCACAACGCGCCGGGCCATCAACCGGCTTGCCGACCAAGACGGAGCAATCGGACCTGTATCAAGCTGTTTTTGGCCGTAACGGAGACAGCCCACTGGCCGTACTGGCGGCGCGCTCGCCATCCGATTGCTTCGATGTGGCGATCGAAGCAGTCCGCATTGCGACTAAATACATGACCCCGGTGATTGTGCTGACCGACGGCTACATCGGAAATGCTGCGGAACCCTGGCTGATTCCGGATGTCGACACCTTCGAGCCGACCCCGGTAACATTTCGCACCGAAGTCGAAGGGTTCAAGCCGTTTCTCAGGGAGGAAAAAACACTGGCCCGGCCTTGGGCGGTTCCGGGCACGCCGGGGCTGGAACACCGGATCGGGGGTTTGGAAAAAGATTCCGAAACCGGTCATATTTCCTATGACTCGGACAACCACCAGAAAATGACCAATCTGCGCAAGGCAAAAATCGACGGCATCGCCGAGGACACCCCCCCGCAAACGGTTGAAGAAGGCCCAGACTCAGGCCGAATGGCGGTCGTCGGGTGGGGTTCCACGTATGGCCCCATCAACCGCGCCGTCTGTGCCCTTCGCGGTGAAGGCATGGATGTTTCACACATCCATGTGCGCCACATCTGGCCGTTACCGAAAAACCTTGGCGACCTGCTGGCCGGCTTCGACCATGTCCTGGTTCCCGAAATGAATACCGGACAATTGATAACCTTGCTGCGCGCTCAATACCTGGTTGACGCCCAGGGCCTGAACAAGGTTTCCGGGCAACCGTTCAAAATCGCTGAGATCATCACGGCCATTCGCGGCTACCTGGAGAAATGACATGAACGTCGTCACGCCGCCCGAAAAACTTTCGCCGAAGGATTTCGCCACCGACCAAGAGGTGCGTTGGTGCCCGGGCTGCGGCGATTATGCCATTTTGAAAGCCATGCAGCGGACTTTGGCCGACCTCGGCGTAAAAAAAGAAAATACGGTCTTTGTTTCCGGCATTGGATGTGCGGCCCGCTTCCCCTACTACATGGCGACCTACGGTTTTCACACCATTCACGGTCGCGCACCGGCGATCGGCACCGGCATTAAACTTGCCAACCCCGACCTCGACGTCTGGATCGTGACCGGCGACGGCGATGCCCTGTCCATCGGCGGCAATCATCTTTTGCATGTCCTGCGCCGCAACGTGAATGTCCAGATTTTGTTGTTCAATAACGAGATTTACGGCCTGACCAAGGGGCAGTATTCCCCAACGTCGCGGGCAGGAACCCGGTCTCCGTCAACGCCCTTAGGATCTATTGAAAACCCGGTCTCCGCCGCCGCCCTGGCGCTTGGCGCCGGCGCTCGCTTCGTCGCACGGTCCGTCGACACCATGCAATCACACCTGCCGTATGTCTTCCGCCGCGCTTATGAGCACAATGGCACTTCGTTTGTCGAAATTTTCCAGAACTGCATCGTCTACAACAACGGTGTGTTTTCGCAATTTACCGACAAGGAAACCGCTGACGACAACGAAATCATCTTGGAGCACGGCAAACCCCTGATCTTCGGCAAGGAGAAAACCTTAGGGCTTCGCGTCAAAGCAGGTTTTTTTGAGCTCGAAGTCGTGACCATCGGCAAAGACGGCATTACCGAAGCCGACATCCTGATTCACGACGAAACCAACCGGGCGCTGGCCGACATGCTGGCGTTGATGGAACCGCCCCAATTCCCGGTTGCTATCGGCGTAATATATTGCAGCCCGATGCCCAGTTACGAAGATGGCGTCAAAAACCACATGATTGAGGCCAAGGCGCATGGACGCGGTGAAGATCTTAATGCGCTCTTGCGGCGGGGCCATACCTGGACCATAACCGACTAATCGAAGGGTTAATCATAAGGGGGACTCATGCCGGTTAGTGTCGCCATTGTCGGGTCCGGCCCTGCTGCGTTCTATACCGCCGCCGCCCTTATGGATTCAGGCGACGACGTTTGTATCGACATCATTGAGCGGCTGCCAACGCCTTACGGCCTGATTCGTGACGGCGTTGCCCCGGATCACCAAACCACCAAAAACATCGCCAATAAATTCGAGAAAACCGCGATGCGTGAACAGGTTTGCTATTTTGGAAATGTTGGAGTGGGCCGCGATGTCCAGCTCATTGAGCTGCGTGAAATTTATGACGCCGTCGTGCTTGCCATCGGCTCACCCGAAGACCGCGTATTAGACATCCCAGGCGCCGACAAGACCGGCGTCATTGGTGCCGCCACGTTCGTGCGCTGGTACAACGGCCATCCGGACTTCCGCGACCTGGCCCCGGACCTTAATATTTCCACAGCAGTCGTGGTCGGCGTCGGCAACGTCGCCATGGATGTTTCCAGGCTACTGTGCCTTTCGGCAGAGGAACTGGCCGCCACGGACCTGCCCGATTTTGCGGAAAAAGCTATTCTCCAGTCCCCAATACACGACGTTTACATGATTGGCCGGCGTGGCCCGACGGATGCCAAGTTCACCAACGTTGAATTGAGGGAATTGGGAGACATGGCCGAATGCGTCCCCCAAGTCAGGCCGGAACAACTTCCCGGCAGTGTCGAGGGCGATTACCCGGACCGGGACAAACGGCTAAGGGAACGCAACCTGGAAACCTTGCTGCAATATTCCCAAGCAGCCATAGAGGGCAAACCCAAACGCATCCATATAGAATTTTTAGCCGCGCCCGTCGAAATTCTCGGTGGCGACCGGGTCGAGGGCATCCGGATGGAACGCACCCGTGTTGAGGCTGGCCGCGCCATCACAACCGGGGATTTTTTTGATATTCCCTGTGGCCTGGTTATCCCGGCCATCGGCTATCGCGGTACCCCCATTGCCGGTGCGCCCTTTGACGATGACCGCAACATCATTTCCAACGAAGATGGCCGGGTCGAAGACGGTCTTTACGTCGCCGGTTGGATCAAGCGTGGCCCATTCGGTGTAATTTCCTCAAACCGTCCCGACGGCGTCGCTGTTGCCGGGCACATCCACGATGATTTTGAAGGCGGGCACAAGGCGCGCAACCCGGGGCGCGAAGCCCTTAGAGAGATGCTCAAGGAGCGCAACATCCGATCCGTCAGTTTCGATGACTGGAAAAAAATAGACGCCGCCGAAATTGCCAATGCGGGAGGAACCCGGCCACGCAAAAAATTCGTCACCATTGAAGCCATGCTGGGCGTTTTGGACAATTCCTGAAGCGGCCCCAGCCCTTAGGCCTTGTTCAGCGCACGGTCCAGGTCGTCCTTCAGATCTTCCACATCTTCTAGCCCCACCGACAGCCGCACCAGCCCATCCGTTATGCCGAGGATCTGTTTTTCCTCCGCGCTTAGCTTTTGGTGGGTGGTCGTGGCGGGATGCGTAATGAGACTTTTGGTGTCGCCCAGATTGTTGGAGATGTCGACCATCTCCAGTCCATTGAGAACCCGGAAGGCCGCAGCCTTGCCACCGTTCACTTCGAAGGCAACCACGGTGCCGCCCAGGCTCATCTGGCGCATCGCCAGTTCATACTGAGGATGGCTTTCAAGGCCGGGATACAAAACCTTGGTGATAGCGGAATGTCCACTCAGGTATTCCGCGACTTTGAGGGCATTCTCCGATTGTCGTTCCACCCTGAGGTCAAGGGTCTCAAGACCTTTCAGCAACACCCACGCATTAAAAGGGCTGAGCGTCGGACCGGTATTGCGAAAGAAGGGAACAAGAGAATTTTCGACGAAATCGGCGTTGTTAGTCAAGATCGCGCCACCCATGGTCCGGCCTTGTCCGTCGATGTGTTTGGTCGCCGAATACATGACGATATCCGCGCCCAGTTTCAGTGGGTGTTGCAGTACCGCCGTCGCGAACACATTGTCGACGATAACAAGCGCACCGGCCTCGTGCGCCAGATCGCTGACCGCCTGGATATCGATAACTTCAAGACACGGGTTCGATGGAGATTCCAGAAATACGCAATTTGTTTTTTTCGATAACGCCTGTTTCCATTGTTGCAAATCCGTACCGTCCACCAGTTCACATTCGATTCCGAATTTGGGAAGCTGGTTTTTAATGATGTGCAGACACGACCCGAACAAAGCGCGCGACGCGACGACTCGGTCGCCGGTCTGAAGATGGCTGGCCAGGGCGGCAAACACCGCCGCCATGCCGCTGGAGGTCGAAACGCAGGTCTCGGCGCCTTCCAAAAGTGCCAGGCGTTTCTCGAACATAGTGACCGTCGGGTTGCTATAGCGCGAATACATGTAACGTTTGACGTCACCAGTGAACGCCGCCTCGGCTTCTTCCGGGGAGTCATAGACATACCCCGAGGTCAGGAATAACCCTTCGCTGGTTTCGCCAAAGGGGGTCCGTTCCGTTCCGCCCCGTACCAGCCGGGTTGCTAGACGCCATTGATCCGGATTCGTCTTCTTACTGCCCATCAAAAATCTCCATCTCTTATCAAACCGGCATGAAAAAAGCCCCAACCGGTCGGGGTCAGGGCTATGGACAGCTCCGACCTTTTAGCGATTTTTTTAACGTGGACGCAAGCCGGTCGGCCAAATCACCACGTAACAGTGGGAAGTAAAGCTCGCACGGGCAGGGAAGGTCAAGAGATAAATCCGTTGCCCTTTGCGCGAAGGGCTCAAACCGGGTCGCCTTCCTTGCGGGTGATCGACTTGCGCACCCGCCGCACGCTGGCCCAAACCCCGGCAAAAACGACCGGGAACAAAATCACCACGGCAACATAAGGATCGAGCGGTGAACCCAGTACCTTGGCCCCCTTGGCCAGGTAGGAAACCAAGCTAAGCAGGTAATAACTGATGGCGACGACAGACAACCCTTCGACCGTGGCCTGCAAGCGGAGCTGGGTCCGGGCACGGCGGTCCATGGACCGGAGAAGATCCCGGTTCTGGCCTTCCAGGGCGACGTCAACACGGGTCCGCAACAGGTTGCTGGCCCGAGCAATCCGCAAGGAAAGGCTTTCCTGGCGTTTGGCGGCGTTCTTAATGGTTTCCATGGCCGGACCCAGACGGCGTTCGATAAATTCCGCCGTGGGCTGGAAACCTTCAATCCGTTCCTCCCGCAGTTCCTTGATCCGGCGGACAACCAATTCGTTATAGGCCAGGGCAGCGCTGAAACGGTAACTGGTTTTCGCCGAAGCGGATTCCGCTTCGGCGGCAAGCGCGGACAAGCGCGCCAGCAATTCCTGCTCACCGTCGACGCCTTTGATTTCAGCCAGTTTGGCGATCACGGTGCTGACGTCCAACTCGGCCATGGACACCCGCTCCCGTGCTTCCCGCGCCAGAGGCAGCGCCAACATCACTAGCGAGCGATAGGTTTCTATTTCAACCACCCGCTGCACCAGCCGCGCCATGGCCCGGTGATTGCTGTTGACGTCACGAATCATATACCGCCGGAAGCGGTCGCCATGAATCTGGAAATCCGTCCACACCATGGCATTGCGGTTTGACATATACCCTCCGACCACGGTGTTATTATCGAACATGCCGACAATATCCTTGACCGGGCGTTCTTCGAAATCCAAAGCTAAATGAGAAGCAACGAGCACCTCTCCGGGCAGCGCCTGCAACCAATCTTGTGGAATTTGTTCGATCACGGTGTCCTTGAACGGTTGTTCGAATGGGGCCTCAAGGATGAAGGTATACGCGGAAAATTCCGTATGACGCTCCCACTTCAACCGCAACGGTCCTAATTCGCTAGCAAAGTGAGTAGCTCCCCGAGGTGGTGCCGAAACCTTGAACAACTGACACAACTCGGCAAGGTGGGCATGATCAGCATCCGCGCCGGTTTCATCATTAAAAACAGCTATATAGGATATTTTCGCGGGCGCATCGATGACACCATGCGGACGCGCGTGCATTTCTGCGGCCAGGGTCTCGCGCAACGGATGTTCTTTGAAAACTGCCATAATCGCCTTTTTACTCGCCTTCTCTTATAAAGCCACCATATTATCTTTACCTTGTTGTTCGCATAACACAGCACTAACACCAAAGCGAAAGAAGTTTTTATGACCGACATTGCCGTCACCGATGAGCTGTTCTTTACCCGCGCTGGGCTAGATCAAAAACGCGTCCAATCCCTGGTCGATGACGCCCTGACAGGAACCGACGACGGTGAACTGTTCTTGGAATACCGCCAATCCGAAAGCATCCTGTTTGATGATGGCCAGGTCAAAAGTGCCGCCTTCGATACCTCCCAAGGGTTCGGGCTGCGCGCTATTTCCGGTGAGGTCACGGGCTATTCGCAAGCCTCCGAATTAAGCGAAGATGCTATTGAGCGCGCCGGGGTAACGGTCAAGTCCATTCGCAGCGGTCGTGGCGGCACCTTCGCAGGCCCACCGGGAACTAACAAAAACCTGTACCGGGATGACAACCCGCTGGCGATGGTCGATTTTGAGACCAAGGTAAAACTGATGGCCGACATGGATGCCTATGCTCGCGGCAAGGACGAACGAGTGGCCCAGGTTACAGCCTCGCTGTCCGGCAACTGGCAGGCGATTGAAATTATTCGGGCCGGCGGGGAGCGAGCCGCCGATATCCGTCCCCTGGTTCGGCTGAATATTTCCGTGGTGGTTGAAAAAGACGGCCGTATGGAAGCCGGTTCCTACGGAGCCGGTGGGCGCGTCGCGTATGATCAATACTTGAACGAAGAAACCTGGAAAGCAGCGGTCGATGAAGCCTTACGCCAGGCCTTGGTTAACCTGGAATCGGTACCCGCCCCGGCCGGCGAAATGCCGGTGGTGCTGGGTCCCGGCTGGCCCGGCATCCTGCTGCATGAGGCCATCGGCCACGGGCTGGAAGGCGACTTCAACCGCAAGAAAACATCGGCCTTCGCCGGGCTTTTGGGCGAACGAGTAGCCGCGCCGGGTGTTACCGTTATCGACGACGGCACCATGGAAGACCGCCGCGGGTCGCTGACCATTGACGACGAAGGCACCCCCAGCCAACGTACCGTCTTAATTGAAGACGGTATCCTGAAAAGCTATATGCAGGACCGTATGAACGCGCGCCTGATGGGGGCGCCGTGCACCGGAAATGGGCGCCGGGAAAGTTATGCCCATGCACCGATCCCCCGGATGACCAACACTTACATGCTGGCCGGAGACCATGATCCGGAAGAAATCCTTAAATCCGCCGGCAACGGCATCTATGCCGTCAGTTTCGGCGGCGGGCAGGTCGACATCACGTCAGGGAAATTCGTCTTCAGCTGCACCGAAGCCTACCGCATCGAAAACGGGAAGAAGGGCGCCCCGGTCAAAGGCGCGACATTGATCGGCAACGGCCCCGACGTACTGACCCGCGTTTCTATGATCGGCAACGATATGGAACTGGACACCGGCATCGGCACCTGCGGCAAGGACGGCCAGGGCGTGCCTGTCGGCGTCGGCCAGCCGACCATCAAAATCGATGACCTGACCGTCGGCGGCACCGAAGTTTAGTAAGAGTATTCCTGAAAAATCGGATCGATGTCGCCTTGCCAACGGCCCTCAAAAGCCGCCAGCAATTCATCGGCCGGGGTCAGGCCGGAATGGGCGGTCTGGAACAAGGGCTTGAGAAAATGGGTTTCATCCATTCCCAGACTGTCGAAGCATTGCCGGTTATGAAGCCCCTTGTGGGAAATTTGCAAGACATCGAGGGCAATTTCATTGACGGTCCTATTGCGGAAAGGCGTCTTTAGCGCCAATCGGGGGACCTCGTCCCTGAGGGCCTGCATTTCCTCGATGGACCAGTCTTTAACCAAATCCCAGGCGGCATCACGGGCGTCGGCGTCATACAGCAGACCGACCCAGAACGCCGGAAGAGCGCAGATGCGACTCCACGGTCCGCCGTCGGTGCCCCGCATCTCCAGAAACTGCTTCAGGCGAACCTCGGGAAACGCCGTGCTCATATGATCTACCCAGTCGCTTATTTTCGGCTTCTCGCCTGGTAACGCCGGTAGCCTTCCGTCCATGAAATCCCTAAACGATTGACCCGACGCGTCGATATATTTTCCGTCGCGATAAACAAAATACATGGGCACATCGAGCAGATAATCGACATAGCGCTCGAACCCGAAACCGTCTTCAAAGACAAACGGCAACATGCCGCTGCGATCATTGTCGGTATCAGTCCAAATGTGGCTACGGTAAGAAAGAAACCCCGACGGCTTGCCCTGCCGGAACGGCGAGTTGGCCCAAAGTGCCGTCGCCACCGGTTGCAAGGCCAGCGATATTCGGTACATCTGGACCATATCGGCTTCGGATGCAAAATCCAGATTGACCTGCACGGTGCAGGTTGCCTGCATCATTTCCAGTCCCATGCTGCCTTTTTTCGGCATGTATTCGCGCATGATCTTGTAGCGGCCCTTGGGCATCCACGGCATGTCCGAGGCGGTCCCTTTGGGGTGGTAGCCAAGGCCGATAAAGCCCAGGTTCAGTTCCCGGGCGACGGCCTTGACCTGCTGTAAATGGCTGGTGACTTCGTCGCAGGTTTGGTGAATGGTTTCCACCGTCGCACCGGACAATTCCAATTGTCCGGCCGGCTCCAGGCTGATGAAGCTGCCATCCGGTTTGGAAAGGGCGATAGGGTTGCCGTCTTCCAGCACCGGGGTCCAGCCAAAACGGGTCAGGCCATCCAGAAGCGCACGCACGCCAGCGGGGCCTTCGTATTCCAGGGGGCTGAGATCGGCCAGATGATAGACGAATTTCTCGTGTTCCGTGCCGATGCGCCATTTGTCTTTCGGTTTGCTTCCAGCCTCCAGATATTCGACCAGGGAGGCTTTGTCCTCGACGGGGGGCTTGGCGGATGACGTATCGGCGCTCATGGAGTTCTCATTTCAATTCAAGATTACATCACGGTGTACTATGCCTACCGGCGCTGGCCTGCCAACAGGCCAGAGCCGCCAGAGCCGCCGTTTCGGCGCGCAGAATTCGCGGTCCAAGATCAATGCGGGTAACAAATTCCAATTTTCCAAGGGCGTCAAGCTCGCCGGCATCAAAACCACCTTCGGGCCCGGTCAGAAAACCACAATCATAAGATAAGCCGCCAGCGCTGGTCCGCAAGTCCTCCAGAGCCTCGGCAATAGGATGCCCTGCGCCGCGTTCATCGCACACGAAAAGCCGCCTGTTATTCGGCCAACTGGTCATTAATTTTTCCAGGGTTTCCGGCTCGGCGATCTCGGGCACGGTCAACCGTCCGCATTGTTCCGCAGCCTCGACGCCGTGCGCACGCATGCGTTCGACATTCACGCGGGCCGAATTGGTAAATCGGGTGAACACCGGACAGAGCCGGGAGGCGCCCAATTCCGTAGCTTTTTCGACGATAAAAGCCGTTCGTGCTTTTTTCACCGGAGCAAAAGCCAGCCATGGGCCGGACTCCTCCGCCTGAGTACGGATTTGGCGTTCCACCGTCACCGAACATTTCTTTTTTCCCGCCGTTTCCACAACACCAGACCATTCGCCATCCCGCCCGTTGAAAAGTAAAATTCCATCCCCGGCCTTGAGACGCATGACATGAGACAAATAATGCGCTTGGGGCAAGGCTAGATCGAGGCTTGCCCCCTGGACAAGCGCGGCCTCGACAAACAGGCGGGGGTTTGAATTGGACAGGGTCATGTTGAAAAAAAACAACTTTCGTATAGCAAAACCAATGCTCGGTTATAATATCATTTATGGGCGGCGGTTTCGGGTATAGTTTTCACCATGATCGAGACACCCGACAATTTCGCCACCGACATTGCCCGGGAAAACTGGATCGACCGTTTCGCACCGGCGAGCATCCGGCCTTACCTGCGCCTGGCCCGGGCCGACCGGCCCATCGGGACATGGCTGTTGCTGCTGCCCTGCTGGTGGAGCATTGCACTGGCTACCGCGACCTGGCCCGATGCAAAAATGTTCGCCTTGTTCGCCATCGGCGCCCTGGTTATGCGGGGCGCGGGTTGCACGGTCAACGACATCGTAGATCGGAAAATCGACGCCCGTGTCGCCCGCACCGCCACCAGGCCCATCGCCAGCGGAGAGATCAGTGTTTTCAGGGCCCTTGTTTTCCTAGGCCTGCAACTGCTGTTGGGGCTGATCATTCTATTGCAGTTCAATGCCTTCGCCGTGACGCTTGGGGTCTCCTCGCTGGTTCTGATCGGCCTCTATCCGTTTATGAAACGCCTTACCTACTGGCCGCAACTGTTTTTGGGCTTTACCTTTAACTGGGGCGCTCTGTTGGGCTGGGCCGCAGTTACGGGAACGCTATCTCCCCCAGCCATCGCACTTTATGCGGCAGGGATTTTCTGGACGTTGGGATACGACACCATCTACGCCCATCAGGACAAAGAAGACGATATCCTGATCGGGGTGAAATCGACGGCCCTGAAATTCGGCAATGCGACGGCGCCGTGGATGCTCGGGTTTTATACGGCCACAGTAGCTCTTATGGGGTGGGCCGGGTTTTTGGCCGGGCTTGGTTGGCCGTTCCATTTAAGCCTGGCCGTGGGAGCTTTACATCTGGTCTGGCAGATCAAAAGCCTCGACATCTCCGATCCAAAAAACTGCCTGTCCCGGTTCAAGTCCAATCGGAACTTCGGCCTTATTATGCTGGCCGGGATCATCGCCGCACAGACCGCCGGTTAGGAAAGCACTTTAAAACCCGAATAATCGAAGGGTAGGCTATCGGCCATCATCTGTTTGGTTCGGGCGCGGCGGACCAGAAAATCCGTAATAGCATCGCCAATAAAATCGTCAAGATTCCGCCCAAAATCGGTGCGGTCGCGGACATAACCCTGAATTTCCCCCTGGCTAAGCGCGGGCCACCGGCGGCCTTCGGCCATAATCTCGCTCAGGGCTATGGGCTGGCCGTCCCGGGCCAGCGCCCCCCGGCGGCTGCAATACACAAAGGCGGAGGTCAGCGCTGGCCCACGGTCAAGCAGCAGCTCAATGCCATCCAGACTCCCGAAATGGTAATTGCCGCTGGGGACTTCGGTTTTATGCATGTGGTCTTCCTCGTCCGGGGTCAGCCAATTGACGAAAACCGTCACCACCGTGCCCGGTGAATACGCAAGCGTCGCCGGTATCGAGCCATACGCCGCCACATGGGGCGAATACACCACATCGAAATCCACCAGCCGGGCCCGGATGACCGGAATCGGCCCACAATCGGGATCGTCGAATTTCCGCAATAACTGTTCTGGCGACTGGTTGGAGCCGACGGCCAGCACCGGTCGGCGACCGGAAATGTCCGGCAAAGGATCATGCGCCGCCAATTCCCGGTACGATCCGTTAGTAACGATGTAAGAGCATGATGGGATCGCGTAGGGATAGGATTTGGCGCGGACGAGAGGCAGAGACTCAATCCTTAGCTTCGAGATATTGGCTGATGTCGACGTCGTCGAGTTGTTCCGGTCTCAGGAATTTTTCAGCATATTCCTTGTAAACGCCCGATGTCAGAAACAGCTGGAACAGATCCGCGTCGATATGAGCGTCCTTTTTCATAAACGACATGATCTTGACGCTGTCGCTGAGTTTCTTGGGCAGTTTATAGGGACGATCGGCGGCAGTCAGGGCTTCGAAAATATCGGCGATGGCCATGATCTTGGCCGGGACAGACATATCGTCCTTGTTCAATTTTTTAGGGTATCCCGTGCCGTCCATTTTTTCATGGTGGCCACCGGCATATTCCGGAACCCGTTTCAGGTGTTCCGGGAACGGAAGCTGTTCCAGCATGACAATCGTCTGCACAATATGGTCGTTTATTTTAAACCGTTCTTCCGCCGTCAGGGTGCCACGGGCGATGCACAGATTGTAAACTTCGCCGAGGTTGAATTTGAGTTCCGGCACATCGAGTTTGAAACCGTAAGAGTCGTTTTCGGCCGCGACCTGACCTTCTTCGCGGTAAAAAATGTGATCGTCCCGGTCGCTCAACAGCTTTTCCTCAACCGGTAAATCCGGGGCCGGGGTCCGGTCCCAGCGTATTTTTTCCTCGTGGGCGACACCGATCCGGTTATCCAGGGTTCGCGTCCACGTAATGTTGGCGATTTCCTTGACCCGCTCAATCCGTTCGGGGGCCATGAATTCGCCGCCGATATTGGATTCGGCGATAAACGCAAAATCGTCATCCAGTTGTTCAATGCGCGCGTCAAAGTTTGCGCGAAGGGTATCAGCGTCTTCCTTGCCGTCGATGACGGCCTTCAGGTATTCGATTTCAGCTTCGCGCTTGACTACCTCGAAACGGGTGCGAATTTCGTGGATACGGTCATAAATCGTTTCCAGCTTCGTTGCCTTGTCGACGACGTATTCCGGAGTCGTCACCTTGCCGCAATCGTGCAGCCAGGCCGCGATATGCAGTTCGTACCATTCGTCTTCAGTCAGGGCGAAATCAGCGAACGGGCCGTTTGTTTCTCCGCACGCTGCCTCGGCCAACATCTTCGTCAATTCGGGAACCCGTTGACAGTGACCGCCCGTATAGGGGGATTTGGAGTCGATGGCAGAACCGATCAACTCGATAAAAGAATCCAGCAGGGCTTTTTGTGCGTCCAGAAGCTGTTTGTTGTCCATCGCCACGGCGGCTTGCGAGGCAAGGGCCTCGATCAGGGGCTGTATGTCGTCGCCGAAGGGAATGACATCTCCGGTATCCTGGTCTTGCGCATTCAGCAACTGCAGGACGCCGATAACTTCGTTCTGGGAATTTTTCATCGGCACCGTCAGGAAGGATTGCGAATGGTACCCTGTGCCTTCGTCAAATTTCTTGGTGCCAGTAAAATCATAATCCTGGGAAGTATACGCGTCCGGGATGTTAATGGATTTTCCTGTCAATGCCGTTGAGCTGGCGACGTTGGCACGGTTTTCCTCCCCCGTTTCCGGATCGCGCAGGCGTACCGGCGGGAAGGTAATTTCTACTCCCGTAGTTCCGCCCATGGCAATTTTGAGCGAATCGGTACGCATTATCTCAAATTTCAAATTACCGCCCTCGTCAGACAGGTACAGGGTTCCGCCGTCCGCATTCGAAAGGCTTTTGGCCTCAAGCAGAATGGTTTCCATCAAACGATTGGTATCGCGCTCTGCCGACAGGGCGATGCCGATCTCGATCAGCCGCTCGAAACTCGAAGTTTCGGTGTTTTTAGGCGTTTTTTTTGCTTTTTCTGCCATCGATCATTCACCACCCTGGGCGCCGCTCCAAACGGCCTCTCCCCTACCGGAGAGAGAAAAAACGGTGTCCGAAAACCCGCCGGAAGATATTTCTCGCAAAGACTACCTCCCAAAAGGTAGGTTGAGCACCCTGCCTTTCGAACTAAACTGTCGAATGGGTTAAAAAGTATCGATCTTTTTGCAGGAAAACAACTTAAGCCGTATGCAAGAGCCTTGAGGGCTCTGTCACTATACGGTGCCTAATTATTACCGTTAACACTGGGACCCCGTGCAATGGCTTATTCTTCCTTACGGGAATTCATCGATCGGCTGGAACTAGACGGGCGGCTGGTGCGCGTAACCGAGCCTGTTTCCCCCAATCTGGAAATGACCGAAATCCAGACCCGCCTGTTGGCCGAAGGCGGGCCAGCGGTGCTGTTCGAGAACGTTATCCGCGACGACGGGGCGGCCTATGACATACCGGTTCTGGTCAACCTGTTCGGCACGGTCGAGCGGGTGGCATGGGGCATGAGCCGGGAACCCGGCCAATTGCGCGAAGTTGGTGAAACTCTGGCTTTTCTGCGCCAACCGGAGCCACCAGATGGATTCCGAGACGCCTTGAAGTCGCTGCCGCTTCTGAAAACCGTTATGGCCATGAAGCCCAAAACGGTCAAATCCGCGCCTTGCCAGGACGTTGTCCTGACCGGTAACGACATCGACCTTTCCAGATTGCCGATACAGACCTGCTGGCCTGGCGAACCGGCACCGCTAATCACGTGGCCACTGGTCGTCACCCAGGGTCCCCAGGCTGGCGAAAACGGTGGAGACAGTCGTGACAATTTTAATTTGGGCATCTACCGCATGCAGGTGACCGGCCCCAATACGACTTATATGCGATGGCTGAAACACCGGGGTGGCGCTCAGCACCACGCCCGATGGAAGGAAAAACGCCCTGACCCCCTGCCCTGCGCCGTCGTTATCGGCGCCGACCCAGGGACTATTCTAGCCGCCGTAACGCCGGTCCCCGACACTCTGTCGGAATATCATTTCGCTGGGCTTTTGCGGGATAAAAAAGTCGAACTGGTGGACTGCAAGACCGTTCCGCTAAAGGTGCCCGCCGAAGCCGAAATCGTACTCGAAGGCCACGTATCTCTTGACGACTACGGGGACGAGGGGCCCTACGGCGACCACACCGGCTATTACAATTCCCAGGAAGCCTTCCCCGTTTTCACTATCTCCGCCATCACTATGCGCAAGGATCCGATTTACCTATCCACCTTTACCGGGCGCCCACCCGATGAACCCTCGGTCCTGGGTGAAGCCCTAAACGATGTCTTTGTGCCGTTGCTTAGCCAACAGTTTCCCGAAATTGCTGATTTCTGGTTGCCGCCCGAGGGCTGTTCCTATCGGGTCGCCGTGGTTTCCATCAAAAAAGCCTACCCTGGCCATGCCAAGCGAATCATGATGGCGGTGTGGTCATACCTGCGCCAGTTCATGTACACCAAGTTTGTCATTGTCGTTGATGAGGATATCAATGCGCGGGACTGGAACGACGTAATCTGGGCGATTTCCACCAACGTCGACCCCGCCCGCGACGTAACCATGATTGAGAATACGCCGATTGATTATCTCGATTTTGCATCTCCTGAATCCGGGCTGGGGTCGAAAATGGGCATTGACGCCACGACCAAAATACCACCGGAAACCAAACGCGAGTGGGGCCGCAAAATCCGCATGACCGACGATATCATCGAAGAAGTTACCAAGAAGTGGAATGCTTACGGTCTTCCCGGTAGTGGCAAACCGATCTGGAAATAACTCCAAATTTAAACTCTTTTGCCATGGCCGGTTGACGCCGTTCCGGCCCCCTCGTACTTTCCCGCGCCAGACAAATTTTTTCCCGGAACCCCGCCATCATGGACGATCTCAAAGAACACGCCCTCAACGCCAAGGCCTGGCCGTTCGAAGAAGCGCGTATGGTGTTAAAACGAATCGGCGACAAAATGCCTGAAAAAGGCTTCGTGTTATTTGAAACCGGGTACGGGCCTTCGGGGCTGCCGCATATCGGCACCTTCGGCGAAGTCGCCCGCACCTCAATGGTGCGCTATGCGTTTTCACTTTTATCCGACCTGCCCAGCAAACTGATTGCCTTTTCCGACGACATGGACGGACTTCGCAAGGTACCCGAAAACCTGCCAAAACAGGAAATGCTGAACCAACATCTCGGTCAATCTTTGTCCGCCATCCCCGATCCCTTCGGTACCCATGAAAGCCTGGGCGCGCATAACAACGCCCGGCTTCGCGCGTTCTTGGATGAATTCGGGTTTGAATATGAATTCCTCAGTTCCACCGATTGCTATAAAAACGGCGAATTCGACGCCACGCTTTTGACTGTGCTTGAACGGTTCGATGCGGTTCTCGACGTGATCCTGCCGACACTCGGCGAAGAGCGGCGCGCCACTTACAGTCCATTTTTACCGGTCTGCCCCAAAACCGGGCGGGTTTTGCAGGTTCCTGTGATCGAACGCAACACCGATGCCGGCACCATCGTTTACCAAGACGAAGACGGCTCAAAGGTTGAGGTCCCCGTCACCGGGGGGCATTGCAAATTACAATGGAAAGCAGACTGGGCCATGCGTTGGGCGGCGTTGGACGTTGATTACGAAATGTCCGGTAAAGACCTGATTGATTCGGTGAATTTGTCTGGAAAAATTTGCCGTATTTTAGGCGGAAAACCCCCGGTTGGATTTACCTATGAGCTGTTCCTCGATGAGAACGGCGAAAAGATATCCAAATCCCGCGGCAACGGATTGACGGTCGAAGAATGGTTGCGGTATGCGCCTCCCGAAAGCCTATCGCTGTTTATGTATCAAAAACCAAAAACCGCAAAACGGCTACATTTTGACGTGATCCCCCGCAATGTGGACGATCATTCCAGCCACTTGGCCAGCTATGCTTCACAAGACCCCGCCAAACAACTTGAAAACCCGGCATGGCACATCCATCGGGGCAAGCCGCCCGTCGAGGAAGGCAGCCAACTCAACTTCAACATTCTTTTGAATCTGGTCAGCGTCTGTCACAGCGAGGACAAGGCCGTGCTGTGGCATTTCATTTCCCGCTATCGGCCCGAAGCTTCCCCCGAAACCGCCCCGGCCCTGGACAAGCTTGTGGAATACGCCATCAATTATTATCGCGATTTTGTTAAACCCGCGAAACAATACCGCTCAGCAACCGATGACGAATTAAAAGCGCTGGAAGACCTGTTGGCCTCCCTTGAGGCCTTGGGCGAAAAAGCCAGTGCGGAAGATATCCAGACAGAGGTCTACGAAGTCGGCAAACGCCATCCCTTCCCCGAACTGAAGGCATGGTTCAAGGCGCTTTATGAAATTCTGCTGGGTCAATCCCAAGGGCCCCGGATGGGATCGTTCATCGCGCTGTATGGGGTTGGCGAAACATGCGCCCTTCTCAAACGCGCCATTGCCGGTGAAGACCTGAGCGCTTGAAGGTGGATTTCAGAATTTTCCGATTTAGAAGCCGCCGGTGGCGATTTACTGATTGGCCCAGACGACACGGGCAACCCATTCCACGGTTTCGATATCCAGACTGCGGTCTTCGTGTTCCGGATTAAGCGATTTCAGATCAACTTTGTGCGCGGTTTGACGCACCAAAAGCTTCACCATGACCTCGCCGTTTTTGGTCTTAACGACGACACGGTCGCCCCGGCGAACATTGGCCTGGGGAGAGACGATCACCGTGTCCCCGTCCCGATAGACCGGCTCCATGCTGTCACCGGAGACTTCCAGGGCATAGGCATGCGGGTCGCCTAAGCCGGGAAATTGAATTTCATCCCAACTACCACCGGCGGGATACCCGGCATCATCAAAAAAACCCTGCGATCCGGCCTGGGCAAATCCAATCAGGGGAATATTCCGATAAACGCCGGCACCTTCGCTGTCGTTCACGTAGGTAACGAACTCTGCCAGATTAGCGCCCGTAGCCGTCAGGATTTTCGCCACGCTTTCCGTGCTTGGCCAACGCAGTTTTCCCTCGCGGGTGATGCGCTTGCTCTTGTTGAACGTGGTCGGGTCGAGCCCGGATTGCCGCGCCAACCCGGAAGCGGAAAATCCATACTCCCTAGCCAACCGGTCAATAGCTTTCCATACATCTGCGTGTTTCAACATGGGAACATTGTCATAGTTTACGGCCCCCTTGTCATTAGGAACATTTTGCTTTTTTTCGTTGACATAGGACTTAACCCTAACATATAGTCTATTTGTTCTTGTTATGTTCCTATTTAAAATCAACGTTTCCGGAGATCGCAAATGTCCCGCGCCCGTTATTCCCACCGCCCCTTTTATGATATCCCGACGGCCCCCTTCCAAAACGCCGAGGAAGCCTGGTTCTGGTTTATCCGCTGTCAAAAGGCCCGTGCCGACGGTGCGCGCTTTGAAGCCGATATGGGAAGCATGGCCAGACCTTGCGATCCCGACGATCTTTATCGCGCCGTCATCCATCTGGCACGCCAGCGCCGCTTGAGCCCTGAACATCTGCAAACCCTGGATACTTTCGGTCTTGCCCTGCGACCGCCTGACCCCCGCTGCCGGGAAGAGGAACGCCCGGCCCGGCTTTGGGACGAGGCCCTGGAAAGGCTATCTATTTTATTGAAAACAAAAGGAATTATTGAATAATGCCGGCGCCGCCAACGACTGTGGGCGAGGCTAGGTTGGCGCTGGTGCTGTTCTCCGGCGAGGCTGATATGAAATGGCTAAGAATCCTCAAACCCGGATTTCGCCATTGTTTCACGGCCATTGAAAGCGGGCCCCGTTGGATCATTTACAATCCCCTGTCCCACCAGACTGAAATCATCGTTATTGAACCGGACGATTTTTTCCGGCTGGTGGACGGTTACAAGAAACAAGGACTCCGCATGGTTTCCTGGGTGACGAAAAGCGCCCCTCTCAACCCGGCGCCCTGGGCTCCATATACCTGCGTCGAGGCGATCAAGAGAGTTCTGGGCATCCATGCATATCGGGTTGCAACACCCTGGAATCTATATAATTTCCTAAAAAAATATAATGATTAGATTTTTTTCCTTGACTTAGCTATTTATCCCGATTATATTCAACACATCGAACGCCACACGTGCGTCCGCAGCTCGCCTCACAGACCCCCATGGTCCAGAGGCGGGTTTTTTCATGCCTTTTTCTTAAACCCAACCCTTTTTCTTAAACACAACAAAGACAAGGAGACCCTTACCATGGGTGGACTTTTCAGCGCCCCGAAACCACCGCCTCCGCCGCCGCCCCTGCCGTCACTTCCCGACCCCGCGGAAGAAGAAAAAAAACGGCGCCTTGAATCCATTGAACGCCGCCGCCGAGACCGCGCCGGCACCATCACCACATCGGCGCGCGGCCTATTGGAGCTTTCCGATAACGCGCCGCGCAGAAAATCCCTATTGGGAGAATGAAAATGACAGACATTACGCCCCAGGGCATCATTGAACGTTACCGCCATGCCAAGGAACGGCGCGGCGTTTGGGAAAACCACTGGCAGTTTTCCTGCTGGAACGATTCTGATCCCAACCGCGGCAAGATCGAATCCGTCGGGCGCGGCAACCGCAACTTCCAATCCTGCCTGAGGATTGCCCGC
Organism: Rhodospirillales bacterium; assembly: GCA_013204265.1. Classification (GTDB taxonomy): domain Bacteria; phylum Pseudomonadota; class Alphaproteobacteria; order Rhodospirillales; family Casp-alpha2; genus Casp-alpha2. The sequence goes on from JABMOG010000143.1 coordinate 24,111, forward strand.
CGGGCGCTCGCCGGGACGCTCAAAGACCCGACCGGCGGGGCCACTCATTACCACGCCAAAAACACGACCCCGCCATGGGCGCGGGACCACACGCCCACCGCCGACATCGGCAATCACCGTTTTTACAACAACATCGAATAGATAGGATCCTTCACATGCGTATTCCCACCTACAACATCTCCCGCGGCGGTTTTCTCGCCGGCAAGAAAACCTACATCACCGCCATCACCGGCATCATCGGCGCCCTCGGCGCGTATCTGATCGGCGAGCTGGACCTTATGCAAACCTTCCAGGCCGTCTGGCCGCTGATCACGGTGGCGTTCCTGCGTAAGGGCGTCGAAGACAAACTGTGAGCAGTTGGGCATCTCTCGTCGCGGGCCTCGTTCGTGCGTTCAATTTGATCGCCGGCTGGGCCCGCGACACCCAACTTCGCCGCCAGGGGGCAGAAAAGGCGCAGCTGGAAACCTTAAAAACCCGAAACGACATTCGGAGGAAAGCCGATGAAATTGATGAGCACGCTGTTTCTGATAGCGACGGTGATATTCTTAAGCGCCTGTAGCCTGCCGGTCAGCCTCGACGCCGATTGCGCCTGGGCCAAGCCGATCAGGTTTTCCGAGCCGACCAAGAACTGGCTCGCCGAGCGCACGCCGTGGCCG
>JABMOG010000144.1 GCA_013204265.1 Rhodospirillales bacterium
CAGCCATGCCGCACAAGCGCAACCCGATCTTGACGGAAAACCTGACCGGGTTGGCGCGCATCGTTCGCATGGCCGTGGTGCCGGCGATGGAAAACATCACGCTGTGGCACGAACGCGACATTTCGCATTCTTCGGTGGAACGCATGATCGCGCCCGACGCCACGGTGACCCTGGACTTCGCCCTGGCGCGGCTGACCGGAATGCTAGACAAACTCATCGTTTATCCGCAATCGATGCTGGAAAATCTGCAACAATTCGGTGGCCTGCACGATTCCCAGCGCGTGCTGCTGACCCTGACCCAGAACGGCGTCAGCCGCGAAGACGCCTACGCCATCGTTCAGCGCAACGCCATGAAGGTGTGGCGCAGTTACGGCATCGACCCCGACAACCCCGACGGTACGGTCGAGGTGGAACCCGAAGACACACTGGCCGCCGAACACGAAAGCCGCTTTTTGTTTTACCTTACCCGCGACGAGGATGTGGCCAAGGCGCTGGGCGCCGACAAATTGGCGGAGACCTTCGACGGCGAGTCGACAGCCTTCCACACTAGGCACGCCGACACCATTTTTGAGCGGGTTTTCGGAAAGGCTTGAGCCCGGAGGCCTACTTGACTTGTTCGGCGACGACGGCAAACAGCCGGTCCATTTCGGCGCGCACCTCGTCTTCGCTGATGCCGGCGTTGCGGGCTTTGATATCCGCCATCACCTTGCGGATGACGTCCTCGATGCCCGGCTCGTCCAGGTCTGAGGCTATGACTTCCTTGACGTAGGCCTCGGTCTCATCCGTGGTCAGCCCGAATTTGTGGGCCAGCCATTCGCCGAGCAGACGGTTGCGCCGGGCTTCACACTTGAACTGAAGTTCCTGGCTCATCTCAAAACGAAGCTCTTCGCCTCGTTCCCGATTCTTGAAAGTGTCTGACATGACCTCGTCCTCTTGTTTGTACTTCTATAGGGTTATGTATAGTCGTTCGGCCCCTATATCAACTCCCCGGAGAAACCTTAAAAAGCGATATCCATGTGCACCATAGTCCTTCTCCGCCGCCCCGGCCACGACTGGCCCCTGATTTGTGCCGCCAACCGCGACGAAATGGTGGACCGCCCAACGCAGGCGCCGGCCCGCCACTGGCCGGACCGCCCCGAGGTCACCGCAGGGCGGGATCAACTGGCGGGCGGCACCTGGCTTGGGATCAACGATTGGGGCGTCATCGCCGGGGTGCTCAACCGGCCGGGGTCGCTGGGCTCCGATCCGATTTTGCGAAGCCGTGGCGAGTTACCGCTGGACGCGCTGGACCACGCCGAGGCCAGCGTCGCAGCGGGCGCGCTCAGCGCCATTGATCCGAACAGCTACCGGTCCTTCAACATGGTCATCGCCGATGCCCAGGGCGCCTTCTGGCTGTCTTCGCCTGGCGACGGGACAGCGGTACGCGCTCAAGCCATCCCCGAAGGCCTGTCGATGATCACCGCCCACGACCTCAACGACGACGCCTCGCCCCGCATCGCCCATTACAAGCCCTTGTTTGAGGCCGCTCCGCCGCCCGACCCACAAACCGGCGACTGGGCCGCATGGCAGGCGTTGATGGGCGACCGCCGAGAGGGTGTGGGGGGCGAAGAAAAAGGATCAATGACGATACTCACCCCGGCCGGATTCGCCACCGTGTCGTCGTCACTGCTGGCGCTGCCGGGGCGAGAGCGCCCGGGCATCAAACCAAGATGGTTGTTTGCACCGGGACCACCCAATACGGTGCCCTACGCGCCGGTCAAATTCTAGAGGCGGGCGGCGTTGTTTTGGCTCAGGACACCTGCTATATCAGGCTTATCTTCTTGGGGGCTCTTTGATGTCCCCCGACAACGGATAACTCACCATGAAAAGACGCAGACGGTTTTTTGAGGGAACGGGCAAGGTTCTATTCGAAGGCCCCGAGCCGGGAACTCTTGTCCAGTACTTCAAGGACGACACGACCCACAACAAACGCGCCGGCGTAATCACCGGCAAGGGCGTCCTCAACAACCGGATTTCCGAACACCTGATGTCCCGCCTGGGCGAAATAGGTGTGCCGACGCATTTTCTGCGGCGACTAAACATGCGCGAACAACTTGTGCGCGAAGTTGAAATGATCCCGGTCCAGGTGGTAGTGCGGAATTTGGCCGCAGGCTCGTTTGCCGAACGCTTCGGGTTGACCGAAGGCATGCCGTTGCCGCGTTCCATCGTCGAGTATTATTACAAGGCCCCCGATATAACGCCGCCGTTGGTAACGGAAGAACACATCACCGCGTTCGGCTGGGCCTCGACCCACGACATGGACGAAATGGTGCCGATGGCGTTGCGCGTCAACGACTTCCTATCGGGCCTGTTTCTCGGCATCGGCCTCAAGCTGGTCGATGTGCGCCTCGAATTCGGCCGCCTGTGGGAAAACGAACAACCCCGCCTCGTGCTGGCCGACGAAGTCAGCCCCGACAACTGCCGCCTGTGGGACCTCAAGACCAACGAGAAAATGGACAAGGACCGCTTCCGCCAGGACCTCGGCCAGGTCGAGGAAGCGTACCAGGAGGTCGCCCGGCGATTGGGAATTCTGCCCGAAAGTGGCCCCGGAGACCTGCCTGGGCCGGAAGCCATCCAGTAAGGAAATCAACCGTTGAAAGCAAAAGTCCACGTCACCCTCAAGCAAGGTGTTCTCGACCCGCAAGGCAAGGCCGTGCAGCACGCGCTTGCCGCCTTGGGTTTCGACGGCGTCAATGACGTCCGCCAAGGCAAGTTCATCGAGCTGGAACTGAACGAAACCGATCCGAAAAAAGCGGAAGCCGAAGTCGAGGCCATGTGCAAGAAGCTGCTCGTCAACATGGTGATCGAGGATTTCCGCGTCGATATTTTGGAAGGCTAGCCTCAGGCCTATGAAATCCGCCGTCATCGTCTTTCCAGGTTCCAACTGCGACCGCGACGTACAAGTCGCGCTACGCCAATCCATGGGCAGTGAGCCGATAATGGTCTGGCACGGCGACGCCGCCCTGCCCGACGCCGACCTGATCGTCGTGCCGGGGGGATTTTCCTACGGCGATTATCTGCGCTCGGGCGCCATGGCGGCGCAGTCGCCGGTGATGCGCGACGTCGTCGCCAAGGCAAAAACAGGCGTGCCGGTGTTGGGCATCTGCAACGGTTTTCAGGTGTTGACCGAGTGTGGGCTGTTGCCGGGCGTCCTGATGCGCAACGCCAATCTCAAATTCGTTTGCAAAGACGTCTACCTGCGCACCGAGGCCGCCGATACGCCGTTTACCAGCGGCTACCAAGAAGGCCAGGTCATCCGCATTCCTATTGCCCATCACGACGGCAACTACTTCGCCGACGACGACACCCTGGCCCGCCTGCAAGGCGACAATCGCATCGCCTTTCGCTACGTCAACGCCGATGGCGGACACGGCAACGGCGCCAACCCCAACGGTTCGCTCGACGATATCGCCGGGATTTTGAATGAGACCCGCACCGTAATGGGCCTAATGCCGCACCCGGAACGGCTTTCCGACCCGGCCCTGGGCGGCGACGACGGCCGCGCCATGTTCAGTGGGCTGGTGGCGGCGCTGGGCTAAGACAAACCCAAGCCTATGTTCATTCCCCTGCACGACGACAACCCGCTGATAAATATCCGTTTCCAGTACGTCACCGTGGCTGTGATCGCGGCCTGCGCCGTCGTATTCGCGTATCAGGTATCGCTCGGCGACCGGGCCGATCAAGCTTTCGTATTCGCCTTCGGCGCTATTCCGGCGGTGATCTTCGGCAAGGCCACCCTGCCGCACGAGTTGGCGCAGATTCCCGCGGCTTTGTCGCTGGTGACGTCAATGTTCCTGCACGGCGGGTTCATGCACCTGGCCGGTAACATGCTGTTTTTGTGGGTCTTGGGCGACAACGTCGAAGACGCGCTGGGGCACAAACGCTTCTTGGTGTTTTACCTGATCGCCGGTATTGCGGCGGCGCTGGCCCACGGATTAACCGACCCCGGATCGAAAATACCAATGGTCGGCGCGTCGGGGGCTATTTCCGGCGTCATCGGCGCGTATCTGGTGTTGCACCCCAAGGCCCGGATCAAGGTGTTGGTCTCCTTTTTTCTGGTCTGGCTTCCGGCCTGGGTGGTGTTGGGGTTCTGGATCGGGCTGCAGGTCCTGTCCGCCGCCACCGAAACCGGCGGCGCGGGTGGTGGCGTCGCTTGGTGGGCGCACATCGGCGGCTTTGTCGCCGGCGCCATTCTGATCATCCCGATGCGCCGCAAGGGCGTGCCCATCTTCGACCGCAACCTCAAGAAGTTCGAGATGAAAATGAGCGTTGAAAGCAATCCCAGAGGCCGGTCCCGCATTCCAAGCAGCGGCGGCAAACCCAGGCGCAGAGGGCCGTGGGGGGATAGGGGGCGTTAAGGGCATGACGCAGTATCTGCGCAATCTGGGCCCCGCTTCGTGGCGCATGCTGGCGCGGGCGGGCATCCCGAATACCGAAGCGCTCCGAAAGGCCGGCGCCGTCAGGGCCTATATCTCCGTTCAGGAAAGCGGCGGCCAGGCCTCGCTGAATTTTCTGTACGCGATGGCGGCCGGGCTCGACGGCCGGGATTGGCGGGACTTGAGCGCCCTGGAAAAAGGCCGGCTCAACCGCGAAGTGGAGGATCTGCTGGAAAGCCTAGGCGCCAACCCTAACGCTTCACCCGATACCGGGTCTTAAAGACCCACCACACGGCGACGCTGACCAGATAGAGCACCGGGTTGAACAAGGTCACGGTCTGCCAAAACGGCAGCAGCATGTTGACCGAATAGACGCTGCCGCCGAGAAACACCAGCGGGGTGATCACCAGCAACGGGATCAACTGCAATTTCTCGAAGCCGATGACTTCATAAACCGTGAATTCGATGGCATCGGTAGGCTTGACCGCAATCCATGTGTGCACGCCAAAAGCGCCCCGCCAAACTCAAGTGCGGGCGGCATAGACCTGAATAATGGCTTCTTTGACCTTCGCCGGGTCAGGCGCAATGCCGGCGGGACCGCAGCTTAGTCGATAGCGCGGCTCTTAACTCACCAGAACTAATACAAAAAATCCAGATTTTATAGACGCGACCAATATCTCATACTATGTTAGACAGCATTTTTTAAAACCTTAGACCCTTAGACAAAGAGTAGCTTATCCTTACAATCGGCATATTCATGACACTCCCTCCCCTCCTCACCCCCGACCTGACGAAAGACCTCAAGGCTGCCCTGGAATACTGGCGCGCCATGGGCGGAGAGGACTTAGCTTGCAGTTGGAAACAATTCGACCTGTTCAAAATTCCCCTACACCTGATCCCGACGACCATGGTCATTGATATGCACCCGGACATGAATGACAACGTCTATCGGTTCTGGGGCACCATGATGACGCACATCCACGGCTGCGACATGACCGGGAAATCCCCCTATGACCTGAAACCGAAGGACTTCGCCCAGATCTTACGCGAGAGCCATACCAATAATATGGAAAGCCGCACCTGGGCATCCAACATCTACACTTTCACGCGGCATAGCGGCGTCGAACACAGGCAGTGTAATTTACGCCTTCCTTTGTCCGACGACGGAAAAGGCATTCACCAATTCGTCGTAATCGTCGACCTGGCACTCGCCGATCCCAATGATCGCAGCGAACTGCTCACCGCCGTTTCAGGTTACCATTTTTGAAACTCCGGTTTCCACACGGCGCCCGAAGGCGCGGGCAAACACATGCCTTACCTTCTGGCGACGGCCAAAGCCCTCCCTCATAGGCAGACGGATCAGCCTTTTTCCATCGGCAACTGCTCGTCGTAGCCCCATTCGGCCAGAGAGGCATCGTACACAGCAACATTTTCGTACCCCAACATGGCAAGTGCGAAGGCGTCGTTAGACGCAGTGATGCCGCTACCGCAATAAGCGATGATCCGTTCAGCGTCGCCCACGCCCACCGCATCGAATATCTCGCGCAACTGAACCACAGGCAGGTAGGCACCGGTATCCGGGTCGTGCAGTGAGTTAAACGGGACGTTGACGCTGCCCGGAATTCGCCCCTTGCGCCCGAAAACAGCTCCACCTTCACCGGAAAACATCATCGGCGGAAGCGCGTTGATGGTTCGAACACTGTTCTCGTTGATAGCCGCCAGGACCTCGTCCTTGCCAGTAAAACATTCCGGACGCGCGTGTGCCGAGAATTGTGCGGGCGCATAGGTGCAAGCATCGATCGAGGCCGGGCGCCCTTCCGCGCTCCACTTTGCCCAACCGCCGTTCAGGATGGTGGCGGAATTGAAGCCAAACGCCCGCAACATCCACCAAACCCTGGCTGCCCATATCGGTTCTGCCGAGCCATAGAGAACGACGCGGGTACCACCACCGATGCCGGCTTTACCCAAGGCATTTACAAGTTGTGGTTCGCCGGGCATCAGGAATGGCAGTTCCGATGATGTGTCCGACAATTCATCCAGCAGGTTGAGAAAACCCGCACCTGGAATGTGTCCTTCATTGAACCGGGTGCGGCCACTTTCGAACACGAAGGGAAACTTTGCGTTCGGGTCCGGGTTAAGGTCGGCGATCACGGTGCAGTCGAAAACCCGCAAATCCGGATCGCTCAGGTTTTTTTCCAACCAGTCAGTTTCGACCAGAAATTCCGGGTGTTGATTGTCTTTCTCTGTATTTGTCATTTTTTTCCTTCTTTATTGTCTTGCCGTGAAATTGGCTCGGGTGGCGCTGAGCGTTTGAAAATTTGCTGGCTCAGGGAAGCAACAGTGTGTAAACTACACTGTATAGTATACGTAAACTATACGGTGTAGTTTACTCTGTAAAGTGTTTTTCCAAGAGGGTGAAATTGTGGTGAAAATGGCCGAAAAGTTAAAAGCAGCAACCCAGTCAAAACGGGAGCTAATCGTCGCAGCGGCGCGCAAGCTGTTCCTGGAAACAGGCTTCGGATCGACCAGCATGGACGCGATTGCGGCAGAGGCCGGTGTTTCCAAGCGGACGGTTTATAGTCACTTTGAAAACAAAGAGACCCTGTTTGCAGCAATTATGGGAGACATGTGCCGGATCATCAGCGGCACCAACCCCGATGAGCCGATACCGGACGAAAAGCCTGAACTGGTCCTGAAAACCGTCGGCATGCACATCCTTCGTAGCGTGATGGAGCCCGAAGCTCTCGATGTTTTCCGGGTCGTTCTGGCAGAAAACGCGACTTTCCCGGAACTGGGAAAAGCCTTCTGGAACGCCGGCCCGGAAGTAATGAAAGACTATCTTGCCGAATATCTGTCTGAGCTGGACCGGCGCGGAATTTTGTCGGTGCCTGATGCGGACTTGGCCGCCTTTCAGTTCATGGGCATGATCAAGTGGCCATATCATATTCGCCTGCTGTTTGGCGCCGCCGACATCCCCAGTGAAGAAGAACTTGAGATGGCCCTGGACCAGGCGGTTTCTATCTTTGTCAATGGGGTCAAACCAACGGGTTAACGGGCACTGCTACCGCCATTGCCAATCCCCGCCCATCTGATAAAAAGACCCCATGAGTGACACCGCCCCGATCACCCCTGAGCAGGTCGAAAGCCACGGCCTGAGTCCGGACGAATACACCAAGGTCCTGGAGATTCTCGGCCGCGCGCCGAACATTACCGAACTCGGCATTTTCTCGGTGATGTGGTCGGAGCATTGTTCCTATAAATCCTCGAAAAAATGGCTCAAGACCCTGCCGACCGAGGCGCCGTGGGTGATCTGCGGGCCGGGCGAAAACGCCGGTATTATCGACATCGGCGACAATCAGGCCGTCATTTTCAAGATGGAAAGCCACAACCACCCGAGCTTCATCGAGCCCTACCAGGGGGCCGCCACCGGCGTCGGCGGGATTCTGCGCGACGTATTCACCATGGGCGCGCGGCCTATCGCCAACCTCAATTCGCTGCGTTTCGGCAGCCCTGATCATCCCAAAACTCGCCATCTGGTGTCCGGCGTCGTTGCCGGTATCGGCGGTTACGGCAACTGCGTCGGCGTGCCGACGGTGGGCGGCGAATGCACCTTCCACGAGGCTTATGACGGCAACATCCTGGTCAACGCCATGACCGTCGGGCTGGCCGACGCCGACAACATCTTTTATTCCGCGGCCAGCGGCATCGGCAATTCGATTGTTTATGTCGGCTCGAAAACAGGCCGCGACGGCATCCACGGCGCGACCATGGCGTCGACCGAGTTTTCCGAAGATTCCGAGGCCAAGCGCCCGACCGTACAGGTCGGCGACCCGTTCACGGAAAAACTGCTGATCGAGGCCTGCCTGGAACTGATGGCGACCGATTGCATCGTCGCCATTCAGGACATGGGGGCGGCGGGGTTGACCTCAAGCGGCTTCGAGATGGCGTCGAAGGGCGGCATGGGGGTGGAGCTCGACCTCGACCAGGTGCCCCAGCGCGAGGAAAACATG
>JABMOG010000145.1 GCA_013204265.1 Rhodospirillales bacterium
CCCAGTGGTCATTCGGCGGCTTTGACCTTGGCCGTTCCGGGATTTTTATGTGAACTTTTCTCCAGAGTTCCGGCAACCAGCGTCAGCAGCGGCGGCACGATAGCCAGCGTCAAAATGGCTGAGAACGACAGCCCACCCAATACCACTGAGCCCAGTCCCCGGTACAGTTCCGACCCGGCACCGGGGAAAAGCACTAGCGGCATCATGCCGAAAATGCTGGTTAGGGTCGACATGAAAATCGGCCGGATACGGTTGCGGGTGGCTTCCATAATAGCCGCGTCGACATTCATGCCTTCCTCTTTGATATGCACTAGGGTCTGGTGGACCAACAGGATGGCGTTGTTGACGACGATTCCAATCAGAATAACAAATCCCAGAAGCGTCAGCATGTCGAGGGGCTGGAACACGAAAGAATTGGTCACGGCCAACCCAATCACGCCGCCGGCGGTCGCCAGCGGCACCGACAGCATGATGATCATGGGATAGATGAAGCTCTCGAACAGAACCGCCATCACCAGATAAACGATGATAATGGCGATAACCAGATTAACCACCATGGCGTCCCAGGTTTGCGACAGCTTGTCGGCGGTGCCGGTAAGGCTGAGGCGCACCCCTTCGGGCATGCCTTCAGCGCGCAATGGTGTCAGGACTTCGGCGTCGAGGGTATCGAGCGCGCTTTCCAGGGGGACAAGTTCGGGGGGGCGAATTTCCAGGGTCACCGTGCGCTGGCGCTCCAGGTGACGTATTTGGGTCGGGCCAACCGTCAACTGTATGTCGGCCAGCGAGCTGATCGGTACGATGTTGCCGGACCGGGTGACCACGGGCAGGTTGTTGATGGCCTGGGTCTGGCGGATGTTCTGGCGGGCGCCCCGGATCATCAGGTCGATGCGTTTCGAGCCGACCGTGATCTCGGCGACGCGCAAGCCATCGTTAAAGGCGTCCAGCGTATCGCCCAGTTCCCGGGCGGTGACGCCGTTGTCGGCCAGCTTGACCCGATCGGGAATGATGCGGACTTCGGGCGCGCCCAGTTCCAGGCCCGGCTTGGGTTGTATCTGGGTGCCCTCGGCACGCGGCAGGGCTTTATCGATTTTCCGAACCGCGTTCAGCGCCACCTCGAGAATATCTTCAAGGTCGGGGCCGGACACGTTCAACTCAATAGACCGTGACCCGCCGATGCCCCGTCCGAACAAGGAACGCTGGGAAATCAGCCCGAAAGTCCCCGGCTCGCCGTAAGCGGCCTTTTTCATGAACGGGATTAGTTCCTTGATCCTGGCCGGGTCATGGGCCGACGCGCCCAGGAAGGTGCGCCCGCGTGCAGCGACAAAGAAAAACCGCTGTAATTTTGGTGGCTCACCGGGCTTGGATTCCGTCCCGCTGACTTCGGCCAGCAACGGCAGGACTTTTTTCTCGAAGGCGCTGGCAATTTGCGTGGTGGTGTCCAGGTTGTAGCCAGGCGGTGGTACGATAATGCCGAAGATCAGGTTGCGGTTGCCGTCCGGCAGGTATTCCAGTTTCGGCAACAACAGCACGGTAATAATCGCCCCGGCCCCACACAGCCCGACGACGACGGCAATGGACAAGCGATGGCTTGCGGTCACGCGCCGCGTGATGGCCATGGTCAGGTTGACAAAGCCGCTGGCGAAATCGTCGAGGATGGGTAAGCGCCAGGTTTTTTTGTCCGATTTGACCGGGTCGCCGAGCAAACGGTTGGACAGCGCCGGCACCACGGTGATGGCGACGATCAGCGACAACAGCACCGACACCGACAACGCCACGGCGATGTCGCGGAACAATTGGCCGACCTCGAGTTCCATGACCAGGATCGGAATAAACACCATGACTGTGGTCAGGGCGGAAACAAACACCGCCGTCCATACCTCGCGCGCCCCTTGATAGGCGGCCTCGGCTCGGCTGGCGCCCCGTTCCCGGTGCCGGTAGATGTTTTCCAGAACCACGATGGCGGCGTCCACGACCATGCCGACGGCGAACGCGATGCCGGCCAGGGAAATCACATTTAAGGACCGGCCCATGGCTGCCATGGCGACGAAGGCGCCGATAATGGACACCGGAATGGCCATGGAAATGACCAGCGTCGCACTACCCGAGCGTAGAAAAATCAGCAGGATAAGGGCCGCCAGTGCGCCGCCGATGAGGATGTTCTGCTGCACCAGGTCGATCGACGAATTGATATAGGTGGTTTCGTCATAGACCTGGCGTAGGCGTAGTTTCTTGGCGGGTAAGGCGTTTTCGTTGAGCTCTTTCAAGGCGCTGCGAATTCCGTGCATGACCTCGATTACGTTGGAGCCGGTTTCACGCACCGCGTTGATGGCGATAGCCGGCTGGCCGTTGAAACGGATGACCTCGGTCGGGGTCTTGGAGATGAAGCCGACTGTGCCGATGTCGCCGATGGAGACCCGTGCCATACGCCCGGTTCCGTCTTCCCGGTTGGAGCGGACGATCACTTGGCGGACGTCCTCCAGTTTTGAAAACTCACCCTCGGCACGGACCACGTAGCGGCGTTTGCCTTCTTCCACATCCCCGGCGCTCAACGAGGCGTTGGCGGCGCGCAGTGTCTGGGCGACCTCGGTCACGGTCAGGCCGTACCGCGCCATGCGTTCGGGGTCGATAACGACCTCCATCTCATCGACGGCGCTGCCGTAGATGTTGACCCGCGCAACCCCCGGAACCCGCTCCAGGCGGTCCTGAATAACGTCTTCGGCGAAATCGCCGTAGGTATGGATGTCTCGGTCGTTGCCATCGGTCCTGATCAGCACGATCCAGGTAATCGGACTATCGTCGGAACTGGCGGTGCTAATGGATGGCTCGGTGGCTTCCGTCGGGTAGCCGTCGACCCGGTCGAGCCGGTTGGCGACCAGCAACAGGGCTTCTTCCATATTGGTGCCGACGCCGAATTCCAGAGTCACCTGAGCGCGCCCGTCCTGGGACTCGCTGGTGATTTGCTCAAGCCCGCGAATGCCTTTCAGAACCTCTTCCTGGCGATTGGTAATCTCGCGTTCGATCTCGGCCGCCGCCGCGCCCGGCCAGATGGTCTGCAGGCTGATGACCGGCTTGCGCACGTCCGGGGTTAGCTGGATGGGAATTTTGGTCAATGCCAAAATGCCGAACATGACCACCATCAGTACGGCGGCAATGACGGCGACAGGGCGTTCAATGGACAGGCGGATCAAATTCACAGGACGCGGACCTTAACTTTTGTTCTTCGGCGAGGCATAGTCGATTGGTTGGCCGGGGCGCAGGCGTTCGTTGCCGCGCACGACCACCAGGTCACCAGGGACCAGTCCACCCAGGACGATGAAGCGCGAACCGACGGCTTCGCCCAGGCTGACCGGGCGGATGTCTGCTTTGCCATCAAAGGCCAGATACACCAGGGTTTTCCCTTTGCGTGAAAGGATGGCGTCCTTGTGAACGGTGACGGCGTTGGTTTGGCTGTTGGCCGGCAGGTGCAGGGTGACGCTCTGGTTGTTGGCGATATTTTTAAGCCCCTGGGGCAGTTGGGCAACGAAGCGGACCGCTCGGGTCCGGGTTTGTGGGTTTTCATCGGGCACCACGGCGCGCACGGTGGCGGTCATGGGCGTGGTTCCGTTGACAAAGGCATCGACCTGAAGGGACGGCGTCAGCCCGGCAATCCGGTTGGTCGGGACATCGGCTTCGATTTCCAGATGGTTGTCGTCGATAATGGTGACCAGGGGATCGCCGATTTTCACATAGGCCCCGACTTCGATAAAGCGGCTGGAAATCACGCCGGAAAAGGGTGCGCGAACCTTGGCGTAGGATAAATTGGTCGCAGTCAGCTTCATATTGGCACTGGCGCGGGCGACCAGGGCCTCGGCCTCGGCGGTTTCGCTATCCGCGACGGCGAGTTCCTGGCGCTTGTCTTCCATGCGGGCCTGGGAAAAGGCGGCGGATTTTTTCAACCGCTCGAGCCGCTTCAATTCCTGGTGGCGGAGTTTGGCGCGGGCGGTGCGGGTTATCAGGGCGGCCGCCTGCTGGCGGACCTCGGCCTTTTGCAGTTCCAACTGCCACTTCAACAGGTCGCTGACCAACTCGGCGATGATGTCGCCAGCCTGGACACGGTCACCGACCTCGACATGGACGATCCCTACGGGGCCACTTGTGCGCGCGGCAACCTTGCCTGCCTGACGGGAGACGAAGCGACCGATGACAGGCACGGTCTGATTTAAGGGTTGGCTAATGATGGCGTCAATGCCGACCTGCATCGGGGGTTCAGTGGGTTTCTTGGTCTCGGCTGCGGACGCAAAAGGAGCGCTGGCGAGCAACCCGGTGGCGAAGGCCAATGCCAGCACACCGATAAACGACGCTTGAAATCCGGGTCTTCGGTTGCTTTTTCCCATGGCTTTTATCTATCCGTGCAGATTTTTTAATGGAGTCTATGGACTAGACTGGACCGTACAGTCTTGTTTATAGTGCTGTAAGATTTTGCGCAACGAATTTGATTTTTTTAAGGCAAGTGTCGTCCAGGTTGCCATACGCTTAAAGAACGGGTTTTTAATGGCGTCAGTGAAACCTCAATTGTCTGTAGGGAATTTAAAATCCGGACCTGGTCCCAAGTGCCGGGCCATTGTGCTGGCGGCGACCGGGGTTTTCCTGGATCATGGTTACGGCGCGGCATCCATGGACGCTATCGCTGAAAAAGCAGGGGTGTCCAAACAGACCGTTTACAGCCATTTTGGTTCCAAAGAAGCTCTGTTCGGGGCGATTATCGAAGATATTTGCGATGAGTTGTTGAGGGGGCAAACCCAGCCGATGCCTCCGTTGAAGCCGGTCGATGGTGATGACCTCGAACGAAGGCTCATGGGTATGGCTGAACGTTTTCTTGGCACGGTGCTAACGGGGCGAGCTGTGGCGCTTTTCCGGGTGGTGATTGCGGAAAGCGGGCGCTTTCCGGAACTCGCCGAATCCTTTTATCGGGCCGGTCCCACCGCTGCCATTGAAAACATGGCCCGCTTGCTTCGAGACCTGGACCAGGCAGGGACCCTGTCCGTCCCCGACCCGGTATCCTCGGCCAAGCTTTTTTTCGCCCTGCTCCGCGGCGACCTTTATGTCCGCTGCCTGCTGGGGCTGGCGTCCGACCCCACGCCCGCAGAACGGCAGGCCGTTGTCAATGAAGCGGTAAGGACTTTCATCGCCGCCCACGCCCCAGCGATTCCCTAAACCAAAAAATTCGGCATTGGCAAAGACGCTAAGAATCCAGCAAAATGAAATTTAGTTGATACGTCCATTTGGCGAGGGAATAGTGGTAACCCAAGGCCTAAGGCTAATAGCTGTAATCATTCTTGTGTTTTCCGTCTCAGGATTAGGCGCAGGGTCCGCCGTCGCCGATATGGCCGGGCACGGCGGCATGGTGCGAACCCTGGACATTTCGCCCGATGGCCGCTGGGTTTTAAGCGGCAGTTTCGATTTTACGGCGCGGCTGTGGGATTTCGCCGAACAGAAAGAAATCGCGGTTCTCGATGCCCATAGCGGACCCGTGACCAGTGTCGCCTTTGTCGGTGATGGTTCCCGCGCCCTGACCGCCAGCGACGATAAAACCATTGTTCTGTGGGACCTGAAAACCCTGAAACCCCTCAAACGGCTGGAAGGTCACAACCACAAAGTGATGGGGTTGGCGGTTTCCCATGACGCCAGGTTCGCCGCCACGGCAAGCTGGGACAGGACGGTGCGGATTTGGGATTTAGAGCTGGGTACGACGGCTCAAATCTTGCGCCACACTTCGCCGGTCAATGCGGTGGTCTTCGCCGATGGTGGCCAAACCGTCGTCTCCGGTGGCCATGACGGTAAAATTCGGGTCTGGAATGCAAAAACGGGACTATCGCGTGGGACCCTCGAAGGTCACCTTTTGGGCATAACGGGCCTAAGCATTTCGCCCGATGGTCGGCGTCTGTTATCGGCCAGCATCGATAAATCCATGCGGCTTTGGGATTTGCCGACCATGAAAGAGGTCCGTGCGTTCAAGAAACACGATGGCCAGGTATTCGCCACCGCCTTTTCGCCCGACGCTAAATCGGCGTTGTCGGCGGGTCGCGACGGCACCGTTATTCGGTGGAATTTGAGCAACGGCACACCGGTCCAGTCCATTCAGGCCCATGACGCCCTCATTTGGGCGCTTCGGGTTACGCCCGACGGGCGCTTTGCCGTGACCGGCAGTTCCGATGATTCGATTCGGGTCTTTCATCTGGAAAGCGGCGACCGCATCGGCCTTGAGGTGGAAGGCGACAACGGGCCGAAGCCGTGGCTCGACAGCGATCATCCCGGTGCGCCTTTGTTCAAAAAATGCGCCCGTTGTCATTCGCTGTCGGCGGGCGGAATCCGGCGTTCTGGTCCGCATTTGGCGGGTTTGTTCGGGCGTGCGGCGGGCTCGGTGGCGGGATACAATTATTCGAAGGCACTGACCGGTGTCGATTTCCGGTGGAACGAAAAGACTCTGTTCCAGTTGTTCGACCAGGGCCCGGACAAATACCTGCCGGGGACCAAAATGCCGGTCCAGAAAGTCTCCAACGCCGAACAATTGACCCATCTGGTCAATTACCTGAAAGAAATTACCGAGACTAAATAAGAGGGCGCTTTATGACGACTCTGCTGTATTCGCATCCCATTTGTATCGAGCATGACCCCGGCCATGGCCATCCTGAATGCCCGGACCGTTTGCGCTCGGTGATGGCGGGGCTCGACGCCGACGAATTCGGCGATCTGGAACGCCTGGAAGCGCCGATCATCGACTTTAAAAAAATCGAGTTAAACCATCAGGCCTCGTACGTCGCCGAGGTGTTCGAGAATGTGCCCGACGAGGGCCGGGTGTATCTTGACCCCGACACTTCCATGTCGCCGGCGTCGGGCGAAGCATCGCGCCGCGCCGCGGGTGCCGTCTGCGACGCTATCGACAGGGTAATTGCGGGCGACGCCGACAACGCCTTTTGCGCTGTGCGTCCGCCCGGCCATCACGCGGAATCGAACCGGGCGATGGGGTTCTGTCTGTTCAATTCCATTGCCGTCGGGGCCAAGTATGCGCACACCACCCTCGGGCTTGAGCGTGTCGCCGTGATCGACTTCGACG
>JABMOG010000004.1 GCA_013204265.1 Rhodospirillales bacterium
ACCATGAACGGCGCGGTGCTGCCGGTGCTGGCGGGGTATATCGTCGCCGGCGAGGAACAGGGCGTGGCGCTGGACCAGTTGTCAGGCACTATCCAGAACGACATCCTCAAGGAATTCATGGTCCGCAATACGTATATCTATCCCCCCGAACCATCCATGCGGATTGTCGCCGACATTATCGAATACACGGCCAAAAACATGCCGCGTTTCAATTCCATTTCCATTTCCGGCTATCACATCCAGGAAGCCGGGGCGACGGTGGTCCAGGAACTGGCCTACACCCTGGCCGACGGGGTGGAATATGTACGTGCCGCCCTGAACAAGGGGCTCGATGTCGATGAATTCGCCCCGCGTTTGAGTTTCTTCTTCAACATCGGCATGAACTTTTTTATGGAAATCGCCAAGTTGCGCGCGGCCCGGCTGTTGTGGGCGGAACTGATGGCACCTTTCAATCCCAAGGACGAGCGTTCTTCCATGCTGCGCACCCATTGCCAGACATCGGGCGCGTCGCTGGCGGCGATGGACCCCTACAACAACGCCATCCGGACAACGATCGAGGCGATGGCGGCGGTGCTGGGCGGCACGCAAAGTCTGCACACCAACGCCTTCGATGAGGCGCTGGCCCTGCCGACGCCGTTTTCGGCCCGCATCGCGCGCAACACGCAACTGGTGATCGCCGAGGAAACCGGCATCACCAATGTCATCGACCCGCTCGGCGGAAGCTACTATCTGGAACATCTGACCCACTCGGTCGCCGAGGAAGCCCGGAAACTCATTGCCGAAGTCGAAGACATGGGCGGCATGACCAAGGCGGTCATCGCCGGTATGCCGAAACAGCGCATCGAGGAAGCCGCCGCGCGCAAACAGGCCCGCATTGATCGCGGGGAAGAAGTCGTCGTCGGCGTCAACAAATACCAGCCCGACACGGACACCCACGTTGACCTGTTGGAAATCGACAATGACGCCGTGCGCGATAGCCAGATCAAACGCCTCAAGACCATCCGCAGCACCCGCGACGAGGCCGCATGCCAGGCGGCGTTGGCGGCGTTGACCAAGGCGGCGGATTCCGGCGAAGACAATTTGCTGGCGCTGTCCGTCATTGCGACGCGCGCGCGCGCTACGGTGGGCGAAATATCCGACGCGCTGGAAAAAATCTACACCCGCCACCGGGCACAGGTGCGAACGGTTACCGGGGTCTATGGTGCGATGTATGAAGGCGACGAAGGGTTCCGCAAAATTCGCGCCGACGTCGCAGCCTTCGGCGAGACGGAAGGCCGCCGCCCCCGCATGCTGGTGGTAAAAATGGGACAGGACGGCCACGACCGGGGCTCGCGCGTAATCGCCACGGCGTTTGCCGATCTCGGGTTCGAGGTCGACTTGGGTCCGATGTTCCAGACCCCCGAGGAAGCCGCCCGTGAAGCGGTCGAAAACGATGTTCATGTCATCGGTGTGTCGTCACAGGCCGCCGGTCACAAGACTCTGGTGCCGCAGTTGATCGACGCGCTCAGCGCCGCCGGCGCGGGCGACATACTGGTTGTTTGTGGCGGCGTGATCCCGGCCAAGGATCATGATTTCCTGTTCAAGAAGGGCGTCTCAGCCGTGTACGGCCCCGGCACCAACATCCCGGTGGCGGCGGCAGAAATAATGGACCTCATCCGCAAGCGTCAATTGGCGGCGGAGTAACCAAGAAGCGCGGAGCGGCGAAGCCGCGACAGGGACAGAAAGAATCGTGTCGGCAAAAAAGAAAAAGGTCATTCCGATTGATGTCGGAATGACCTTTGTGTTTGGGTTTGCGGCTGTAGGCCTTGACCGATGGCACCACCGTGGGGCGGATTAATCGGACGGCCCGCGCAACAGGATTGCGCCGCCGGACTTTACGTTTTTTCATAACATCGTCCTCCTTAAGCTCCTGATATCGCCGGGCCGGGGTTATAGCGCGGTGGGGGAATAATGGGAAGGGGCGACGTTCAACCAAAATCGTCGTAGTCGAAAAACCCCATGTTGTGGCCGAGGCGCGAGGTGAACCGGTCCGGCCCGGTGGCGGGCAGGCTGGCGCCGAACGCGGACTCGGTTTTGGGGCCGATTAGTCCGTCTTCCTTGATCGGCTTGAAGGCGCCGCCCTCGAACACCTTGGGGCCGAGGTCATTCAGCGTCGCCTGAAAGGCTCTGTTTTCCGGCTTGGCTTGTTTCGCCAGCGCCATTCCTGCTGGGCGGAACAACGGCCCGAACGCCTTGTTCATCGTCGTGCCCAGGTTCCGGCTGTCATCGCGGCCCGTCTGTACGTCCCGGGCGAAACGGTTGAGGCGGCCCAGCGCGAAGCCTTCCTCGATCTTTGGTCGGCCCAGGTTGCCTGCCGCGAAGCGCAACGCACGGCGGGTTTTCGGCCCGGCAACACCGTCGGTCTTTAGATCGGGGGCAATGCCGGGCGTGCGGTACAGGGAAGGATTAGCGTCCCGGTCCATGACTTGTTTGAGGACATTCAATCCCGATTGCAGGCCTTGAACGGCAGTGACGGAGCCTTGTGCGCCCGCCGCCCCGGCCACCGTTTTGCCGATGCGACTGAGCGCGCCCCGCAAAGCCTCCCCGTCGGCAGTCTTGGCCGGGACGGGGTTTTTGTTGATGGGGCGGACGGGCTGGGGTTCGATCATGCGCCCGGTGGCGTCATACTTGACCGGGTCCGTGCCGTACTTGTCTTCGAGAAAATTAGTCGCCATGCCGTCGAGCCGCTCCTGCTCGGGCCTCGATGGTAGATTGATCACCTCTTTCTTGATTTCCAGGAACTCGCCCTCGGTCCAATCGCGCGGGTCCTTGGCAAGGATTTCGTCGAGTGGCCCGTCGCTTTTTGAAATGTCGTCCATGAGCTTTCTCTGTTCGGGCGTGATTTCCATGGTCTCGTTTTTTGAGGCGGCACCCGGATCGGGGAGAAGCGAGCTCTGTTTCTGGCCGTCGTTGGAGGGGTCGCCGGACTGATCCTTACCGGACGGGTTATCGTCCGACGTGTCGTCGTCCTGGCCCGAAGGCTCGTTGTCGCCGGATTGTGGAGCGGGTGTCGGTTTTTGATCTTCCGTACCGCCAATCTCGCCTTCGATGGGGTTGGGGCGGTTGCGCTCGCGGCGGGCTTCCACCTGAGCTTCTTTCAAATCGTTTTCGAAGCCTGGGATTCGCGTCCGATCTATATCTTCAGGAATCGCAGTCTTTGGATCAATGCCGACGTCTTCCAGCACCGCCCGGGTAAGGGAATTGCTGTTTTGGTCGGGACTATCGAACCCTTCCTTGGCATTAATATCATAATCAATGTTTAGGTCATGTACTTCCTCTGCCTTACGGGCCATTTGATCAAAGACCTGTTTGGGGTCGCGGGTGCCGATATTCAGTTTTGTGGCTTGGTGATCCTCAGGCGTTTCGCCGGGTTTATAGGCATCTTTCGATTTGTTGAGAGGAAAGTCTGCCTGCACTTCGATCTTTCCGCCCGGCCCGAACTTCAAAATTTCAGCGGCGCTACGAGGGAGGTTTTTATCGTCAAGGCCCGAAGGGCCACCACGGATAGCCCATGCGCGACCCCTGCCGTCTCTGTAGACGATGTAGGTATGCAGGTAATCATCTCTTCCGCCAGGAGGGGGATTAGTAGTGGGTATCTGGCTGAATTCGATGTAAATTCCTTTATCAAACATGGTAAGTTTCTCCATTAGGTTGTGGGGTTAAGTTGATACTTGGGTTGAGGGAATTGTGAGCAGGCTGAAGCAAAAAGCGAAAAACAACCGGCAGTTGTTGGTTGCGTCCGCTTCTGCTGTGGTATTGGCGGTGGGACTCGTGGTCCTGCCAGTTTCCGCCACGCCATTTAATGCGAACTGGAATTTTTTTATTCGCGGAACAGTAATAGTCCTGGCGCTTTCGATGCTTTTGCATCTGTTCTATTTTTCCTGGTTGTCTGGCGTACCGATGAAACGGCTGTCCCAAGGTTCAGCAGTGCCGTTAAAACAGTTGGTGGTGCCGATGGTTGCGTTGCACTTGTTGTTGATCATTCCTGTGCCCGGATTGTCCTTTTGGGATTGGGGGCATGTGGGTTACGGAATTCTGGGTGAGAGTTCGATTGTTTACCTCTTTCCCATATTTATCGTAGGTGAGTGGATGTTACTGGGGTCCCTGTATTTTGCGCCGGTCTTTTCCGGGCTAAACGTCGTTTGGCGGATTCCTGTGTTATTGCTCGGCGCGGGTACAATTTGGTGTTTAGGGTTCATAATGATTGCCGCTCATCTGGTTGGGCGGTAAGCCTATCGCCATTCCGTTGAGGCGGTCTGGTGCCTGGCTTTTCTTCGGCCCTGCTGGCAGGATAGATCATCGCTCAACCGCAAAACGCCCGGTGCTTATCATTGTGCCGGGCGATTTTTTCCAGGTCCGCGCGCACCGGGTCCGGCCAAGGGGAATGTTCCGCCAGCCATGCCTTCGTGGACTGACTGAATTTGATCGGTCTAACCCAGGCGCAACCGACGTCGGTGCTGGCCGGCAGGCTACAGGCGCTTAAGAATATCGCGATCGCGATCAGGCACAGGGGTTTGGTCGATGGCATCGGCTTTCCTCCGGATTTCATTTTGGGTTTTCAGGGATTCCAGTTCAGACCTCTCCGCGCCCTGGCGCCTGAGACCCTCGTCGCGGACCCATCCGGCGATCAGATTGAACGCGCGGATGAGCCCGGCAACGATAGTGGTCCAGGCCGTCACAGTGTGTCTTCGACGCCTTTGCGCAGGAACGCCACGGTGATCAGCGGCCAGATGGTCTGGAAGGTCTGCACCAGGTCCATCTCTCCGATCAGGTAGGCACCGATGGCAGCGACGATTCCGGTGACGGCGGTGATGTAGGTTTTCTTGCCGGCGAGAAA
>JABMOG010000146.1 GCA_013204265.1 Rhodospirillales bacterium
CATGACATTGATGCAGTGCATGCAGCGCACGCAGCTTTTGTTGTCGACGTCCAGCGTATCATCGTCGTTCAGGCTCAGCGCGTTGGTCGGGCAACGGGTGATAACGTTGTCGATGGTGTATTTGCGCCCGGCTTTCTTGACGTAGGCTTTTACTTCTTCCTGGTTGACCTTCATGGAGTCACGCCAGGTGCCGATGACGGCGAAATCCGCCCGGTGAATGGCGTTGACGCAATCGTTGGCGCAACCGGAAAACTTGAACTTGAATTTGTATGGCAACGCCGGACGGTGCATTTCGTCGAGGAAGGCGTTGATGATGGTGCGGTGAGCGCGAACTTCGTCGTAGCAGGACTGTTCACATCGGGCATGGCCGACGCAGCTCATCGAGGTGCGCAGGGCCGGGCCGGCGCCGCCGAGATCAAAACCGATCTTGTTCAGCTCATCGAAGGCGGGTTGGACCTTGTCGGTCTTGCAACCCTGGAACATGATATCGCCGCTCTGGCCATGGAAGGCGATCAGGCCGGAACCATGTTCTTCCCAGATGTCACACATTTTGCGCAGCACGTCGGTGTCATAGTGCAAGCCGGCAGGGGGCTGCACGCGCAGGGTATGGAACTCGGACGACTCGGGAAACTCTTCCCGGGCTTCGGAGAAACGGGGGATGATGCCGCCGCCGTATCCGAAGACACTGACGGTTCCGCCTTTCCAGTAACCTTTCCGGGTTTCGTAGGAATGCTCCAACTGGCCGACGAGGTCGGTCATCATGGATCCGTGCGCGGTGCCTTCATCATTGGCAAGGCGCTTCAATCCGGTTACGAAACTGGGCCACGGCCCCGTTTCCAACTGATCCAACAAGGGTGAGTCGTGCTGTCCTGTATCTTTGTTTTTAGCCATTGATTGTGTCTCCACCTGCACGGCTGAACGTGCGTTCCACTGTTTTTTGATGAATACCCGGCCTGGCTTTAATTAGCCTTTTTAATTTTGCCGGACCAATTATGAATCCATCAACTGGACAGATCATATTCAAAAAATGTAAATTATCAAGAGCGAATTTTGATTTTACCCCTAACGATTATGTGGATACGGGGGTTTATTTTTTATCATAACCGGGGATTTTTATTCCCCCCTGCTTGGTGTTTATGACTCCGATGAAACCCGTAAAACCCGCAGATTTCTTGGCTTCGTCCCATGCCGATCCCCTGGTTGCAAGGGCGGGCGCGGGGGCCTCTCCATTCGACCTGGACAATCAGGAGGGGTATGAAAAATGGCGGTCGGAAAAATTAAAAAAATTTCCAATCTCACCCGAAGACCTGATGGTGACGATTGCCGACCCCCGATTGCCGACTCGAAAAGAAAAAAATGCCATACTTGATCTGTGTAGTGCGTTTAATATGGCGTTCTATGTTACGGCCCCTGAGGCAGGCAAGGATGACGCCCTGGCATTAGCCAAGTTCGTTGGTCTGGAACAGTTTGATCAGCCCTTGTGTACCGGAGAAGATGGACTGACCGAAATCACCGTCGTCGAAGGCGGCCGCCAAGGGTCTTATATTCCCTATACAGACAAACCGCTAAGTTGGCATACGGATGGTTACTATAATAAGTCCGATGAACAGGTTCGCAGTTTCCTGCTGCACTGCCGCCGCGCCGCTGATGAAGGCGGGTTATCGGAATTTCTCGACCCTGAAATAGCCTACATCCGTCTGCGCGATGAAAACCCGGACTTCATTCATGCGCTGATGGGCGGTGATGTCCTGACCATTCCGGGCAATTTGGAAAACGGCGTTGAGGTTCGGGGCGCAGCCACGGGGCCGGTATTTACCGTCCTCGAAGGCAGGCTTCACATGCGCTATACGGACCGCAAGCGTCATATCGAATGGAAAGACGATGCGATGGTTCTGGCGGCGCGCCAAAAGCTGACGGCTGTGCTGAACGACGACCACGAATTTATCGTCCGCTGGCGCCTTACTCCGGGCCAGGGAATTCTCTGCAATAATGTACTGCACCGCAGGTCGGGGTTCACGGACTACCCTGGTGATGACCAAGGGCGCTTGTTATACCGGGCCCGGTACTTGGACCGGATTATTCCGCCCCTGTAATTTTAGACAAATGCACATATATAGAAGCGTCTATATATTAGAGACTCAAACGAAAGGCCTGTTTTAAAATGTCACTGCCTCCGATGTTGCTGAGTAACCTGATTATTCAGCACCCTGAAGTTAATTTATTCGTCGACCTTTTAGGCACCATCCGCAAGCGGGCGGAACTGGGGGAAAACTATATGCTGGAAGTCGACCTCAAGCCGGATTACTCCGACACCCCGCGAAATTGGGAATTTCTGGTTGAAGAAGCCTTCGTCTGGGGTGAGCGGTGAGCGATCAGGAATTGCTAAGCCTGGAGAAATTTTCCACACCCTTCGGCGCAGAGGTGGAATTGCTCGAAGTTCGTTTCGAGGGTGATGTTAATTTGCTCCGTGTCCGCATTCGCCAAGGATCCCGATTTACCGATCTGGAACTCGATCCGGTGACGGCAAGGCGCTGGGCCGACGCGATGACGGCCTGGGCCGGGGAACCTGCATGAAACATCTGCCGATTTTTCTCGATATCAAGGACCGCCCGGTCCTGGTCATCGGCGGTGGCGAGGCGGCGGCCCGCAAGGTGGAGGCGATTTACAAGGCCGAGGCCCGCATCACCGTCGTGGCCGAAGAGGTGTGTCCGGCGCTGAGCGATATGGTTGACCGGGGAGAAATCGAACACAAAGCCCAGGCCTTTGACGCCGGTGATCTGGGCAGCGCCGTTCTGGTATTCGTCGCCACTGAGGACGAAGACTTGAACCAACGCGCTTCATCGCTGGCGCAAGACGCCGGGATACCTGTCAATGTTGTCGACCGGTTCGAGTTGTGCAGCTTTATCATGCCCGCCGTAATTGATCGTTCGCCCATGCTGGTGGCGATTTCCAGCGGCGGCGATGCGCCGATCATCGCGCGCGTGCTGAAGGCCCGCCTCGAAACATTCATACCTGCCGGCCTTGGCCGTCTGGCGGAATTTGCAAGCGCCTGCCGGGGCCGGGTCATGGACGTCATTACCGAAGGGCCGATGCGGTTACGTTTCTGGGAAGGTTTCATAAATGGCCCGATTGCCGAATAC
>JABMOG010000147.1 GCA_013204265.1 Rhodospirillales bacterium
CCTTCATAGACCGAACGCTCCAGCATCTTGGGGTCGATCATGATGAACTTGCATTGGTCCGGCCTGAGGCGATACAGCAGCGACAGGATCATGGTGTTCATGGCGACCGATTTGCCCGACCCTGTGGTGCCGGCAATCAACAGGTGCGGCATGGTGGACAAATCCACCGTGACCGGCTCGCCGCTGATATCCTTGCCTAGCGCCAACGGCAGTTTGCAGGTTGTTTTTTCAAACGAACCGGACGCCAGAATTTCGCCTAAGTGAACCATTTCGCGGGTCACGTTGGGCAGCTCGATACCGATGACGTTTTGGCCGGGAACAACCGCGATACGAACGGAAATAGCGCTCATGGAACGCGCAATATCGTCGCTAAGTCCGATCACCCGGGATGTTTTGGTGCCCGGCGCAGGGTCAAGTTCATAGAGCGTGACGACCGGGCCGGGCCGGACCTTGACGATCTTGCCCTTGACGCCGAAATCCTCCAAAACGCCGCCTAAGAATTTGGCGTTCTGTTGCAGGGCATCCTTGTTCAGCGCTTCCGTGCGGCTGTTTTTCGCGCCGCTGTCGAGAAAGTCCAGTGGCGGCGTCTGATATTCTGTTTCGGGGGTTAGTTCGAGTTTACCCTGGCGTTCGGCAGCAGCCTTACGGCCAGCCTTGAGCCGCGGTTTTTTCTCGGCGACCAGACCGGTCCGGGAAAGCGAATTTGCCTCGCTGGTGGTTGTCGCGGCTCGCCCCAGGCCGACGGGAACAGGGTCGATATCAATTGCGGCGTTATGACCACTGTCTTCCCAGTCGCTCTCATCGGAGTCGTCAGTGTTCTGGCGCGACCGCCACGCGGGCACAATGCCGAATACTTCTCGGCCCCGTTTGGCGCCCTGGCAAAGCAGCAGTATTCCATGTAGGGCGCTGCGCCCGGCGCCTCGCCACTCCTGCCACGATAGCCCGAGAGAGGGAATTAGCAGCGCGGTTGCAGCGACGCCGACGATGGCGGCGATGTGTCCGGGGCTGAGGCCGAATAGCCCGCCGAAATGGGCCAACGGCTCAAAAACAAGAGCGCCCGAAACTCCGCCAAGGCGGGTCATCAGGGGCCAGTTTTCTGGAACCGCCAGGGCGTTAAGGCCGGTCGCCAGAAAAAATATGGCGGCTGCCAGGCACGCCAGTCGGAGTCCCCATACAGAAAGGCCCTGTTTGGTCACCATACGCCAACCCCAGACGATCAGCACCAAGGCGGGCAGAAGACTGGCAAACCCGAAAGCCTGTAACGCCAGGTCGGCAATCATAGCGCCATTGGGGCCGAGCAGATTGCCGATGGCGCCGCTACCGGCGCTGTTGAATGAAGGGTCGCCCGGCGTGTAGGAAATGACGGACGCCAGCAGGGCCAGGGCGACGGCGAACAAAATGACGCCGACAGCCTCTTGCCGCCGCCGTTTGAAGAAAATGGCGGTGCCGGCCGGCAGAACAGTGTTTGCGGCGGTTGGGTCGATGAAAGCACGAGCCCCGCGGCCGCCCATAAATCGCATAGTTTGAGCCATGCCTGAATAACTATAGGATTAACGTTTACAATGTCTTAACGGGGGGACTTAAGACGGTAGATTTCCTCCTATTCGGGCTTTTCGGGCAAAAAAACAAAAAAAGCCGGAGGGCTGGGCCCTCCGGCTGATTTTTAGGAGATTGACCGGGCCGCTTGATTAGGCGGCCCGGCCTTAAGTCTTACGTCTACTGAACGGTTTCACCGTGCAGGTTGTAGTCCAACCCACCGACTTCGTCTTCTTCATTGACCCTGAGGCCCATGACCGCGCCGACGACCTTCAAGATGATAAAGGTTGCGATAGCGCAATAGACGATGGTGGCCGCGATACCCTCGATCTGGGTGAGGACTTGGCCAGGATTGCCTTCCAGCAAACCCTTGGTTCCGCCGATGGCTTCAACGGCGAACACACCGGTCAAAACCGCACCGGTAATCCCGCCGAGACCATGGACGCCGAACACGTCGAGGGTGTCGTCGTAGCCCAGCTTCGGCTTCAGCACCACGGCGCCCCAATAACATACGAGACCGGCGGCAAGACCGATGATCAACGCACCGAAGGGATCGACATACCCGGACGCAGGGGTAATGGCGACCAGGCCGGCGACGGCACCGGAGATAATACCCAGCACACTCGGTTTGCCACGGAACATCCATTCCACGATCATCCACGAAACTGCGGCTGCGGCTGCGGCGATCTGGGTTACGGCCATGGCCATGCCGGCGCTGCCGTTGGCGGCAACTGCCGACCCGGCGTTAAACCCGAACCAGCCGACCCACAACAGCGACGCACCGATCAGGCTCAGGATCAGGTTATGCGGAGCCATGTTTTCGGTGCCGTAGCCACGACGCTTGCCGAGAACGAGGGCGCCGACCAGGGCGGCAACGCCCGAATTGATGTGAACCACCGTGCCGCCGGCGAAATCAAGAACCCTGGCATCGGCAAGGAATCCAC
>JABMOG010000148.1 GCA_013204265.1 Rhodospirillales bacterium
ACAAAAACTCTTGCACCAGTACAGGCCCGTCCGGAAACGCCTGACGCAGTTCAGCAAGATAGGCAACTGCCTCGGTGGGGTCCTGAACGACGGCGTTCTGGGTAATGCCGATGCTGCTGTCGCCCATGCAGGGTTTGATCAGCGCCGGGAAGATGGAGGGAATGGTCGCCGACTGGTCGGTCGTATCGAAAAAAGTTTCAAGCGGAACCGGAATATCACAAGTGGCGGCAACGCTGCGAACCAGCGATTTGTTGTAACAAACCCCTAGCGCCGCCGGACCGGCGCCGCTGTAGGGGATGTTTAACATTTCCAACACCGCAGGAACGTGCAATTCCATGGTTGCTTCGTTGTTGAAGCCCTCGTCGCAGAGGTTGAGTACGAACGCCGGCGGATCATCGCGAAGCGCCTTCAGCAACGTTCCATGGTTATCGAGATAAGTGAAGTTGATTCCTTTCAGCTCCTCTGCCGCGTCTTTAAAACGCTGGATGGTTTCGAAATCCTCCGGGTTGAAGGTACAGCCTCGTTTGACCGCGTCGGGCACTCGGGGATCGCCCATGACGACGGTTACGTTCGGGAAAAAAGGCCCCTTCGCCGACCTGGAGGTCGTCTTGACCGAGCTCGCCAGGGCGCTGACGATATTGCGTCGGGCCATCATGCCCAGGTCGTCGCCGCGGGCTGATTGGGTTGTGACCTCGTTGTGGAACCGGATGTCCCGGAACCCCGCCCTGGAAAGAAGCTGGCGCAGGCGGTCGCGGGTATACAGGCGTTCGGCGTAGAACTGATCTGCTATGACGCCTTTTTCAGCATGCACGACAACCTCGCGTGAAATCAGTCGGTCCCCATCCATCGACAGGGATCGTTCCCGACAAACGAATTGGCTGGCGTCGATCCATTCCCACGAACGCGGTTCAAAATGTTCGCGCATCCATTCCCCGTCGGTAATATCGATGACCAGTTTTCCGGACGGGCGAAGCACACGGGTGACGGCGGTCAGGACCGCCAGATCGTCTTCTTCCTGATCGAAATAGCCGAAGGAGTTTCCCATCAACAGGACACAGTCGAAGTCGTTGTCCTTGAAGGCGAATTTGCGTGCGTCTCCTTCGCGGAATCTGACCTCAAGCCCAGCCTCCTTGGCGCGGCGGCGGGCCAGGCGGATGAGATAGCGCGAACGATCAAGCCCCGTGACGGAAAGATATCCGCGTTGGGCGAGTTCCAGGCTATGTCGGCCCTGCCCGCAGCAGAGATCGAGAATGCGGTCGCTTTTTTCCAGGCCAACCGCATTGACGGCCATATCTATATCGGATCGGGTGTTTGCATCGTTTTCCACGACGTCGCCATCGGTCCGCAGATAAACCGCGTTAAAAAGAGTCCGCCACCATTCGGTCGGCAAATGGCGTTCCAGGTCCGAAACCGGACCCAGTGTCCGTCGATTGGGATGAACTGGTTTCATGATAAAACTCTTTGGTTAGGGATATCCCGGCAACGAATCCGGTGTCGCTCCGGCGTCCCGCGCGGGTAGGAGCTTAACCGATGAATGGTTTTTTTCAATGGCACGGTTATGACGGGACAAGGCGGGGACCGCCCTGTCCCGTCCGTTGGTCGTTAACCTTTAATTCCGAGAATGGCATTAGCCTCGCCGAGATTCTTGCAGGCATCGGCTTTCTTGCCGGACTTGTCAGCTTTTTTTGCCTTTTTTATGGCAAGATTGACTTTCTTAACGTCCTTTTTCGACAGCTTGGCCTGTTGCACCTTAAGGGCCGCCTCGGCTTGCAACAGACTCGCCTTGGGGTTATCAGCGCACCCGGCCGCCCATGCGGGAGGTGCCAATATTGCGGCTATCGCCGCAACAAAGAGTAGACGCTTCATCTTCTTTTCTCCGTAAAATCCGGCTCAGCCCATTCGGCTGTCACAACGATCACTCGCCGCCGGGAAGCGGATTTAGCACCTATAAATTTTTCCAGTCAATAGACTTTTTGCCTCCCCCCACCGGCCCTGCATTCCGCTTGGGCCAGGGGCTACGGCTCCGTCTGGATGTGTTTGGATGGAGTGTATTCTTTGGCTTGGAATTTCTCGATTTCGTTTCCGGCCAAGTGATTACGAGCGGTCGAGATCCGCGTATACTTTGTTGGCGATATCGATAAGTTTTGCCCGTTCCAACGGCGCAATCAGGGCATAGGCAAATGCCTTATCAACCCAATAGAACGCCGATACCCCGTTATTGGAAGCGAATCGGAACGAGGTGTCTTTTTCGTCCTGGAATTCCCGCACGTAAACGGTCAGGCGGCGTCCGCCCTTTTCCTCGTACATGAACTGGGCCGCCGGCTTACTGCCTTCGGCCAGCAGGCGTCCGCCGACCAGGCTGTATCCGGCGTCTTGCAGGTCTGGGGCGCGTAACTTGGTGCCGAGGCGCTTCGACAGCCAACCGACAAGATGGGATTCTTGATCTGCGGCGACCTCGACCGGGTGGCGGACTTCGGCCACGAATACCCGGTGTGCGCCGATGGCCTGGTTGACGAAGGCAATAGGCGTTGCTCGCTGCGTCGGAGCAACCCCTCCATGCAGCAACCAGCCGCCCAGCCCGCCGGCCAGTAAAAGACAGATCGACGCCGCCATCCGCATCCAGGGAACGGAGGCCGCGCTCTTTCGCCCGGACGGACCGGTGACTATGGCGGCCAGTTCAGGCGGAACATTCTCGGTAAGCACAGAATCGAATTCCTCGTGCAGCCGGGTATTTTGCAGCCGGTACGCATGCACCGCCGCCGCGTCGTCAGGGTGTTCGGCAAGCCAGCCCTCGACACGGGTCTGCTCAGAGGGCGACAGGCGTCCGTCGGCATAGGCGTTTAGGTCGTCCTGTGCGATATCATCGGGTGCGGTCATTTCACCCTCCTTAGCGTTGGTGTTTCATCAGAGTCCATGATTTCCCGCAATCTTTGTCGTCCTCGATTTAAGCGCGACATTACTGTGCCGATGGGGATGTCGAGAACCTCGGCGGCGTCTGCATAGGCCATGTCTTCCAGGCCTATCAACAGCACGACTTGGCGTTGGTCTTCGGGAAGTTGGCCCAAAGCCCGGTTGATGTCCCGGGCGACAAGGGCGGCTCCCTGTTCGGGCGGTGTGTGGCGCAATGCCTCAACGTCCGCCTCAAGACCGACCCGGTCGGGTTGACGGGATCGGCGCTTGGCAGCGTTGATGTGCTGATTGTGGAGGATGGTAAACAGCCAGGCGCGCATGTTAGTGCCCGGCGCCCACAAATGGAGTCGGTCCATGGCGCGCGCCAGACAGTCCTGAACCAGATCATCCGCCATGTGGCTGTCGCGCAGCAAGGCGCGCGCGTAACGCCTGAGATGCGGAATCTGGTCAACTATCAGGCGCTGAACGTCGTCCAATGCGGTTTCTCCGTGCCCGGTTTTGACTGTCCCTGGCCCGGCGGAAAACAACCGCCGGGCCAGGCCGGAACATTCTGGTTTAGCTTACTTGGCGATACCGAGAATGGCCATGGCTTCGTGCAGGGATTTCACGGACCCCTTGTGGTCTTTGCTCTTGTGCTGGGCTTCACCATTGGCCCGAAGGGCGGTGACTTTGGACATCTGCATTTCCGAAATTTTCGGATGTCCGGCAAGCGCGGCATCGATGGCTTTCATATCCTTCGGGCACGATGAGGCGAAAGCGGACGTGCTGAGGCCGGCGACGAGTATGGTAGCGATGGCGAAGGTGGTAATCTTTTTCATGGGATCTCTCCGTTTGAGGACGCCGGCTCATAGCCGGTTTTCGTTCCCACAAACAAACACCAGCGTGGATTATTCCGTTGCCGGGAAAATAATTTTTAACCCTGACGACCAGGGCCTTCTCCGTTGCCCGTTGCCCGGCGCTGGCGTAGGGTCGGGCGATGACGGAACTGTTGAAATCCGCGCCCGGTCTGGCGCCGTATGCCAGCCATGAAGCCGCTAGCCGCGGGCGCCTGTTTGATGAGGCGGACAGCGCCACTCGGCGGTGTTTCCAGCGCGACCGCGACCGGATCATTCATTGCGGGGCCTTCCGCCGTCTCGAATACAAGACCCAGGTGTTTGTTAACCACGAAGGCGACAATTACCGCACCCGGCTGACCCACACCCTGGAAGTGTCGCAAATCGCACGCTCCATAACTCGGTCGCTGAATTTGAATGAGGACCTGGGCGAGGTTCTGGCACTGGCCCATGATTTGGGTCATCCGCCGTTCGGTCACGCCGGCGAGGATGCCCTCAAAGACGTCATGCAGCCCTACGGCGGTTTCGATCACAACGCCCAATCCCTGTCCGTGGTGGTCAAACTGGAAGAACGCTACGCCGATTTCGACGGCCTCAACCTGACCTGGGAAACCCTGGAGGGTCTGGTCAAACACAATGGGCCGCTTTTGGACGGCAGCAAGGACTTCGCCCAATTACCCCGCGTCATCGCCGAATATTCGAAGGTTCAGGATTTGGAACTCGCCACCTTTGCCAGCGCCGAGGCTCAGTGTGCGGCACTCGCCGACGATATCGCCTACAACAACCATGATATCGACGACGGCCTGCGCGCCGGACTGTTCAGCATCAAGGATCTGGCCGACGTGCCGCTGGTCGGGCCGATTTTTGCTCAGGTCGCAACAGATCATCCCGGCATCGACACGTCGCGTCACATCCACGAAGCCGTGCGCTGCCTGATCGGCGTCATGGTCAGTGATCTTTTGGCGGAGTCCCGCCTGCGCATCGAAGCCGCCGGGGTCGCCTCGGTGAACGATGTGCGCGCCCTTGATCATCCGGTGATCGGATTTTCCCCCAAGATGGCGAAACGGGAAGCCGGGGTGAAGGCGTTTTTGTTCGAAAATATGTATCGCCATGACAAGCTCAACCAAATGACGGCCAAGGCCCGGTGCGTAGTCCGCGAATTGTTCGGCCTGTATCTTGAAAAACCCGAATGCCTGCCGACGGAATGGCGCTGCAAACTGGGCGGTGTTGATGAAAAAACTACCGCCCAGGTGATCGCCGATTACGTGGCCGGGATGACGGATCGTTTTGCGCTCGAAGAACACCGGCGGCTGTTCGATCTTAAGTCAGATTTTATCCCCAAAACCTCGTGACGCTTTTTTTGTCGAGATCAAATATAATAGACCCGATTCGCTGCACCCTGCCCCCAAGGATTTAAATCCCGATGGTTTCGACCGAAAACAAAGAAATCAAAGTCACCGCTTCCGACGCCCTGGAATTCGAACCGGTGCTGCACGAATCTTCCGGCGGCGGCTGGGGAGGTAAGATATTTTTAACCCTGATTTTGGTCGGTGGCGGGGCCGGGGCCTGGGTGCTGTACGGTGATACCTTGATGCAACGCCTCGGTGGCGCAGACGAAAGAGTACCGCTGATCAAGGCGGCCACCGGTCCGGTCAAGGTGCGCCCGGAAAACCCCGGCGGCCTGAAGGTGCCCAACCGCGACAAGCTGGTTTACGACCGCATGCAACCGGGCTCCGGCGGCGCCGACGTTGAAGGCAGGGCGCCCGAACGCCTGCTGCCCGCAGCCGAGCAACCGTTGCCCAAACCCCGGTCCAAACCAACACCTTTGGCGGACAAACCGGTGCCTGAGCAAGCTATCTCACTTGCCGATACGAAAGCCGGAAAGCCTGAGAGACTTGTCACTGCACGGACGCCGACTGTGAGCGTGAAAGAAAATCCGGTGGCCGAGGTGCCATCGATAAAAGAGGTGCCGTCGATAAAAGACGTCAACACAGCCAAACGCCCGTCGCCACCGCCGCCGCCGCCGGCACCGCCGAGTGCGAGTTCCCGCACCAGCGGCTCATCGTTCGGCGAACCCGCGGCCAAAGTGACCGCGCTACCGGTGCGCAAGGCCGCCCCGGTCAAGAAGGTCGTTAAAGAGGTTGCCAAGGTGGCTGAAAAGACTCCCGCGCCTGCTGCGAAACCGGTTGTGCCTCCGGTGGCTTCGATTCCACGGGACAAGGCCTTTCTTGTGCAGCTTGCCGCCGGGCGTTCGTCACAGGGCGCCAGGGAAGAATGGAACCGCCTGAAAGCCAAACATCTGGACCTGTTGGGGCATCTCGGCCTGACCATCACCAAGGCGGATCTGGGCTCGGGCAAGGGCATTTATTACCGGCTTCGCGCCGGCCCACTCAAAGATGAGGCGGCGGCGCGAAGCTTGTGCAAGCAATTGGCCCAGCGCCAGGTCGGCTGCCTGGTCATCAAGCCGAAGCGATAAGAGGCGTGATCCTGTCCAATTCTCCTCCACTTTCCAACGCCGTGATCTACGGGTGTTCGGGGACCGTATTAAACGGGGAAGAAAAACGTTTTTTTGCCGATGCCCGGCCAGCCGGTTTTATTCTGTTCGAGCGCAATTGCCAGGACCCGGACCAGGTTCGGGGTCTCATCAATGATCTCCGCGCCTGTATCGGGAGTGCCGATGCCCCGATTCTGATCGACCAGGAAGGCGGTCGGGTGCGGCGCCTCAAACCGCCGCACTGGCGGGACGCGCCGGCGGCGGCGGTGTTCAAGGCGCTGGCCCGGCTCAACTTAGAACTGGCGGTGGAAGCGGCACATCTCAACGCGCAACTAATCGCGGCCGAACTCGGCAATCTCGGCATAAACGTCAACTGTGCGCCGGTGCTCGACGTGCCGTCGCCAGGCAGCCATGAAATCATCGGTGACCGCGCCTTTGGGGACAACCCGGCCATGGTGTCGGCGCTGGGGCTGGCGACGGCGGAAGGATTTTTGTCGATGGGGGTTCTGCCGGTGCTCAAACACATTCCCGGCCACGGACGCGCCATGGCGGACAGTCACAAGGATTTGCCGGTGGTGGAGGCCCCGGTGGCTGACCTGGATTTGATCGATTTTGCCCCGTTCCGCGCACTTGCCCATCTGCCATGGGCGATGACGGCGCACGTTGTGTATAGCGCCCTGGATGGGGATGCCCCCGCAACCACCTCGGCCCCGGTTATTCAGGGCACCATTCGCGGCGCCATCGGTTTTGACGGCGTGCTGGTGTCAGATGATCTTTCCATGAAGGCTCTGATGGGAACCATGGCTGAGCGCGCCACGGCGTCGCTGGCGGCGGGTTGCGATCTGGTTCTGCATTGTTGTGGTGATATGGCGGAAATGCGCGAGGTCGCCAATGGCGTGGCTCCCTTGAACGATGCCGCGGCGGCGCGGCTGGCACGCGGCGACGCAATGCGGGGCCAGGTGGCGGACTGGGACCAAGGCGCCACGCTCATTCGGTTGCAGGAAATTTTCAAATTCCAATCTGCGGGGACAGCCTAGATGGACTGGTTGGGTATTGCCTATACGGTGTCGGTTTGGTTGTTGCCGGTGTTGCTCGCCGTCACCTTTCACGAGGCCGCACATGGCTGGATGGCCTGGCGGCTGGGTGACGACACGGCGTACCGCCTGGGACGAGTGACCTTCAATCCGCTGCGCCATATCGACTCGTTTGGTACCGTATTGTTGCCGGGGTTGATGTTGTTGGGCTCCGGCGGGACAATGATGTTCGGTTACGCCAAGCCGGTGCCGGTGAATTTTGCCGGCCTTCGCCAACCGCGCCGCGACATGGTTCTGGTCGCGCTGGCGGGGCCGGGCTCGAACCTTGTGTTAGCACTTGTGGCGGCGGCATCGATTCATTTGCTGGCTCTGCTGTCGGGCGACGTCTATCAGTGGGTCGGCCTGAATCTGGTCAATGCGGTGCGAATCAACTTGTTGTTGTGCGTCTTCAACATGCTGCCTATACCCCCGCTGGACGGTGGCCGGGTCGCGGTCGGGCTGTTGCCGGGGGCATTGGGGCGGCAGCTTGCACGGCTTGAACGCTTGGGCATGGTTATTATTCTCGCTGGCGTGTTTATCCTGCCGTGGATCGGTGGCAAAATAGGGGTCGACTTGAACGTGTTCTGGTGGTTTGTCGGTCTGCCGACGGAATATCTCATGCAGGCAGTCTTTATCGTCACCGGACATGGGGCTTAAAGGGTTAGTTAGTGAACGAAATCGAATTATTCGAAGAAGGTGATACCCAACAGGGTGCGCCGCGCACTGCCTTCGTCGTCGATCTGGACGGCTATGAAGGCCCCATCGACGTATTGCTGATGCTGGCGCGCGAGCACAAGCTGGACCTGACCAAAATTTCGATTCTGGCGCTGGCCGACCAGTATCTGGCCTTCGTCGTTGAGGCCCGGCGCACGAACTTGGAATTGGCCGCCGACTATCTGGTCATGGCGGCGTGGCTGGCGTACCTGAAGTCGCGATTGCTGCTGCCCGATCTGGGTGAAGAGGACGAGCCCACCGGCGATGAAATGGCG
>JABMOG010000149.1 GCA_013204265.1 Rhodospirillales bacterium
CATCTACACCAGTGGCGTCTGGTCGCCAGGCGCAACCGCCAACTACGGTATGGATTTCCATTCCAACTATCTCAACTGGTGGCTCGATTTCATCGGTGTGTCCAACATCGAAACTGTCCGTTTCCAGCCATCCTTGCTAACCGCAGACCCGGCGAAGGGTTTCGAAGACGCGCTTGCCCAAGTGCGGGACACCAAGAAACTAGCCGCCTTGCAAACGGCATAACATCCAACTCAGGGCTGGCGGCAAACGTCGGCTCTGAGCCGTCTTTACCTTATAAACACACGAGAAAAATCATGCCGCTTATTCAGGTGAAAGTCTTCAAGGACGAACTCCGTGCCGATCAATCGAAAGAGTTAATCAGCAAAATCACCACTGCCTTCACGGAGGTGACCAGCGAAAAGCTCCGCGACCTGACCTGGGTGATTATTGAAGAAGTTAAAGACGGCCAGTGGGGCGTCGGCGGCAATGCGCTCGGCCTCGACAATGTGAAGGAAATAACGGGCGACGGCTAACGTTCCGGCGATAAGAACGGCCGATGGCCAAATTCAGGAGCGCAAAGTCGCTACAAAAATTCGCCTCGTAGCTCCGTTAACGTTCCTCTGACAAAGCCGGAAATTGAAATGGGTAGCTTTCTCAGACTGGTTCATAGTTTGGTGCTTTCCTTAATCGATGATCTGTATTGCCGTTCTATTTCGAGAAGTTTCTGCTTACGCCAGAGTCCGCCACCATATCCGGTCAGTGATCCATCTGCGCCGATGACGCGATGACATGGGACAACAAGAGCGATCTGGTTTGCCCCGTTAGCGCGCGCGACGGCGCGTGTTGCTGTGGGCCGACCAATACGTTTGGCAATCTCGGAATAGCTGCGGGTGACGCCGGGCGGGATGCGCCTTAGCTCATCCCAAACCTCCCGAGCGAAAGGCGATCCCGCAAAGGCCAGCGGTGTAAGGAAATCGGCAGATTTCCCGTGGAAAAATGCACTCAACTCCGCCTGTATCTGGTCGCCGGGGTCTGTCTTTCCAATACCGAGTTTGCCCCTCGCGAGCCTTTCAAGCTTTCCGACTTCGGTTTTCAACGCTTTGCGATCAACAAATTCCAGGAGATGCAGCTGAGACCGACTACTGACCGAGATCATGTCGCCCAAGGGAGTCGCGACCCAATCTGCGAACAGCATGGGATCACTGTCGAGGCGACCCGGCGCTCGCCCCAAAAGCTGCGCAAATGAAGCCCTGAAC
Source organism: Rhodospirillales bacterium (assembly GCA_013204265.1). Classification (GTDB taxonomy): domain Bacteria; phylum Pseudomonadota; class Alphaproteobacteria; order Rhodospirillales; family Casp-alpha2; genus Casp-alpha2. The sequence continues at coordinate 1,237 of JABMOG010000149.1, forward strand.
GCACTGGCAGATTCGAAGCGGGCAGCCATCTGAGCCTCGATCACCTTACCGCCTTCGGATATAATCTCAAACCCATCACGCAATCGTCTTTGCCGTGCCATCTCCAGAAAGGTCATTCCAAACTGTCGATTAAAGCTTCTGCGTATTGTGGAAAGTTCGTAGCCCATGCGCTCTATATCGAGCTCAGACCACCGATACTGCGGTCGTTCATCTAGTGCCGCGAGAAGAGCGCCCATCGCGGGATCCGCAGATGCCATGGGTTTGAGCGGGTGGCACCTTTTGCAGCCACGAAATCCTGCTTCGATACACTCACCGACCGTTGCGTAGAACGTGCAGTTTTTCGATTTCGGTTTGCGAGCGGGACATGTCAGTCGACAAAAGACGCCTGTAGTCGCCACTCCGACATAGGCTTGTCCGTCGTAGTCGGCGTTCCGGTCTAAGAGAGCTTGGTAGAGCGTATCGTGATCTGGGAGGTCAAAAAGCATTCGATGATCATAACATCCAGTTCAAGCGATGCCGCCGAAAATCAGGCGTTTATTGGCATTGTCACATTAACTGACTGGCATCCGAATGCCGTGCCAATGTAGCATCTCGGAATGCAATACATATCGACAATAAGCGAGCCAATAACCGCGCGGAAGCATTTGTTGTGTGGGAATGTGCATGTGTAGCTGCCTAATAAACAGTGACAAGGAACCTCTGCATCCGCTGTCAGTTAATGTGACAACGCCCTCTTCCCCTCAGCCACTACCTTTGAATTTGCATTTCCGGTCGCCCCGGTCATAACCCAAGGTATCCATATTCTCCGTCGGGTGCAGAAAACCCTTGATCGGAGCCCGTGCGATGACGGCGTTATGGGTTCGCAGCAAGATCGGTTGGCGAAGCTGGTTGTTCCAGGACCGAAAACTGACCGGGTTGCCCTTGTAGACGTCGAGGGTCATTTTTTCGCCGACCAAATAGGTGCGCACGGCCTTGAAATTCGCCGGCTTTGTCCTGACTGCGGCTTCGACAACCGCCTTAATCGCTGCCCAGGCGGCCCAGTCGGTCCCGGTCATCCGCCGTTTGGCCAATTTCTCAAAGCGCTGGTTCAACTGCGGCGCACCGTGGCGTTCCCAAGCCCAGTGCCAGGCCTCGGCGACCAGACCTTCAGTGCCGATGACAGGCCGAGGGTGGTAGGTCTGGTAAGGCACGGTGCGACCGAACTCGCCCTCGGTGTCGGCAACGAAAACGGCGTCATAATCGCTGTCCCCGGTCATCAGTCCGACATTGTTTTTTTCGCGTTCTCGTGGATCGTTGCCGAGGACAAAATCACGACTGGCGGTCACGCGAACCCCGAACCGCTTGGCCGATGTCTCGAAGGCAGTGGCGAAGGCGGCGTCTTCACTGTCCGGGCCTTTCAAAACCAGAATCTCGCGCCATTTTCTAGCGACCAGAAACTGTGCCAAGGCGTCGGTCATCATGGCGTGGCTGGGAAGAACGTGCATCACGTTGGCCAGGCACCCGGCCCCGCGCAGAATATTCGCCGGTTCCGAAATGTTGAACAACAGAATATTCTCCCCTGCTGTCGCCGCACCGACGGCGGTGATAACGGCGGCATCGGCATCAATGAGGAAATACCGCACGCCTTTCTCCGCCATGCGTTGGATTTCAGATACCAGCCCCGCCACCGACCGCGCCTCGGCGTGCTCTAGGCTGAATTGGATTTTCAGCGCACGGCCAAGAATGCGGCTTTCGCGCAGCGCCATTTCAGCACCGGGGCGCGGGCGGTCATGCGGGCGAACACGAATGCGGGCGTAGGCGCGTTTTTCCTCGTAGCGCGCATCGTCGGTAATTTCCAGATAACCGATCGACAGCACCGTAGTTTCCGCAGCAGCCGACATCGCCATCAGCAACACGGCAAAGAAAAGGGTTAAGGACAACCGCATCAAACCGTCAATCATCGATCAGAATGCCGTACGGCACCTGGCCGACGGCAACGGATTTCAGTACACGACGCTTGGCGATATTGACAATGGAAATATCGTCCGAGAGTCCATTGGCGACAAACAGCGTCTTCTCATCGCGGCTGAGCGCCAGACCCCAGGGCCGTTTGCCGACCAGGATGTAGTCAAGCACACGGCGGGTTTTAATATCGACAACCGCGACATGATTGGCCCGGCCCAGGGCGACGAAGGCGGTTGTGCCATCGCGCGTCATCAGCAAATCGACCGGCGTCACCTCGTTACGGCGAAACCCGGTTGGTTTGAAAACGATATCGCCACTGGTCCGGTTGGTTCGGGTGTCGATGATATCGACCTGCCCGGCCAGCTCAGCCGAAACCCAAAGCTCTTTTTCATCCGGGGTCAGAGCGAAACGCCTGGGCCGCGTGCCGACCAAAATATCGGCGGTGACGGTTCCCGACGCGGTATCGATGACATGGACCAGGTTGGCGGCCTCGGACGCGACATAGACCGTCGCGCCATCCGCCGTGACCTGCACGCCTTCGGGTTCCTCGCCAATGTCTATGCTCTTTAAAACCTTGCCGGTTTCGATATCGACGATTGAGACGGCGGCGTCTTCCTCGTTGGAGACATACAGGGTCTTGCCGTCGGGCGAGAGGTCGAAGGTTTCCGGCTCTTCGATACTGCGGATGCGTTTGACCAACTTTGCCGTTGCCGTCTCATAGACGACAATAACGTTGTCATCCGCACAGCCGACGTAGAACTGGGTGTGGTCCTTGGAAAAATGAACACCGCGTGGCCGCTTGCAGGTCTTGAAACTACGCACCACCTTGTAAGTGGCTCCGTCGAGAACGGTGATGGTGCTGCTTTTCTCGTTGGTGATGTAAATATTGCCGCCGGCGGCGTAAGTGCTGGTCGAGACAGTCATCAAGAAACAGAAGACAAACAACCACCTCATCTCAGGCCCCTTCGCCGAAGCGGCGATACTCGAAATCGTCTGAACCGGCGGCGGCTTCGTTGGTCGCCAGCGCGACGATTCTTTCATGGTCGGGCGATTTATCGCATGCCGGGTCGACGGCGGCGGCATCCCCGGTCAAGGCCAGCGCCTGACAGCGGCAACCACCCCAGTCGAGCTCGCGCCTGTCACACGATCGGCATGGTTCCGGCATCCACCCGGTGCCACGAAACCGCGTGAAGGCGTCCGATTGTTGCCAGATTTCCAGCAAGGGACGCTCGGTCACGGTCTCGAATTCCATGCCGGGAATAGTTTCAGCGGCATGGCACGGCATCACCCGGCCCGATGGCGAGACGTTGAGAAACTGCCGTCCCCAGCCCCCCATGCACGATTTCGGACGCTTGGCGTAATAATCGGGAACAACGTAATCGAATACCAGGACACCCTTTAGCCTTTCCCGTGCGGCATCGACGATTGCCGTCGCGTGCTCAAGCTGGGCACGGGTCGGCAACAGGGCGGCGCGGTTGCGAAGTCCCCAGCCGTAATATTGAACGTGCGCTACCTCCAGCCGCTTGGCGCCGAAATCGACGGCCATCTGGATCATGGTTTCCAGGTCGTCCATGTTCTGGCGGTGCATGACCGCATTGATGGTCAGCGGCAATCCAATCTCGCCAGCCAGCTTGGCAGTCTCCAGCTTTTTGCCGTGCCCGCCCTTCAGCCCGCCTATACGATCCGCAACCACCTCATCTGCGCCTTGGAAACTCAGTTGAATGTGCTGTAGCCCCCGGTCGGCAAGCCCTTGAAGACGACCACGGTCCAACAAAACGCCGGAGGTAATCAGGTTGGTATAAATCCCCAGTGTCTCGGCGCGCTCGACCATATCTTCGAGGTCTTTGCGCACAGTTGGTTCACCACCGGAAAAATGAATCTGTAACACGCCCATGTCGGCAGCTTGTTCGATGACATCGATCCATTTACCGGTGTCCATTTCGCCGGACGCGGCGGTCATCTCAAGCGGGTTCGAGCAATAGGGGCAGCGCAGCGGGCAGCGATAAGATAGCTCGGCCAACAACGCGAGCGGCGGGCCAATTTGCGGGGCGGTGGCGATCATGCGTCCATCACTCCCTTATCGGCGAAGTCCTGCAACAGGGCGATGACATCCTTGGCGACGGCGTCCCGGGGAGCTTCAAACCGCCCCGACAGGTCATCGACAATGGCCGCGACGTTGGCTTCGCCATCACAGCATTTGATGATCTCATGGGCGATTTCGTCTAAAACAAACATCCGTTCCGGGGCCAGCAGCACCCACTGGTCGCGGGGAGTGTCGAACTTCAGGCGCACGCCACGCGGCAGGTGTGGCACCGAATCTTCACCGAAGACGACGGCCCCGGCCATCAGGCATCCTCCGGCCGGAAAGCACCGGGCGGAATATGCCCCGGCGTGACATAGGCGTGGTAGAGCGCGTCCAACTGTGCCCACAAAACATCGGTCTTAAAATAGAGCGCAGCGATAACCGCCTGTTGGCGTTCTGCCGTCGTCGCCTCGCGGAGCACGTAGTCGAGGCCGAATTTTACATCCTTGGGGGCTTCATCGAGGCGCTTCTTAAAATACGACATCGTCGTTTCATTGGCGAAATCGTAATGCTCCAGCAACCCGGCAATGCGGGCGCGGTGAATGGCCGGCGCGAACAGTTCGGTCAACGAAGACGCCACGGCCTCCAACAACGAATGTTCGGCGACGAAATGCACGTAAGCCTCAACCGCAAATTTCGTTGCGGCCAGCGCGCCGTCGGTGGACTTGACGTAGTCGCGATCCAGCCCGACCCCTTCGGCCAGTTTGAGCCAACGCTCGATTCCGCCTTCCCCCTCGGCGCGGCCATCGTGGTCCTCGATACGGCTGCGCCATTCGCGGCGCAGGTCGGAATCCATCATTTTTGATATTAACGCGGCGTCCTTTCTGGGGATCGCGCTTTGGTAACAAAACCGGTTTAACACCCAAGCCTGGACCTGGCCCTTTGTCGCCTCACCGCCATGCAGAATTTTGTGGAAGGGGTGCTTGTCGTGATAGCGCTCGTCGCCGATGGCGCGCAGCCGTACTTCCAGGTCTTCCGGGCTGAGAGCCTTGCTCATAGGGTGATTTCCATACCATCAAAGCTGATTTCCCACCCTTGCGCCTCGACCTCCCGGCGCTCAGGCGTGTCGTTCAGTAGGATCGGGTTGGAATTGTTAATGTGAATATAGATTTTGCGGCCGACGCCCAAATCCCGAAACGCCGCCATCGAGCCGTCTTCGCCGGACATTGAGATATGGCCCATGCGCGTGCCGGTTTTGACGCCGGTACCGGCATCGATCATTTCATTGTCCTGCCACAGCGTCCCGTCGAACAAGACCAGCGGCGCACCTCGCAGACGATCGGCCAAATCATCCGGAACCTCCGCACAACCCGGTATATAGAAGAAGGTTTCGCCGCTGTCGGTGGACGTCACCCGAACGCCGACGGTATCGCCCTGTTCGGTGCCGAAATTGTCGCCGGCGTCGGGGTCTTCGAGATAAAGCGCGACCTTGCCGGGAACGGCGAAGGGCTCGACAATCAACCCAGAGGGGCCGCCCGAAGGCGTTACCGGCGCGAAGGATTCGCCCAGTGTGATGGCGCGGCGTTCGACAAAATCCGGGTTGAGGACATTAAAGATGCTGTTGGCCTTCAACGTCGCCAGCACCCGTTCAGAGGCATAGAGCATCAGCGGCGTCGATTCCCGAAGCGTCAGCAACCCGGCGACGTGATCGACGTCGGCGTTGGTCAGCAAGACCCCGGCCAGCGGACTGGTGCGCAGGCCGTGGTTGGGGTGCAGTTGCGGGGTGGCGTTGATTTGATGGCGCAGGTCGGGTGATGCGTTGAACAGAAACCAGTGGGTTCCGTCACCGCTGACGGCAATTGAGGATTGGGTGCGCGCCAGCGCCTCGCCGGTGCGGGCGCTGCGGCAGGCGTCAGTATTACAATTCCACTGCGGAAACCCACCACCCGCAGCCGATCCCAGGACTACAATTTTAAGCACGGTCGAACCGAATCAAAAAAAAGCCATCGGCGCACTCGGGCGGTTTCCGTCGGAACGCCGCCCAAAAAGCCGATGGCTGTTTTTAAAAAAAGCTTTTGCGGCCTAGAGTTCGGCGCAAGCGTAGCTGTTGATTTCCATGCCGATGCTGATTTCGACGACCTTAGGTGTTTTCCAAGCCATTTTGCTTCCTCCCAATATTATTAACGTCCCTGTCTTCGGAACGAAAACTATGGCGCAACGGGCAAAAGATTGCAAGCCGCGACAACCCAATATCGCCTTGTTTGTGGGCCTTTAGGAACCCGGGCCACCTCTGCGTGCCGTCATTCCCCGCGCCGGGTTGTAGGCATAAACTGCGGCTCCCAGAAAAAGCGCCAATGCCACCGCCACATATAGTGCCGATCCTGCATTGAACTGTCCATAGAGCGCAAAACGGATCACTTCGACGGCGTGGGTGAATGGATTTAGACTACAAATTTGATACAGAAGCTGGCTACTTTCCCTCATTTTCCACAACGGATAGAGGGCGGACGAGAGGAAAAACATCGGGAAAATTACGAAATTCATAATGCCGGCGAAGTTTTCGAGTTGTTTGATCGCGGACGACAGCACCATGGCGAACGCCCCCAGCATCAATCCGCAGACGACCAATACCGGCAACAGCCAAAGATATCCAAGCCCCGGCATGGTGATGCCGAACAGGGCGGCGACGGCCAGGAACGAATAGACCTGCAGGATCGACACGAACGTTCCCGCCAGCAGCTTGCAAATCAGCAGATACCAGCGCGGCAGCGGGCTGACCAGCAAGGTGCGCATGGAGCCCATTTCCCGGTCGTAAACCATCGACAGCGAGCTCTGCATGCCATTGAAAAGCTGGATCATGGCGACCAGCCCCGGCGCAATATAGACCTCGTAGGGGATATACGTTTCGTAAGGCGGGAGAATGGAGACCCCCAGCGCTGCGCGGAATCCGGCGGCGAACACCAAAAGCCACACCAAGGGCCGGACCAGAGCAGCGGCGAAGCGTTCGCGCTGATGCACAAATCGTAGCGCCTCGCGCATCAGGATACCGATCAGGCACCGCCACGCATGGATCGCCGTCATAATGCACCCCCGCCGGTCAGGGAATCAAAAGCGGTACCAATATCCTTTGCCTTGGCGATTTTAAGAACATCGCCAAGGTGTCCATCCGCCATGATGCGACCTTCGTGCAGGATGATGACGTCGTCGTCATTGGAAATTTCGTCAATAAGATGACTCGCCCACAAAACCGCGATGCCGTCATCGCGCGCCAGCGCGTGGACGTGTTCGACAATGGCGCGGCGCGATGGCACGTCGAGCCCGACGGTCGGCTCGTCGAGCAGCAACAATTGTGGCCGGTGCATGAGGGCGCGGGCGATTTCGACCCGGCGGCGGTGGCCGCCATTGAGCTGGCGAACCCGTTCATCCATGCGCCCTGCCATATCCAGGCGGCCCAGCTCAATTTTGATGCGGGCCAAGGCCTCGTCCCTGCCCAGGCCGTGCAGGGCGGCATGATACATCAGGTTTTGGCGGACGCTGAGGTCGAGGTCGAGGGTCGGCGCCTGAAAGACGACCCCCATGTGCGCCAGCGCATGCAGGGAGTCTTGGCGTAAATCAACGCCGTTGACCTTGATCAAACCCGACGGGCTGTCGAACAACCGGGTGATCAGAGAGAACAGCGTCGTCTTGCCGGCCCCGTTCGGACCCAGCAATACCTTGAACCGCCCGGCGGCGACAGAAAAGCCGACATCGGCCAGCGCGGTCTTGGCGCCGTAATAAAAATTAAGCCCGGTAACTTCCAGGGCGACGTGTTCGGTCGCATCGGGCTTTGAGTTTTTCGCAGTTTTGTTCACGCATACCTCCCTTGGTGATGGAGTATAGACATGGATTGCCCGGAAAAATTCCTTAAAATCACCAAGTAACGGATTGAAGGGTAGGTAGCATGCGCACAGCGTTTTTGTTGGCGGTAATTCTTTTTTTAACAAACGTCACGGGCGCGGGCGCGCAATTGACGGGCGCACCCTCCACCGACGCCCGGCAGTTAAACTTCCAATTATTCGAGGCGGCAAAAAAAGGCAGAACCAAGGACGTCGCCCTGTATCTCAAACACGGCGCATCCATTCAGGCGCGGGACCGCTTTGGCAATACCGCCTTTCTTCTGGCGGCGCTGTCGGGCCGGACCAAAACGGTCAAGATTTTGCTTGATGCCGGGTCCGCCATCAACCACCAGAATCTCGGCGGCAGCACGGCGCTTTTGCGGGCGGCCAAGGCGGGAAAACGAAAAACGGTGAAATTACTTTTGGATGCCGGCGCCGACATCAAGCTGTTGAATAAAAAGCGCCTGTCGCCCCTGGCCGCCGCCGCCTTCAACGGCGACGTGGGTACCTTTCAACTGTTGCTGGATGGCGGTGCGGCCACCGACATCGTCGACAATTCTGGAAAGTCCGCCATCGTCTATGCGGCGGGCAAGGGTTTCGTTGAAATCGTGCGCGCCCTTTTGGACCGTGGGGTCGACGTCAACAAGACCTACGGCAACGATCTCACCGCCCTTATGTGGGCGGCAGGGCACAGCAACGATGTGCCCCCGGATGATGCTGTGAAAACAGTCGAACTTTTGATCAAACATGGCGCCCGGCTTGACCTCAAGGACAACCGCGGTAAAACGGCTGAAATCATCGCCGCCGACCGGGACCATGGGTCGGTTTTGAAGGTTCTGAAAAAGGCGAAGTAAAGGCGTTACTTATCGGCCATGAATTCTGCCATGTCGGAAATATCGGATTCGCTGAACGACGCGATCAGCGACGACATGGAGGCCGCGTTATTGCGCGCCTTGGTTTTCATATCCAGCATGGTCTTGGCCAGATAGTTTGCGTGCTGGCCGGCAACCCGAGGAATGCGGCTGTTGCCGGTATAGCTACCGAGATGGCAAGCGACGCATTGGCCGGAATTGGCGGCTCGCTCGCCATTTTGGATGCGTCCAGAGTCGCCCTTGAAACCGATGCGGGGCCATTTCTGTTCGGAAAAATATTTGGCCAAGGCGTACAATTCTTCTTTTTTCAACTTTTCCACGACCGGCGCCATGATCTTGTTTTTCCGGAGCCCGCTTTTGTAATCCTTCAGCTGGACGTACAGGTAATGAAGTTCCTGTCCCGCCAAAATCGGGAAGGCGTCTTCTTTGGAAGCCCCATTCTCGCCGTGGCAACCGGCGCAAATATCGATGGTCTCGCGCAGGGCGGCGTACTCGTCAGCCGCGGCCGGAAGGGCGGCAAAAACAAACAGGAAAAACGATAGAAGCGAAATCTTGGCGGTCATGGGTTTCTCTAAATATTGGGTGCCTTGGGGAAAAAGAAAAAGCGGCCGCCCCCATAGGGAACGACCGCCTTTAAAGTAAGCCGTGAATGCGTCAGTCGGCAAGCGTGAAGGCAATAATGTTATTACCTCGCTTGTAGTTGAGCTGAACGTTGCCGCCCGCACCAACTACGACGTATTGCTTGCCGTCGACCGTATAAGAGGCCGGTGGCGCATTGACGCCGGCGCCGGCCTGGAAGTTCCAGAGTACATTGCCGGTTGCCGAATCGTAGGCCTTGAACTGACCGTTGCCTTCGCCCGTGAAGAGAAGCCCGCCGGCTGTCGACATAACTCCGCCAATCATCGGCTGCGGGGTCTTGACCTTCCAGCGGATCTTGCCGGTGTTGTAGTCAACGGCGGAAATATTGCCCCACTGTTCTTCACTGGGGATAACCTTGAAGGCGCCGCCCAACCACAATTTACCGTCGGGATAGGGTGAGCTTTCAACGTGATAAGTCATCGGTTGATGCAGGTTGATGGCATAGACGAGGCCAAGGTTGGCATCGACCGTCATCGGCGACCATTCGACACCGCCGTTGGCGCCCGGCAGCATACGCTGGCCATCCTTGGTCGGCAGGGACCACATGTCTTCTTGCGGCACCATCGCTTCAGAGAAGCGGATCAGGCTGCAATCGCTGGCGTTGTGGATGTAGACATGCCCGGTCTTGCCGCCGTGCATGACGCCTTTGACCATTTCGCCGCTCTTGTCTTTAACCATGGTGAGGATCGGCGGGCTGACCGCGTCCAGATCCCAGACATCATGCGCGATGTATTGGAAGTGACAGGCGTACTTGCCGGTATCCAGATCGACGGAAACCAGCGAGTTGGTGTACAAGTTGTCGCCCGGACGGATGGAACCGTCGAGATCCGGTGACGGGTTACCAGCCACGAAATAGATGCGGTTGGTTTCCAGGTCCACGGCCGGGTTCTGCCAGACTCCGCCGCCGAGGGTCTTGTAGGGATCGCCCAATTTCTTGAGTGCCGCTTTTTCGGCAGTAATGTTGCGGTGCATGTCGCGACCGGTGGCGTCGTGGGTAGCCCACTTACCGACCGAGCTTTTCTTGGTCGTGTGGAACGTCCACAGCAGCTTGCCATTATTGGCATCGAACGCCTTAACAAAACCGCGGATACCGTATTCGCCACCGTTGGTGCCGATCAGGACCTTATTGTTGACCACGGTTGGCGCCATGGTTTCGCTGTAGCCTTTTTCGGGGTCGGCGATCTGGATGTTCCACAGCACCTTGCCGGATTTTGAATCGAGCGCCAGCAGCCTGGCATCCAACGTTCCCATGAAAACTTTGTTACCAGAAACCGCGACGCCACGGTTATTGGGGCCGCAGCAATAGGTCGTGATCGGACCCATCTTGTGTTTGTAATGCCAAATCTGCTCACCGGTCGCCGCGTTCAACGCGTAAACATGGTTAAACGAGGTGGTGACATACATGACGCCGTTGACGATGATCGGCGTCGTTTCCAGGGATTCCGATATCTCGGTCTGGAAAATCCAGGCCGGGCGCAATTTTTTAACGTTGCCGGTGTTGATCTGGCTGGCCGGATAATACCGGGTTTGCGCATAGTTGCCGTTGGTGTGCAGAAAGTTGTTAGCATCCCCACCGGCACGGCTTAGCATATCCTGAGTAACGGCGCTCATGTTGCCATACAGCGTCGCATTTTGGACTTCTTGCGCGGACGTTTGTCCGGCGAACGAGCCTACGGCCATTACACATAAAACGGCCAGCAGGGCATAGCCCTGCCTGAATATGGATTTCATCTTGATTCCTCCCAAACGATGACGGGCTTTGAGCCAAGGATTCTTAATGATCCCAAAGCAAGCCCAACTTCCTAATAACCTTCGGACTTTAATACTTAAAACCGGGGAGCGCAACCCGCTCAGCCACGGCCCAGAAATTATTCCGGCGGCGTTCGGGTAACCTTGATGCCTGAGAACCACGCCGCCAGGTCTTCGATGTCCTGATCGGAAAGATCCTGGGCGACGATGCTCATGACCGGGTGTTTCCTTCTTCCATTCCGGTAGTAGCTCAGTTGTTCATACAAATACCCTTCGACCTGACCGCCGATATGAGGCGCGTCCGGGCGTTGGCTGGAGCCGTCTATTTCATGGCAAGCGGTGCAGGCGGCAGCTTTGTCTTTGCCTGCCTTCAGGTTGCCGGCCTGAGCGGGATTTACGAGCAGTCCCGCCAATGGGGCCAGCAGGAAGAATGTCAGAATTTTTTTAGTATTCATGTTTTTTTGTTTTTGTCCGATTAAAACAAAAATGGACCGGGCATGAAGCCCGGTCCATTTCTCTGTTAGCAAACCTTGCTTACTTGCCTTGATAGCTGATGCGGTAGACGGCACCGGCCTTGTCATCGGAAACCAGAAGCGATCCGTCGACGTATTGTTGCACGTCAACCGGACGGCCAAGGTAGACGCCGTTTTCGTTCATCCAGCCTTCGGCGAAGGGTTCCGTTTTCGCGGCATTCCCCTTAGCATCCAGATAGGTGACCATAACGCGCGCACCGCGGGGTTTGACCGCGTTCCAGGACCCGTGCTGGGCGCTGAAAATGGCGTTGTGATATTTTTTCGGGAACATTTTACCCGAGTAAAACATCATACCCAAATCGGCGGCGTGGGCGATCGTCTTGACCTGCGGCTTCACATAACGATCCGCATCGGCCTTGGGGATGGTTTTGTCCTTGTACTCGTTGGTGCGGGTGTCGCCGCCGCCGTAATAGGGATGGCCGTACCACATGCCAGGTTTCGGCATTTTGTTGATCTCACCGGGCGGAATTTCGTCGCCCATGCCATCGACCTGATTATCCGTGAACCACAATTTTCCGTCCTTGGGGTTAAACGCATGGCCGACGGAGTTGCGGATGCCGGTGGCAATCACTTCACGGTTTTTGCCGTTCTGGTCCATGCGGATGATTCCGCCGATGCCCCATTTTTTGTACAGATCGACCTTATCGGCCGGGGTGACGTTGAAGGGCTGGCCTAAACTGATGTAGAGCTTTTTGTCGGGGCCGACGGCGCAAACGCGGGCGGTGTGGTTGTAGGATTCTTCGTCGGGCGGAATAAGCTCACCCTGTTTGACGATCGCAATAGCAACCGTGTCGGAGCCTTCCATGAAGTATTCCGCCGCTGGGAACCAGAGTACCCGGTTGCGTTCAACAACGTAGAGCATGCCGTCGGGCGAATAACAGACACCGTTCGGAATATCGTACTTAACGCTGGGGCTGAATTCCTCGACCGTGTCGGCGACGTTATCCATGTCGCGATCGGTCACGGACCACACCGTGTTTTTCCGGGTGCCGACCCAGACGGCGGCCTTGTTACGGCTGACGGCCATGTTGCGGGCGTCGGGCACAATCGCGAACAGCTCGATCTTGAAGCCATCCGGCATTTTGATTTTAGTCAGAACCTTGCGCAGGTTATCGGCGTATTTACCGTCTTGCGGAATCCGTTTCATCGGGCCGGAATCGGTCCGCTTGAAGGAGCCCAGCTTGGATAGGTTAGCCTCGTCATTCTTGGCGAAAGACGTCGCCGCAAACGATGGCAAGGCCAAGCCGAAAGCGGCCAGCATTAAAAGAGTCTTTTTCACGTGCACCTCCCTGTGTTTTTCAACCGATTGGATTCTATATTATTCGGTGTCGATTATTCGGTGTCGCCGATTTTATGGCGAAGTGGAATTAGAACCATTCAACGCTACTGTAACACTTGATAGAGAGTCAACATCGGCACCCTGTACGTAAGAACTGGGGCATTGTCAGACTAAATCGGCCTAATCTACAAAATCCAAAACTGACAAATATTAGGCGGCAAGTTGACGCCATTCTGCCAAGGCAAGGGTGCGGACATATATCATTACAGCCAAGCGAATAATCTCAGGCGAAGTCTTGAAATAACGGAATGGATTTTCCATCCATAGATGCTATGAAACCCGCCTTATCGACTCAAGTCAGTTTGCTTTAACACTGCCTGTTGCCTGCGTGCCTCCCGATCCATGCAAGCTTGGCGACAGGCTTGAATATCCCTTCGTGTCACCCTAAGAATAACGGGCCCCCAGGTGCATTAGGAAAAGGCATGGCAAGGATTCCAAACCCCTTTGAGACGGTTAAAGAACAGGTCGACACGGCTCCTGTTGTCGCCGATGAGGTTAAAAATACGACTTGTTACATGTGCGCCTGCCGCTGCGGCATTCGTGTGCACCTAAAGGACAACAAGGTCCGTTACATTGAAGGCAACCCGGATCACCCTGTGAACAAAGGCGTGCTTTGCGCCAAGGGCGCGGCCGGGATCATGCACATCAACTCGCCGGCGCGCCTCACGAAACCCCTGAAACGCGTCGGGCCGCGCGGCAGCGGAGAGTTTAAGGAAATCGAGTGGGACGAAGCCCTCGATATCGCCAACGCCTGGCTGGCGCGGTGCCGGGCCACCAACCCGCGGAAACTGGCTTTCTTCACCGGCCGCGACCAAAGTCAGTCGCTGACCAGTTGGTGGGCGGAAAAGTTCGGGACCCCGAATTATTCGGCGCACGGCGGGTTCTGTTCGGCCAATATGGCGGCGGGCGGTCTCTATACCATCGGCAGCGCCTTCTGGGAGTTCAGCGAACCCGACTGGGACCGCACCAAATATTTCATGATGTTCGGCGTTGCCGAAGACCACGACTCGAACCCCATCAAGGCCGGTCTCGGTAAACTAAAAACCCGGGGCGATGTGAAGTTCATATCCGTAAATCCGGTGCGCACCGGGTATTCGGCGATCGCCGACGAGTGGATCAGCATCCGTCCCGGCACCGACGGGCTGTTTGTAATGGCATTGATCCACGAGCTTTTGAAAGCGGATCGGATCGACACCGATTATCTCGTACGATATACAAACGCCCCCTGGTTGGTCGTGCAAAACGAAGGCGGCCCCGACCACGGCCTGTTCGTGCGCGATGCCGATAACAATGCCATGTGCTGGGACACAGAGCAGTTGCAACCGGTCAGCGCCAATCGGGTCGACATCCAGCCGTCGCTGGTCGGCGTCATTACCCTGCCGGACGGGCGCAAGGCGGTGCCGTCGTTCCAGATCATGGTGGAACGTTACCTGGACGAGCGTTACGCGCCCGACGCGGTTGCCGAAACGACAGGTGTGCCCGCCGATACGATCCGGCGGATTGCCGCCGAACTGGCGAACATCGCCTTCGAAGAGACCATCGAACTCGACATCGAATGGACCGATTGGGCTGGACGCAAGCACGATACAGTCATCGGACGCCCGGTCAGCATGCATGCCATGCGCGGCATTTCCGCCCATTCAAACGGTTTTCACACTTGCCGCGCAATTCACATCCTGCAACTTCTGCTGGGTTCCATCGATGTTCCCGGCGGCATGCGTTATAAGCCGCCCTATCCAAAAGCCCTCTACTCGCTGCCCAAACCGACAGGGCACAAAGGTGACATTACCCCAAATTCGCCGATGCGCGGGCCGCACCTGGGGTTTCCGATGTCGCCGGAAGACCTGCTCGTCGATGACGATGGCCAGCCTCAAAGAATCGACAAAGCCTTCTCCTGGGATGCGCCGCTCGCCATTCACGGCCTCATGCACATGGTCATCCACAATGCCTGGAAAGGTGATCCGTACCCCATAGACACCCTCTTTTTCTACATGTCGAACATGGCCTGGAACTCGTCCATGAACACGGCCGAAACCATGGACATGCTGACGGACAAGGACCCCGAAACCGGGGAATACCGTATCCCTCGCATTATTTGTTCCGATGCTTTCCATTCGGAGATGGTTGCCTATTCCGATCTGGTGCTGCCGGACACCACCTACCTTGAACGTTGGGACTGTATCTCGCTATTGGACCGGCCCATCAGCCATGCCGATGGCGCGGCGGACGCCATTCGCCATCCGGTCCTGGAACCCGACCGCGATGTCCGTCCTTTTCAGGATGTGCTGTTGGACCTTGGCGCGCGGCTGGGCCTGGACGGAATGATGAACGAAGATGGAAAGCCGACGTACCCGAAGGGTTATCGGGATTACATTACCAACCATCAGCGCCGACCGGGAATTGGCCCTCTGGCCGGCTGGCGCGGCGCCGACGGCAGCAAACATGGCCGAGGCGAGCCTAACCCGGATCAACTTGAACGCTATATCGAGAATCAAAGCTTTTGGGAATACGAACTGCCCGACGCCCACAAATACTACCGCATGGCCAACAAAGGCTATTTGGAATGGGCGTGTGAGATGGGTTTTGTCACCAACCCGGATCAGATCATTTTCAAAATCTACTCAGAAGCGCTGCAAACCTTCCGCCTCGCCGCCCAAGGGCATGGGGCGATACAACCACCCGACATCCATCGTGATCGGATCGAAACGTTTTTTGACCCGCTGCCGATCTGGTATATGCCGCTTGAAGAAGCCGCCGTGGATAGTGATGAATTCCCGCTCCACGCCATTACCCAACGGCCCATGCACATGTACCACAGTTGGGGCTCGCAGAATGCCTGGCTCCGACAGATCACGTCGCAGAACCATCTCTACATCAACAAAGACACCGCCGCCGAACTCGGCATCGCCGATGGCGACTGGGTATGGGTTATTGGCCATCACGGCCGGGTCAAAGGCCCCGCACGCCTGCTGTCGGGCACCAATCGCGACACGGTGTGGACCTGGAACGCCATCGGCAAACGCCGCGGCGCGTGGGGCCTGGACAAAAATGCGCCCGAGGGCACCAAAGGCTTTCTCTTGAATCACATCATCTCGGAGCTATTGCCGGATGGCGGCGGTGGCTATCGCTACTCGAACTCGGACCCCGTCACCGGGCAGGCGGCCTGGTACGACCTTCGCGTCCGGGTCGAAAAATGCCTGCCTGAGGAAGCCGGCGAGACCGCTCCGGCGTTTGCTTTGCTGCCGGGACTGCCGGGTCAGGAAAATCCGCCGGAGGTTCTGCGTTACGGACACGATCTGAAAGGGCAACCGTCGGGGTTATCCAGCGTCGAGCACCGGGAATGGATCGCCAATCGGCAGGCCGATAAAGAGACACCGAAACCGAATGATGAGGGCATGAAATGACCAGCTTGCCCGCAACCTCGCCGGCGAAAAAACTTGGTCTCGTCATCGACCTGGACATCTGCGTCGGGTGCCATGCCTGTGCCGTCAGTTGCAAGGAATGGAACACATCGGGGCATATGGCGCCCCTCACCGACCTGATGGCCTATGGCGAGCGACCGACCGGGGTTTGGTTCAACCGTGTCCACACCTTTGAAGTAGAGAACGAGGAAACCGGTGAAAGTCGAACCGTTCACTTCCCCCGGTCGTGCCTGCACTGTGAGGACGCCCCGTGCGTCACCGTCTGTCCGACGGGCGCGTCCTACAAGCGCGAAGAAGACGGTATTGTTCTGGTCAATGAAAATATCTGTATCGGTTGCAAACTTTGTTCATGGGCCTGTCCCTACGGGGCCCGCGAGTATGACGAAGACGCCGGCGTGATGAAAAAATGCACGCTTTGCGTCGACAAAATTTACAACCCGACCCTGCCTGCCGAGAGCCGCGTGCCGGCCTGCGTTTCCACCTGCCCGGCCGGCGCCCGGCATTTCGGCGACCTGGGCGATCCGGACTCGGATATCTCGAAGTTGGTCGAGGCGCGCGAAGGATATGCGCTGATGCCGGAACAGGGCTGCAAACCCACCAATCGCTACCTGTCACCCCGGCCTCGCAAGACCGGCGTTGAAGCTATCCGCGCGCCCCGTATGCTGGAACCCGCGGCGGACGATACTGAAACCCTGCTTAGCAGATGGGCTGAACGCGTACTGTCGCGTTGAGCCTTTAGCAAACGAGAAGGATCGGACATGCATCCGGCGAAATCGGTCATATTTTTCACCACCGCCTCCGGGGCCGGCTACGGGTTGTTTATCCTGCTTGCCGCCTTCGCCGCCTTGGGCTGGTTACCTGCGGACCGGTGGTTCGGGTTCACCGCTTTCTCCGCCGCCTTTCTGTTAGTAACCGGCGGTCTTGCGTCCTCCACGTTTCACCTCGGCCATCCGGAACGCGCCTGGCGAGCATTGAGCCAATGGCGGTCGTCGTGGCTGTCCAGGGAAGGCGTCGCGGCCTTCGCCACGTATTTGCCGATGGGGTTGTTCGGCGCAACCTGGGTCATCGCCGAACGCTACGACGGGGCCGTGATGGCGATCGGTTTGTTGGGCGCCGTGGCATGTTTCATTACGGTTTATTGCACGTCCATGATCTACGCCTCGCTCAAGACCATCGAGGCCTGGAGCAACAGATGGACGATCGCTGGTTATCTGGTCTTCTCGGTAATGACCGGAGCGTTGATCCTGAACGTCTTCGTCCACCTTTGGCAGTTTGAGCAACTTACAAGCATCCATGGCGCCGTTCTCGTCAGCCTGGGGCTCGGGATTGTTGTAAAATGGCAGTACTGGCGCTACATCGACGCAACCCAGTCTCGCAGCACCGCCGGCACGGCCACCGGCCTCGGAAAATTCGGAAGCCCCCGGCTGTTGGACGCGCCCCATACAGAAGAAAACTACATAATGGCCGAGATGGGATTCCGTGTCGCCCGAAGGCACGCCGCCAAGCTCCGCCGGATTACGTTGATCGCCGGATTTTTCGCACCGTTTACCCTTACCGTGCTCGCGGTTTTCACCGGCGGCGTCATAGCGACCGGTCTGGTCATTCTGGCGGCCCTGTCAGGCACCGTCGGGATCGTGATTGAACGTTGGCTGTTCTTCGCCGAAGCCAAGCACGTCGTTACCCTATATTACGGTGAAAGCCGAGCGTGATTCTCAAGAACCGATAATTCAGTTTCTTCGCGGATTCGGTTGGCAAGGACCTAGGCGGAACACCGAAATTGGACGCAATGGCGCTGGCATCGAGACCGCCGAGGATCGGTTCGAAAAAAACAGCCAAATATTCCGGCTGTTCCACGCTGCCGTGCAGGACCTTCATTTCTTCGGCGACCTCGTAAAAGGCACTGACCAATCTCGAATCGCGGCGATCCTGGTTTTGATCATCGTCCTGGTTTTTAGTTCCGAAATGCTGTCGGCCTGGGCGCGGAACACCGCAATGAAAATGAAATAGGAGACGCAATATGACTGATAAAACCATCGACTTGAACGGCACCCAGTACACCCTTCCCAATCGGCCCGTGGCCGTTGTCTGCATCGACGGCGGCGATCCGGAATACATCGACGCCGGGGTCAGGGACGGGATCATCCCTAATATCGAAAGCTTCATGAACAACGGATTTTATGCCGTCGCCCGAGGGTCTATGCCCAGTTTCACCTGTCCCAACAACATGTCCATCGTCACCGGCACCGAACCCGCCCAGCACGGCATTTCCGGAAACTTTTATCTCGACCGGGAAACCGGCGAGCCGGTGGTGATGACCGACCCGGATTTGTTGCGCAAGCGCTCCATCATGAGCGAGTTTTCCCGCCACGGTTCCAAAGTGGTTTCAATCACGGCCAAGGATAAACTGCGCAAACAGTTGCAAAAAGACATGGACCTCACCGGCGGGTCCATCAGTATGTCGTCGCAACATGCCGACCGTTGCACGATGGAAGACAACGGCATCGAAAATGCCCTTGAATTTGTCGGCCAGCCGCTGCCGGACATGTATTCGGCCGAGTTGTCGCTGTTTGTGCTGGATGCCGGAATCAAGCTGCTGGAGAACCGGCGCCCGGACATTCTTTATCTTTCGCTTACCGACTTCATTCAGCATGCCCACGCCCCCGGCACGCCGGAAGCCAACCGGTTCTATACAGACATGGATGCCCGCTTCGGGCGATTGAAGGAACTCGGCGCTATTGTCGCGTTGACTGCCGATCACGGCATGGGCGACAAGGCGGACGCGGACGGCAACCCCAACGTCATATGGTTGCAGGACGTCCTGGATGACGCCGTCGGTGCAGGGGCGTGCCGCGTCATTTGCCCGATCACCGACGCCTTCGTTGGCCATCACGGGGCGCTTGGCGGGTTTGTTCGCGTCTATTGCAATGATAGCCTTGATACTGAGCGGGTAATCAAGGCCATCCAGGGAACGCCGGGCATCGAGAAAGTTTTGACCGCCGAGGCCGTGTGCCGGGAACTGGAACAACCGATGGACCGCGAAGGCGATGTCGCCGTACTGGCCGATAAGTTCACCGTGATCGGGGGCCGGGCGGTCGATCATGATCTGTCCGGGCTTAAGGGTCACAGGTTGCGCACCCATGGCAGCCTGCATGAAGCCAATGTTCCCTTTGTTATCAGCGAGCCGTTGAACGCCGCCTACGCCGAGCGGGGTGCCGCCGGCGGGCTTAGAAGCCATCAACTCTTCGACTTCGCGATTAACGGAACCTCATAGAAGCGCTGGGAAATGTAGATTTACAGCAGTGGATTCCAATTTTTGATACGAAGCCGGCCCGAAAAAAATTCTTATGTAGTCAGCGTTCGTTTCACAGCGTCCCGCCAGCCTGCATAGCGGCCCTCGCGCACATCGGCGCCTAAGTCCGGCGTGAAGCGTTGATCGAGCGCCCACGTTTTGGCAAAACCATCGAGGCCCGGATATATGCCCCGGTGCATTCCGGCGAGGTACGCCGCCCCCAACGCCGTCGTCTCAAGCACCCGTGGCCGGTCAACAGGTGCGCCGATAATGTCGGCCAGAAACTGCATGGTCCAGTCCGATGCTGTCATACCGCCATCGACGCGCAGCACCGTGTCCGCGCCAGCGTCCGACCAGTCGCCCCGCATGGCTTCCAACAAATCCCGCGTTTGAAACCCAACGCTTTCCAAAGTGGCGCGGGCGATTTCAGCCGGGCCGGTGTTGCGCGTAATGCCGAACAGGGCGCCGCGCGCGTCCGCATCCCAATAGGGCGCGCCTAATCCGACGAAGGCGGGAACCAGAAAAACGTCTTGGGTTTGGTCCGCTCCCTGGGCTAATGCGCCCGCCTCGGCCGCATGGTCGATAATCTTCAAACCGTCGCGCAACCATTGCACCGCCGCGCCGGCGATAAAGATGGAGCCTTCCAAAGCATAGGTCGGCTGACCACCGAGTTGGTAAGCGATGGTTGTCAGCAGCCGATTGGTCGAGGCGACTGCCGTGGCCCCGGTATTGAGCAGTGCAAAACACCCGGTGCCGTACGTTGATTTCATCATGCCCGGCTTAAAACAAGCCTGGCCGATGGTGGCCGCCTGTTGGTCGCCGGCAACGCCGCAAATGGGAATGGCGCCACCGAAAAGTTCCGGGTCCGTTTCACCAAAATCATCGGCGCTGTCCTTGACCTCCGGCAAAACCGACATCGGCACCCGCAGCAGGTCACACATTTCTGCCGACCACCGATTGGTATGGATGTCGTACAGCATGGTTCGGCTGGCGTTGGTGGCGTCGGTGGCAAAGACCCGGCCGCCCGTCAGGCGCCATAGCAGAAAACTGTCAATGGTGCCGAAGGCTAACCTTCCGGCATTGGCGGCATCGCGGGCGCCGTCCACAGTATCGAGAATCCAGGCAACCTTGGTGGCTGAAAAATACGGGTCGAGCAGCAATCCGGTTTGGGCGGTTACCAAAGGCTCGTGTCCGGCACTTTTCAGTTCCCCGCAGGCATCGGCGGTGCGCCGATCCTGCCACACGATGGCCCGATGGACAGGTTTGCTGGTCTCGCGGTCCCAGACGACGGTCGTCTCGCGTTGGTTGGTGATGCCGATGGCGGCGATTTCTGCTGGCGTGGCGCTAGCCTTGGCAATTACTTCGCGGCACATCGACAGGGTTGTTTGCCAAATATCCTCAGGCTCGTGCTCGACCCATCCCGATTGGGGAAAATGCTGCTCGAACTCTGTCTGTGCGGTGGCGACAGGGACATGGTGTTCGTCGAACAGAATAGCCCGCGACGACGTGGTTCCCTGATCGATGGCAAGAATGTAATTGGGCATTGCCCCTTATCCTCCCAAGACAGCGGTGTTACCCCACAGCCGTTTTTTCGCCCGCAGAATTTTCCTTCAGCCACGATGAAAGCGTCGCGGCTTCCTGTTCGCTCAGTCTAAGGCCCAATTTTGTCCGCCGCCAGAGGATGTCTTCGGCGCTCAGCGCCCATTCGTCTTTAACCAGGAAATTGACTTCCCGCTGGTACAACCCCCCACCGAAATGGAGGCCAAGGTCGCTTTCTGCTTTGGCCTCGCCCAATACTGTGGCGCTCAGCGTCCCATAGGTATGGACGAGGCGTGTGATCAGCGCGGGGGAAATTTTCGGGTACTGATCCACCAATCCCGTCATCAGCGCCTCCATACCATCAATGGGGAAATCCCCGCCGGGCAATACCGCGCCCTCGGTCCAGGGCTGTGACATTGCCGGAAACCAGGGTTTCAGTTTACCCAGAACCTCTTCCGCCAAATGCCGGTAGGTCGTAATTTTGCCGCCGAACACGTTGAGGACGACCGCTTCATCCGAACCTCCATCGAGTTCCAGAACATAATCGCGCGTCGCCTCCTGGGCCACCGGCGTTCCGTCATCATACAGCGGGCGAACACCCGAATAGGACCACACAACATCATCGGGCGAGACGGGTGTCCGGAAATACTCCCCGACCGCCGCGCACAGGTAGGCGACCTCTTCCGCTTCGGCCTCTACATCTTCCGGGTGACCGGAATAGTCTATATCCGTGGTGCCGATCAGGGTGAAGTCGTGCTCGTACGGAATGGCGAAAATGATCCGCTGGTCCGGGTTTTGAAAAATATAGGCCCGATCATGGTCGAACATGCGCGGAACGACGATGTGGCTGCCTTTGACCAGACGAATTCCGGATTGGCTAGGCACAGCGATGCGGTCCGCAATAATATCCCCGATCCACGGGCCAGAGGCATTGACCAGGGCGCGGGCGCGAACGGTTGAGGTCTTGCCCGATAGCACGTCTTTAACGTCGATGCGCCATTCATCTCCGTGGCGCGAAGCCGACATTACTTCGGTCCGGGTATGAATGTCGGCCCCCCGGTCGGCGGCGTCGCGGGCGTTTAAAACCACAAGGCGGGCGTCGTCCACCCAACAGTCGGAATATTCGAACCCCTTGGTGAAAGAAGGAAGCAGGGCCGCACCCGCCGGATCAGTGGTCAGATCAACGAAGCGGGATCGGGCCAAGCGAACCCGCACGCCCAGATGGTCGTATAGGAAAAGCCCCAGCCGGATCAGCCAGGCGGGACGAAGGCCTTCCATGTGGGGCAGCACGAACCGCAGCGGATGAATGATATGCGGCGCCATGCCCCAAAGCACTTCGCGTTCGCGCAGCGACTCGCGAACCAACCCAAATTCATAGTGTTCCAGATAGCGCAGGCCGCCATGGATCAATTTTGTTGACGCCGACGACGTTCCGCTCGCCAAATCGTCTTTCTCGGCAAGATAAACCGACAGGCCCCGCCCGGCGGCATCCCGGGCAATACCACAGCCATTCACCCCGCCGCCGATGATGGCGATATCAAAGACGGACTCACTCACGTTTCCTCCAGGCACCTCTTAGGGGGCTTGTATTGGGTTAAGCTAAACTTTATTGGAAGAAAAATGAAGCTACAACGAAAATAAACGAAACTATTCCAAAGACTCTGCATCTTGGTCCGCGACGTAGACCTGTACGTCGCTCTCAGCGCAGATTGCGGCAAGCGCCGGCAAGGGCGCCTGATCGGTCACGAAGGTGGACATCTGCGAGATGTGGCCGATACGCACCGGGGCGGAACGCTCGTGCTTGGTCGCGTCGGCGACAAGGATGGTGTGGCGGGCGTTTTCGATGATCGCCTGGGCGACCTTTACCTCGCGGTAGTCGTAGTCAAAAAGCGACCCGTCCTCGTCGATCGCTGAGACGCCTATGATGGCGTAGTCCATCTTGAATTGACGTATAAAATCAACCGTCGCTTCGCCGACGACCCCACCGTCGGTCGATCGCACGACCCCGCCAGCGACGATGACCTCCATTTCCGGTGATCCGCGAAGGATGTTGACGACGTTAATATTGTTGGTAATGACAAGAAGTCCATGTTTTCCGCGCAGTGCATGGGCCACCTGCTCTGTCGTCGTGCCGATATTAATCATCAGCGACGTATTGCCGGAAATCAGCGACGCGGCCTTGGCGCCGATCCGCCGTTTTTCGTCGGCGGCCAGGGTGCGCCGGGCATCGTAAGCGAAATTGGTGACACCGGAAGCCAGCATACCGCCGCCATGAACGCGCTGCAGGATGCCTCTGGCGCACAGCTCGTTGAGGTCCTTGCGGATCGTCTGCGGGGTCACCGTGAAGTACTCGGCGAGCTCTTCAACGATAACCCGCCCTCGCTGGCGGGCGCGCTCGACGATGTCGTGCTGCCTGGGTGAAACGGGTTTCATATCCATGGTCCTCTTTCGAGATTATTACCCCGTTTTTCGATTGCGGGAAATACCCCAACCAAACGAAAACTATAAGAAACTATAAGACAGCCTCCTATAGCATCAATTTTCGGTTGACGTTCGTTTTCTTTCGAATGATAGTTTCAATGTGTTTTACACATCAATAGGGAGGGACCTTCAAATGAGGGCGCAAATACTTGCCGCAGTCACAGGTGCGGCACTGATACTGTCTGCGGGCACCAGTCACGCCGGCACGGCAGAAGCAAAGAAGTGGGTGGATGAAGAGTTCCAGCCGTCGACTTTGTCCAAATCCGACCAGATGAAGGAAATGGCGTGGTTCATCAAGGCCGCCGGCCCCTTCAAGGGAATGGAAATCAACGTACTGTCGGAAACCATTCCGACCCACGAATACGAATCCAAAACACTGACCAAGGCGTTCGAGGAAATCACCGGCATCAAGGTCAACCATCAGCTACTGGGCGAAGGCGAAGTGGTCCAGGCGGTCCAGACCCAGATGCAGACCGGGCGCAATCTTTATGACGCCTACATCAATGACTCGGATCTGATCGGCACTCACTCGCGCCTGCAACTGGCGGTCAACCTGACCGACTGGATGGCCGGCGAGGGCAAGGATGTCACCAACCCCATGCTCGACCTTAAAGATTTCATGGGTATATCCTTCACCACCGGGCCGGACGGCAAGCTTTATCAGCTTCCTGACCAACAGTTCGCGAACCTCTACTGGTTTCGCTACGACTGGTTCCAGCGCCCCGACCTGAAGAAAAAATTCAAAGCCAAATACGGCTATGACCTGGGCGTGCCGGTCAACTGGTCGGCTTATGAAGACATCGCCGAATTCTTCAGCAAGGACATCAAAACCATCGACGGCAAGCGCATCTACGGCCACATGGATTACGGCAAACGTGCGCCCGATCTCGGCTGGCGCATGACCG
>JABMOG010000150.1 GCA_013204265.1 Rhodospirillales bacterium
CGTTTTCGCCGGAACTGGCCGATATCACCATCTATGTCATCGACGTTTCCGCCGGCGATAAAATCCCCCGCAAGGGCGGCCCCGGCATTACCCGGTCCGACCTTCTGGTCATCAACAAGATCGATCTGGCGCCCCTGGTCGGGGCCGACCTCGACATCATGGACCGCGACGCCCGCAAGATGCGCGGCGATCGCCCATTCGTATTTTCCAACCTGAAGGCCAACGTAGGCCCCGATGCCATCATCGATTTTATTCTGATAACCGGCGGTCTTAAACAAGGGGGAAAAAATTCCGAAACCCACGCCGTATCTTGAAGGCGTTGACTTGGCCCAGGGAAACGGCAGAAAAAATTCCCGGTCGATCCGTGCGCTGGAAATACTGGAAGTCATGGCCGGAACAATAAACGCCCTTTCCGTATCCGAAATTTCTCAAGCGACGGCGCATCGTTTGTGCGCACTGTTGGAACACGAGGGGTTTCTCGCTGTCGATATTGGCGGCAGGAGCCTCAGGCCCCTAGCGTTGGCATGAATATCGAGGTCGCCATTGGCCAAGCACCCGAAATGCGTCAAGCTGCGGAATTGCTGTCAGCGGAAAGAGCCGAATAGGAGGGCATATGACCATCGAGTATTTGAAAAAAGCCGCCAAAACTCCATCAACCGGTGAGGACAAAACGCGCGAAATTGTCGCCGACATGTTGGCCCAGATCGAGGCCGGCGGCGAGGACAAGGCCCGCGCATACGGCGAGACCCTGGACGGATGGAACGGCGATATCGTCGCCGGAAAAGACGCCATTGCCGCGGCGGCGGAGAAGGTTCCGGGTCAACTCAAGGACGATCTCCGTTTTGCCTATGACAGGGTCCGCACCTTTGCCGAAAAACAGAAAAACAGCCTCGGTGAGTTCGAAACGGAACTGTCGCCGGGTCTGTGGGCCGGCCAGCGCCTGATCCCGATGGAGACCGCAGGCTGTTATGTGCCGGGGGGGCGTTACGCGCATGTCGCGTCAGCGATCATGAGCATTACCACCGCGAGGGTCGCGGGCGTCAAGAACGTCATTGCGTGTTCCGCCCCGAGCCAGGAAAACGGCGGCATTCATCCAGCCATCCTCTACACCATGGATATCTGCGGCGCCGACCATATTTTGGCGCTCGGCGGGGTCCAGGGAATTGCCGCCATGGCCTTCGGCCTGTTCACCGGGAAAAAGGCGAACATCCTTGCCGGTCCCGGCAATCGGTTCGTCGCCGAAGCCAAGCGCATGTTGTTTGGCCGCGTCGGCATCGACCTGTTTGCCGGGCCAACCGAAATCCTGATCATCGCCGATGGCGCCGCTGACCCCGAGATCGTCGCCGTTGATCTGGTCGGACAGGCCGAGCATGGCCCTGATTCCCCAGCCTGGCTGGTAACCACCAGCAGACAATTGGCCGAAGACGTAATGGCCCGCATGGATGGCCTGATCGCAGCGTTGCCTGAGGTTCAAAGCGCCGCTGCCGCTGCCGCCTGGCGCGATTACGGCGAAGTCGTGCTTTGCGATAACGACGAAGAAGCGGCGCAAACCAGCGACGAATACGCGCCGGAACACCTGGAGTTACAAACCGAAAGCCTGGACTGGTTCGTGGCCCGGTTGCGTAACTATGGCTCGCTCTTTATCGGCGAGGAAACCACCGTTGCCTTCGGCGACAAGTGTTCAGGCACCAATCACATCCTGCCGACCAAAGGCGCCGGCCATTACACGGGTGGCCTGTCGGTCCACAAGTTCATCAAGGTGGTGACCACCCAGCGCATGACCCGCGAAGCCAATCGTCAGGTTGCCGCGGTAACGGCGCGGGTCTCGCGCCTCGAAGGTATGGAGGCGCATGCAAGAACGGGCGACGTCCGGCTGGCGAAGTATCTTCCTGACGAGACCTTTAATCTGAAAGTCTAGGTGCAAACGCGATGTCTAATTACGTGGAAGACCTTTTTAGCCTGGCCGGGCGAACCGCGCTGGTCACCGGTGCGTCTTCGGGGATCGGGCGCCAAATGAGCCAGGCGCTGGCCTCGGCCGGGGCCGAGGTGGTTCTGGTTGCGAGGCGAGAAGATCGATTGGCAGAGGTCGTACACCATATTTCCGATGGCGGGGGCGGCGCTGTTGCACTCCCTGGCGACCTCGGTCAGCGTGAAGACATTACCCGGATAGCGGCGGAGGCGGCGAAATTTTACGGCGCCCCTGATATTTTGGTAAATGCCGCGGGGATCAATCCCAGACAACCGACCGCCGAAGTTTCCTGGGATACCTGGGACGCAACGCTGCATCTCAACCTCTCAGTTCCCTTCTTCCTCGCCCGAGCATTGGTTCCCGGCATGCAGGCGAAGGGCGGCGGTAACATTATCAACATTGCATCCTTGCAATCGTTCCGGGCGTTTGCCGATGGTGCCCCTTATGGCGCATCGAAAAGCGGCGTCGTGCAGCTCACCCGCGCCATGGCCGAAGCCTGGTCAAATACCGGTATCGTCGCCAACGCGATCGTGCCCGGATTTTTTAAGACCGAATTGACCAGTTCGATATTCGAAGACCCCGACAAGGTCCAACACCACGCTGGAATGACAGCCGTCGGGCGAAACGGTGAATTGGCGGACCTCGACGGTGCCACCGTATTTCTGGCCTCACGGGCGGCGGCCTACATCACCGGCCAGGTACTGCCTGTAGACGGCGGCTATACGGCTAAATAAGGGAGGCCGTATGAAAGCGCTAGTTTACACCGGACCGGAGCAGATCGATTTTCGCGATGAGCCTGACCCGTCGCCCGCCGATGGCGAAGCGATCGTCAAGGTCGAGGCCGTTGGTATCTGCGGATCGGACATGCATGCCTACCGGGGCCACGACGCGCGCCGCCCGGCACCCCTGATCCTCGGCCACGAAGCTTGTGGAATCGTTCAAGGCGGCAAGTTCGCCGGCAAACGTGTGACGTTGAATCCGCTGGTCACCTGCGGGGTATGCGAAGCCTGCCGAGCGGGGCGGACGAACCTGTGCGCAGTGCGCGAGATCATCAGCATGCCACCGCGCCAAGGCGCTTTCGCAGAATATTTGCGAATACCGGAACGCAATTTGATCGCGTTGCCCGCCGGCATGGACCCGGCCATTGCTGCCTTGAGCGAACCCATGGCGACGGCCTGGCATGCCGTTTCCGTCGGCGAGCATCACTTATTGCCCACGCTGAAAACCATCCGCGCCTTGGTCCTGGGCGGCGGCGCGATCGGGTTGTCGGTGGCGCTGGTCTTGCGCAGCCGGGGGTGCCCCAAAATCTGCGTTGCCGAGACCAATCCGCTACGGCGTGAAACAGTCGCCCTGGAAAAGGATTTTGTGGTCATTGACCCCGCCACGGAGCCGGTCGAAGAAAACGGTTTCGAGCTTGTTGTCGATGCGGTCGGCGGCGTTGTGACACGGGCCGCGGCCTCGGTGGCGATCAAACCCGGCGGCGTCATTGTCCACATCGGGCTGCTTGAGGCGGAAGGCGGTCTCGATGTTCGCAAATTTACCCTCCAGGAAGTAACCTTCGTCGGCACCTATACCTATACCATGGCGGATTTTCAGGGCACCGTCGCGGCCCTCGACGCCGGGGTGCTTGGCGCCTTGAACTGGGTCGAAAAACGGCCAATGGCCGAAGGCGCCGCCGCTTTTCATGATCTTATGGAAGGGCGGACCGGGGCGGCCAAAATCATCCTGATGCCATAACCCCGTTACGCGTAAAATAACCGAAGACTTCCATGCCGCCATTACGCCGCCCTACTCCGCCCCAGGCACTGGCAATCGTTGCTCCACCAGGTCGAGAATGTCCGCCATGACCGCGTTCATGTTGAAATTCTTCGGGGTGTAGATGCGCACGATACCTGCGGCCCGCAGGATGTCCGCGTCGCCGGGCGGGATGATGCCGCCGACCACCACGGGCGTGTCGCCCATACCCGCCGCATCCAGGCCTGTCTTCACCGCGGTGACCAACGCCAAGTGCGACCCTGACAGCACCGACAGCCCAACCACATGGGGATTTTCCTCAACGGCGGTCCTGACTATTTGCTCAGGGGTCAGACGGATGCCTTCGTAGATGACCTCGAAGCCGGCATCGCGGGCGCGCACGGCAATCTGCTCGGCGCCATTGGAATGACCGTCCAGGCCCGGCTTGCCGATCAGGATGCGGGGCCGCAGGCCATGCTTTGCAACCAGCGACTCGACCCGTCCGAGCAGGGCCGCGAGGCCGTCGCCCCCGGCCTGCGCCTTGCTTGCCGCGACCCCGGTGGGGGAACGGTATTCGCCGTAGACTTCGCGCAGCGCCTGCCCCCATTCGCCGGTCGTCACCCCGGCGTGGGCGCAGACAATGGAAGGTTCCATCAGGTTGCGGCCTTCGCGCGCTGCCGCCTCCAGTTCCACCAAAGCCAGTTTGGCTTGCGCGCCGTTGCGCCGGTCACGCCAGGCATTAAGGGACGCGATCTGGCGCTCCTCTGTATCCTCATCAATACTGAGGAAGCTGTCCGCAGCGCCGGTGAACGGCGAGGGTTCCCCCTCGGTGAAGCAGTTAACACCGACCACCTTCTTGTCACCGGTTTCAATGGCGGCAATGCGGTAGGCGTTGGATTCGACCAACCGGCGCTTCATATAGGGAATGGCGGCGACACTACCGCCCATCTCGTCGATCCGCGCCAACTCAGCTCGCGCATCGGCTTTAAGCGCCGCGACCTTGGCCTCAACCTCGGCGGAACCGTCGAACAGGTCACCGTATTCCAGCAGGTCGGACTCAAAGGCCATAATTTGTTGCAGCCTGATCGACCATTGCTGGTCCCAGGGCCGGGGCAGGCCCAGCGCTTCGTTCCAGGCCGGCAGTTGCACCGCACGGGCGCGGGCGTTCTTCGACAGCACCACCGCCAGCATCTCGATCAGGATGCGGTAGACGTTGTTTTCGGGCTGCTGTTCGGTCAGCCCCAGTGAGTTGACCTGCACCCCGTAGCGAAAGCGCCGCATTTTGGGATCCTTGACTCCATAACGCTCGGAGGTGATTTCGTCCCACAGCTCGGCGAAGGCGCGCATCTTGCAAAGTTCGGTGACAAACCGGATACCGGCGTTGACGAAAAAGCTGATCCGTCCCACCAGCTGGGGGAAATCGGCATCTGTGATGGCCCCGCCCGCCTTGACCGCGTCGAGCACCGCGATGGCATTGGCGAGCGCGAAGGCCAGTTCTTCCTCGGGCGTCGCACCGGCTTCCTGCAAGTGGTAGGAGCAGA
>JABMOG010000151.1 GCA_013204265.1 Rhodospirillales bacterium
CAGCCATTCGTCATCGGCGTCAAGAAAGGCCAGCGTGCCCCCGGACGATTCCTCGATGGCGCGGTTGCGCGCCGCCCCGGCACCCTGATTGGTGTCCATGCGGACGACGCGAAGCCGGATACCATTCATATGGGGCTCGAAAGCTTGGGCAGTCTCGAAGGTGGCATCGCTGGAACCGTCGTCGACCACCACCACCTCTGTGGGCTTTAGGGTCTGAGCCGCGATGCTGGTGAGTGAGCGGGTGACGGTGTCGGCGGCCTGATAGGCGGCGACGATGACGCTGACATCGGCGAACCCGGGGGGGATATCACGCGCCATCGGCAAACGCCTCTAGGCCGTCGGTCGGGGCGCTGGCACCGGCAGGCATTTCGACCATCAGGCGCACGGATAGTTCCAGCATCAGCAATGTGTAGGTCCTAAACCCGTGTCGGTCTGGGTCGCTTAACAAGGTGTCAATACCTGCGGGCGTCCACCAACCGCGATCCAGCGTCTCCGGGCGCTTGAGGATGCGGCCCGCCGGTTCCCTCAACCCGGCCTTCATCCACGCCGGAACCGGCGAGGCGAAACCCTGTTTCGGCGCGTTCAAAATCGCTTCGGGAAGGAATTTCGCCGCGATAGACCGTTGCAGGCCCTTCTGGCGACCGCCGGGGGTGCGGATATCGGACGGCACGGCAAGCGCGGCCTCGACTAGCCGATGGTCGAGGAAGGGAACCCGGCCCTCGACGCTGACGGCCATGGTGGTGCGGTCCAGCAACGTTAGCAGGTCGTCAGGCAGGTAGCTGCCGATGTCGGCTGCCAGGGTCGCGGTCTGGCTGTCGGCGTTGAAGGCGTTCTGAAAATCGTCGAACAAAACCGCTTGCGCCGCCGCCGAGGCGACCCTTCGGTGGCCGATTGCCTTTAACATGGGCGGCGGGAAATGGGTGGTGTGGGCGTGAGCGTACAAACCCCGGTTGCCATCGAATAAGTCCGCCCGGTTAAGACGCCAAGCGGTCATCGATGAGATTGTAGAGGCCAGCGGTTCAATCAGGCCGCGTCTTATGGCACCGGGAAGTTTCAGATACCGCTGTTCGACCGGCAATTGAAAATAGCGCCCGTATCCGGCAAACAACTCATCCCCACCGGTTCCGTTGAGGGCCACGGTGACGTGTTTCGACAGCACCTGATTGATCAGGAAATTCGGCAACATTGCGGCGTCGAACAAGGGTTCTTCCGCATGCCAAGCCAAGGTCGGAAGATGCCGGGCGACATCCCCGGCGGCGACGGAAACGTCTGTGTGGTTGGTGCCGTAACGCTCGGCGACCATCGCCGCCAGCGGTCCTTCGTCCACCTGTGCGCCTTCAAAACGGACGGTGAAGGTATTGAGAGGGCTGGACGACTGCTCAGCAGCCAAAGCCACCATCAGCCCGGAATCTATCCCGCCCGACAACAAGGCGCCAACCGGCACGTCACTTTGCAATTGCAGGCGGAGGCTGTCGCGCAAAAGGCTGGTCAGGTGATCTTGTATTTCCGCCGCGCCACCGGGCAAGTCTGGCGCCGGTTGGGGCCGCCAATAGGCGTCGATGGTTTGCCGCCCGTCGGCCTCGACCGTCATCCGGTGGCCGGGAAGAAGCTTTTTCACGCCGCTGAACAGGGTGTTCGGTCCGGGTACCCAGCCGTGCGTGAGGTAGGCGGTAACGGCGGGTTCATTTATGGCAGGCCGGATAAGGCCGGAGGCATACAACGCCTTTATTTCCGACGCAAACAGGATACCGCCGCCGGGCAACTCGGCCCAATACAGCGGTTTGATGCCCAGCCGGTCGCGGACCAGAGTAAGCCGGTGTGCCGTTGCGTCATAGAGCGCCAGCGCATACATGCCGTTGAGATCGTGTACGAAGGCGTCGCCCTTGTCGCGGACCAGCGGCAAGACGGTCTCCATGTCGCCAGTGGTTTGCCAGGGGTAGTCCTGGTAGGTCTGGCGCAGTTCCCGGTAATTGTAGATTTCACCGTTGCCCGCCAAGACCAGTTTGCTTTCCCGGTCCTCGATCGGTTGCGCCCCGGTCTCAAGGTCGATAATGGCGAGCCGCCGGAAACCCACCTGATAACGCCGGTCCGCGCTGGTATGGCGCTCTTCCCCGTCGGGGCCGCGGTGCGTCATAACGCGCAGCATGGCGTCCATATCGACAGCCACCGTGTTGGCACCCTTGGGTAGGAACAGGCCAGCCAGTCCGCACATGGTTAAATCGCCTCCAGGCGGATTTCGCCCGACCACGGCAACGGGGCCTCCGTTGAAAAGGTGATGGCAAACCCCTCGCGGCCCCGCCCGTAAGCTTGCCACAGGGTTGTTTTTGATACCACCGCGACTGCATCGGGGGAATGCAGCAGGAAGGACTGCGTGCCGCCGCTTCCGTTATGGGTGAGTACGATGCCGCCGGCACCGGCACCGGCCTCGGCTTTGAGCGGCGTCATGAAACGCCGCGTGATGCGCCGGGTTCCCCGGCCTTGCAGGCTGTCACTGAGGCTCATGGTTTTTTCCGTAAACCGCCATTGCCGGGAAAGCGCGCCAACGCCTGTCAGGCGCTGAAATCCGAAATGTTCAAGACGCACTTCGTCGCCGCCGCTGGTGACGACGGGCTGCGCGCCGGTAATAGTGGTGCGGAAGGCGTCGTCGTAATAGGGCTTGTTGACCGGATAGGGCTCACACCCCGATACGGTCAAGGTGTTGTGGACCTCGGCAGAACGGTAGCGGGCGGCTTCGCCATCCTCGCCGTAGGCGCCGCGCCCCGGATCGACCAGTAGCGGAATGTCGTTAAAATGCAATTCAAATCCACCCGTATCCTGGTGCCCGTGGCCGGGGGCCTCGGCCCAGCCTTTGGGCGCGCAGTGCCACAACCCGGTCCAGGGGCCTGAGGATAATCGATGCCATCCGTCGGACGCCAACTGTTCGGCGTCGACGGGGCGGACATCATCAATTAACGCCAACACAGCGCTCCTGTCATCTTCGCATAGCCCGGCGACCCAGCCGATGTTGGCTCCGGTTAGCCCGAGTAAATGTTCAGGGGAGCAATCGGGGGAAATGTCGCCAACCAGGGGCATTCCGCCGGGTAGGACCAGCCATGGCACGACGGCGAGCGCGCGTGATGCGATGTCTCTTAAACCGGGCTCCTCGGCCCGACCGTGACGGCGCGCCGCCAGCCAGGCATCGACGTAATTGCGCGTGATCAACAGGTGATAATGGCTGGAACCCTCGCGCAGGACACCGGAGGTTAGCAAGATCCGTTTTGATTCCTGCTCGAGGATACGCGCCCCCGCCTCGGTGGCCCAATCCAGATCCAACGCCAAGCCCAATCGGTACAGCCCGCGCCCGTTGTTGGACAGATGGTTGGACGTGTCATGATCGCCGAAATACTCCAGTCGCTGGAAAATCGCCTCGGCGTGGCGCGCCAGCACTGCGAGGGTGTCATCGACAGGTTCCGGCAGTCCCTGTGTTTCGGCCAGATCGAGTATATTGATGGCGCGTTCCGCCGCAGTGTAGGGGTGCCAGGCCCAGCCGTCACCTAGCTCGCCGAAGCTTTCGCGCCAGACGTTCCACAGGGCTTGGGCCCAGTTCTGGGCGGCCTCGCCGCCGCGGAGCGGCAGCCAGGCAAACCGGTGCAGCGCCAGCAGTGTTTCGATGTCTTTATAGGAGCGCTGGAATACTTCCTTCTCATCGCCGGGATCGAGTTTGAGGGTTAAACCCGCAAGCGGTAATTCGATGGCGCCCTTGGGCAACGTCGCCGCAAGGGGCCGAAAGTCGCCCGGCGTGATGCTGGGGGATGAGGCGGAAACGGAAAACCCGTCCAGGTAGGGCGGACGGTGAGCGGTGAATAGGGCCGGTGCGGACGCGCGCAGGGTCAAGCGGCGAACCAGCCATTGCCGGAGCACGGGATCATCGGCAATCTGACGGGTCTTGCGGAGAAAATTTTTAAACATAAGGCGGGTGATTGACGGCTGGCTCCAGGCGAGGTTGCAGTTTATTCTCGGGCATGACTTTGACGAAAGACAAACACGATATCCAGGCCTTCTGGGGATCTTTGTACGATTCGCTTTATGGCGACGCGGACCAGGACATCACCCGCGAACAGTTGCTGGAAGCCCTCGGTGCCTTGGAAGACATGTTCCGCCTGCGCGGCCACCTGGCGGTGGTCGAAATGCCGCTCGGCGACCTTGCGGGGAAACGGGTTTTGGAAATCGGCCCCGGCGCGGGCGGCCATTCGGCCTTGTTTGCGCGCCATGGGGCGTTGGTTACGGCCGTCGATATTACCAGTGCCCGGGCGCGGGCAACGGCGAAAAAATTTGCAACCCTCGGTGCCGAGGGTTGCTCGGCGATGCAGGGCGATGCCGAATTTCTGCCTTTTGACGCCGCAACCTTCGATATTGTCTATTCCAACGGTGTCCTGCACCACACCAATGACACCGAAGCGGCTATCGACGAAGTGTTTCGCGTGCTCCGGCCCGGCGGGCGGGCGGTCATCATGCTGTATTGTAAAAGCTCCTGGCATTACTGGATCAACATGTGGCTGTGCGTCGGCGTCCTCAAAGGAGCACTGCTGAGCGGGAAAAACTGGCTTGGCCGGGCCACCGAATGGGGTGGCAAGAACACACAGACGGTCGAAAACCCGATTACGCGATGTTACACCGCCGGCGGAATCCGCACCTTGTTCGGGCGCTTCGAGAATCTGACCCTGCGCAAGGGTGACTTCTACTTTTATCTTATCCCCAAGCTGGGTCGCCTGTACCGACGTTGGCAGATCAAACACTACGGCACCCATCCGGGCGGGTATCTGGTCTATGGCGAGCCGTGGCCTATTCAGTCGCCGCTGGAATATTGGCTCGGCGGCGTTATGGGGTTCTCCTGGTTTATATCGGCCACCAAGGCTGATGAGAACGCTCAATAACCTTTCGGGAAAATACCCTTCTCGGGTACCTGGTTGTCATCCAGCCCCTGAATAGCGGCGCGTCCCATGGCCAGGATGGCTTCTTCGGCGCTGCCGCCGAGATGCGGCGTTACGATGAAATTAGGCAGTTCCAGGAGTTCCTGGTCCTCGGGCGGCTCCATCACGAACACGTCCAGGGCCGCGCCGCCTAATCGGCCTTCCGTCAACGCCGCCTTCAAGGCGTCTTCGTCGAGCAGTCCGCCGCGCGCCGCGTTGATCACGATGGCGTCCGGTTTCATCAACGCCAATCGCTCAGCGGATAGTATGTTGCGGGTGCTGTTGTCGATCGGCAGATGCAGCGTGACGACGTCGGATTGTTGCAGAAGGTCCTCCAACCCGACTGGCTCGATAGCGTGTTCGGTGTAGAAATCCGAAAAATCGAGGATGTCGTGGGCCAACACCCGGCAACCGAAGGCACGCAATAGAACCGCCAGGTCCTTGCCGACATAACCACAGCCGATAATGCCGACGGTGCGTTGCGACAGTTGCCGACCGACGTGCTGGCGCCAGGTGCCGTTAATGACTTCGCGTTCGGCCCGAGGTGTATGGCGCAGAAGCTGGACGGCAAACGAAATCACCAGTTCAGAGACGGATCGTTTGTTGGTGCCGCCGGACCAGCCCAGTTTGACCCCGGCCTTTGTCATGGCGCCCAGGTCGATCATGTCGAAGCCGACGCCGTATTTTGATAATACCTTCAGTTCCGGCAACTCCGCGAAGACTTTGGCGTCGAGAGTTTCAAGCGCTGTGATCGCTCTGTCATGGCCCTTTAGGAAGGCAACCAGTTCATCACCGGCCAGTTTCAAGCCATCGTCGTTAAAGGTCGTGTTGGGGTAGCGTTCAAGTAACTCGTCCCTGAGAACCGGGTTGCGGGAAAACGAGCGCGACGTGACGGCGACGCTGGTCATCAGGCGGTAACCTTGGAAATATCATCGAGCGCCTGGGCCAGATCATCAAAGTGGTCAATTAACGCATCGGCGCCGATTTCATCCAGGGGCACGTGGGCATACCCGAAAGTGACACAAATGGACCGGACTCCGGCATCAACAGCGGCATGAATGTCGTTTTCGCTGTCGCCGACCATGACGACGGTGTCAGGGGCGACGCCCAGTTGCTCGGCACAGGCCAAAACGTGGCGCCCGTCCGGTTTGCTAAAGGGCACGGCATCACCACAGGTGACGACGTCGAAAAAACCGTCCAGCCCCATCGCCGTCAAGACCGGCGGCGTCGTTGCCGTCGGTTTGTTGGTGCAGATTGCCATTTTGAAACCGGCGTCCTTGAAGTGTTGCAGGGCTTCGATGACGCCGGGAAAGACAGTGGTATGATCCGCCGGGTGCTCGGCATAGGTGACGAGAAACGCCTCCAGGGCGCGGTCGATATCTTCGGGCGTTCCCGCATCCCCGGTCAGCGCCAGGGCCTTTTCCAACAGCACCCGGCCCCCCCAGCCGATCATCTCCTTGGTTTCTTCAGGCGATAACGCTCGCCGTCCATCCGCCTCCAGGACCCGATTGACCGAGGCGCAAACATCGGGGGCCGAATCGATGAGGGTGCCGTCGAGATCGAAGATCAGGGCCTCGAAGGGGTTGGCGCGGAGGTCGTTCATTCGGGCATGCCTTTCTTGCGCCCGATGACATCGAACAACGCGCCTTCCCGCGCGATGGTGCCGAGCCAGGACAGTTGCGTTACCACGCGCTGGTAGGAATTGCCAGGTGCTGTCGCCCGGAACAGGTCGCCGGTATCTTCGGCGGCCTCGCCATCGGTGCCGAGAATGGCCGGCGAACAGTTGAGATATTCGATATCGTTTTCATCGAACCACGTCTGCACGTCGCCGATGGAATGCCAGGTTTCATGCGGATTGTAATATTGATCCTTGATCCAGGTTTCCGCCTTGCGCGCGTCTTTGATACGGTTGCGCACGACATAGTCGATTTTACCGCCGGTAAGTCTGATGATTTTAGACCGCGCCCAAGTGGGTATGCGGGCATAGCTGTTGTACAGCCCGACCATGATAATGCCGCCCGGCTTGGCCTTGCGGGCAATGGCGGCGAAGGCGCGGCGCGCATCGAAGGTGTGGTGCAGGACGCCGTGGGAAATGACAACATCGAAAGACCCATCGCGGACCGCCAGGTCGAAAATATTCATCTGCGCGAAACTGCTGCGCGCCAGGCCGTTGCGTAATTTATGTTCGACGGCCAGCCTGAGGCTACCCAGCGACATATCGATGCCGAGCACGTGGTTGTTGTTGAGTTGCAGGAAATGGGACAATTGCCCCGTACCGCAGCCGCATTCCAGCACCGTCTTGTTGTAACCGATGGCCTTCAACAAGTTGGCGGAAAAGGCATTCTGGCTGCCCTTGGAGACCAGTTCCCCGAATTCCTCCAGCCCCTCGTAATTGGGGAAAGGCGTTTCCTCGTAAAAGGATTTGACGCGTGCCGTGACTTCCTCACCTTCGCCTTCGGGAGGGGAATACAACGATGGTACGTCGCCGATATGGGGATAAATTTCCCCCGTATCCGGACAACAAAATCCATTATCGGTCAGTTCCAGACCCTGGTCGTCACTGCCGCCCGGCGCCTTCAGGCACGCCAGAATGCGGTCCGAGACCATCGGCGGCGGAGCCGTGGACTTTTGTGTATCTGCGCTCACTGTTGTTCCTTCAGCAATACATAATTGCCCAGCACCAGGACATCCATCTCGGTCGCCATAAAACATTTATAGGCGTCTTCGGGCGAACAAACGATGGGCTCGTCGCGCACGTTAAAGCTGGTATTGACCAGAACGCCGCGCCCGGTTTCCTTTTTGAAACTGGTCAACAGCCGGTGAAAGCGTGGGTTGGTTTCTATGTGCACGGTCTGCACCCGCGCCGAATTATCGACATGGGTAATCGCCGGCACGTCGCTGCGGATCACGCCCAGCTTTTCAAAACCCGTTTTCGCCTGGTCTTCGGCGCTTAAGCTTAGAAGTTTGTCTGCCGTTACATCAGACACCAGCAGCATATAGGGGCTTGCGGTATCGAGGTCGAAATACTCGCGCACATCCTCGTTCAAAATCGCCGGGGCGAAGGGGCGGAAGCTTTCCCGGTATTTGATTTTCAGGTTGAGGGTCTGTTGCATCGCTGCCGAATGCGGGTCGCCCAGGATAGACCGGTTGCCGAGTGAGCGCGGCCCGAATTCCATGCGGCCCTGAAACCAGCCGACGATGTTCTCGCCCGCCAGTTTCCCGGCTATGAGGGGGAACAAGGCGTCATCGGTCATTTCCTCAAACGTGGCGCCAAACAACTACAGGGTTTCGCGGATTTCACCGTCGCTGTAATCGGGGCCAAGGTAGGTGCCGTGCATGGCGTCCATTGAATTTACGCTGGGCAGCCGTTCGCCGCCGGACTTGGCGTTGGCGATGGCGAGCGCTACGCCCAGGGACGATCCGGCGTCGCCGGCGGCGGGTTGTATCCAGATATTGTCGAACGGGCCTTCGCGCGCGATTCGCCCGTTGGCGACACAGTTGAGCGCCACGCCGCCGGCCATGCACAGGTTTTTCTCGCCTGTTTTTTCATGCAGGTGGCGGACCAGCGCCAGCACCGCGTCTTCGAGAACATCCTGCACGGACCTTGCCAGGTCCATGTGCCTCTGATTGGGCGGCTCCGCCGGGTCGCGCCGGGGGCCGCCGAACAACTTGGCAAATCGCTCATTGGTCATGGTCAGACCGGTGCAGTAGTTGAAATAGTCCATGTTTAAATGGAAGGAGCCATCGCCGCGGATATCGATCAGGTGCTCGCGGATCAGGCCTGAGTATTTGGGTTCGCCATAAGGGGCCATCCCCATGACCTTGTATTCACCGTCGTTGACCTTAAACCCGAGATAATAGGTAAACGCCGAATACAACATGCCCAGGGAGTGCGGAAAGCGGATTTCATCGGTCAGCGTCAGTTCGCGGCCTTTGGCAACACCGTAAGACGTCGTCGCCCATTCGCCGACCCCGTCCATGACCAGAACGGCGGCGCGCTCAAACGGTGACGGATAATAAGCGCTGGCGGCGTGGGAATGGTGGTGGAAACCGAACAGAACCTTGTCCGGGTCCAGCGTGCCGCGCTCCAGCCCATTGAGCCCGGTGATGATGAGGTTCTTCTGCAGGATCTTTTCCTTGACCCATACCGGGATCGCTTCGACGAAGGATTCCAGGCCCGCAGGTGCAAAGGCAAGATAGGTTTCCAGCAATCGGTCGAAGGTCAGCAGCGGCTTGTCGTAAAAGCCGACATGATCAATCTCATCCAGAGTAACGTCGGCGGCATCCAGACAATAGGCGGCGGCGTCCGCCGGAAACGTGGCATCGTTTTTCTTGCGGGAAAACCGTTCCTGCTGGGCGGCGGCGACGATGACACCGTCGCGGACGATGGCGGCGGCGCTGTCGTGGTAAAAGGCGGAAAGGCCGAGAACGATCATGAGTAGGGCTAAACCTGTTTAGAAAATAGCATAAATGAAGGGTGCGATGGCGGTGCTTTGGGCCGCGATCAACAGTCCGCCCAGCGCGATCAGGCCGATTAAAATCGGCGCCATCCAGAATTTCTTGTAGACGCGCATGAATTTTACGAGCTGGCTGAAAAGGGAAAGCATTGTTTTGTCTTTGCCGCCGGGATCTAAAACATGTCGGGAAGGGTGGTTTCGTCGGTGTGGCGCGTCACTGGGTGCCAGTAGGTAGCGGTCTTGGGCACAGGGGTTCGCTTCAGGGGGTCACGTCCGAACAATCGCATGATGAGACCGAAGGGTAAAATGAGAAGATAAAAAAATGACGCCAGAAGCGTGAAATTTACGACCCGATGGATACGTCCGGCCAAGATGCTCCACAACCGGTTGAAAGGAAGCAATGCCCCCGGCGCGATGAGGGCGATGGCCAAGAACAAGCCGGAACCAATCAGAAGCCAACCGACGATGACCCCGAAGGCTAACCACCCGACCGTGGCGAAAATCGAGAAAATGGCGGCGAACGCAAGCCCGAAAGT
Organism: Rhodospirillales bacterium; assembly: GCA_013204265.1. Taxonomy (GTDB): domain Bacteria; phylum Pseudomonadota; class Alphaproteobacteria; order Rhodospirillales; family Casp-alpha2; genus Casp-alpha2. The sequence goes on from JABMOG010000151.1 coordinate 9,943, forward strand.
GCGGTCCGTCAGTTTTTGTTGGGCCATGGGGTCCTGTCAGTCAATCTTGGGTGCAAGGTAATCGAAAAGCGCGCCGGCAATAACCTTGTGCGCCGATGCACTGGGATGGGGATCGTTACGGGCCACCCACGCCTTGGAGGGATCGTCGCTGAAGGCCTCCTGGAAACGCGAGAGCGGATTGATCATGGGAATTCCCATTGCCTCGAAGGCGGCGCCGATCTTTTCGTAGATCGGCGGATAGGGACCGTTATCTGAAAGGTCATGTAGTTCGGGCACCAGCAAGGCGACAAGCGGGATGCCACGTTTGTCGGTTATGGCTTTTATTTCCCGGATTGCGGCCTTGGCTTTTTGCCAACCCGGCGCGCCTTCCACATACAGATCCCGGTAGTGCTCGGCCAGGGTTTTCGTTGATACCACCATCAACGTTTTGATGTGCTGGTAAATAAACGCCGCAAACAGGGAATATCTTAGAATGGAGCTGTCCTCCCGCTTTGGGTCCTGCTCGGCGTCGTTGACGTAAAACTGCAAAACCGCCACGTCCGGTTTTGTGAGGTCGACTTGACGTTTGAACAACTCGGCGGCGTAATAGGTGTTGTAATTACCGATGCCGGCGTTGATGCCGGTATAGCGGTGCCCGTTTTGGGGGCCCTTTTCACTATTCAGGCGGTTCTCGACGCGACCGACAAATCCTTCCTCGGCCTCAACGCCCCAGCCTAGGGCGATGGAACTGCCAAGTACATGAAACCGCCGTTCGTTTTCCCCCTTGAGGACGCGAAGCTCGGCGCTACGGTGGCCGAGAGAATTCAAGGTGACCTCGACCCCCATCAGGTGGGCGCTGGAATTGGGCCGGTGTTCATGTGAAATTTCAGGGACCGGGCTTTTGATTTTCAATTCTTTTGCGTATTCCAGCATCTCGATGCTGTAGACGTCCACAAACGTAGAAATAGCCCTGATCGAGAGCTCGCCACAGGCCAGGACGTAAACGGTCATTAACAGCCAGGACAATACTTTTTTAATGGTTGGGTTCATGTTCAGAACTGAAAATAGATGAATGGTCTGTCGCCGAAATCACCGAAAACCACAGTCAGGGTTCCAACAAACGCAAAAAAGGCGAAGCGCACCGGCAGTGGCCATTTTAGCACGATAAAAGTATCATCCTTAAGGTCCTGAAAAACCTGAACGAAAATAAGAACGGCCGAAAAGAGAACTATTTTCAGGGCCGTTGCGGCAAGATCGAGCTGTGGGTCAAGTTGGAAGTTTTGAAACAGGCTTAAAAACATGTCGCCAGCCTGTTCCATGGACGAGGCCCGAAAAATCAACCAGCCGCCACAGGCCAGATTGAAGGTCAGAAAAATCTGAACAAACAGGTTTATCTTATCCCACTTGTTGCGGATCAGGTAATAGGCCCAGATCATAAGGGCGTGATAGACCCCGAAAAATCCAAAATTCCATCCCGCCCCGTGCCAGAACCCCAACAAGTATTCCGCCACCAACAGGGCGATAAAAAAAGCGATTCCATGGCGTGTTTTATAGGAAAGGCCTTTAAGTCTCTTGTTGTTGGAAATGTACATGTAGAACGGTGAGAAAACATAATCCCTGAACCAGCTCGACAAGGAAATGTGCCAGCGCCGCCAGAAGTCGGAAATATTCTTGGCAAAATACGGACGCCGAAAATTTTCCATAAGATAAAAGCCCATGACCAGCCCCAGCCCAATGGCCATGAAGGAATATCCAGCAAAATCACAATAGATTTGCAGCGCGAAAGCATAAACTGCAAGAAGAACGCTGCCGCCATCATAGGGGCCGGAGGAAGCAAAAACGGGATCAACGATCTTGGCTAGGTTGTCGGCGATGAAGACCTTGAGGAAAAGGCCCCAGAAAAACAGGTAGAGGCCCCGGAAAGTGTGTTCCAGAGTAATCTGGCGGGGCTGTAGAATTTGGGGCAAAAGCCGGGTTCCCCGCTCGATCGGCCCGGCGATCAGCTGCGGGAAAAAGGAAACGTAAAGGGCAAAATCAAGAAAATTTTGAGCGGCCCTTATTTTCCCACGATAGACGTCTATGGTGTAGCTCATGGTCTGGAACGTATAGAAGGAAATGCCGACCGGCAGCGCAATGTTCAGAAAGTAAGGATGAACGGTCAGACCGAAGTTCCCCATCAGATCCTGAAAGTTGACGGCGAAGAAGTCGTAGTATTTGAAAACGCCCAGTATCGACAAATTGGCAATGATGGAAATCGTGACAAATATTTTTTTTCTTTTCGCGCGCTGCGTTGTCTCAATCCCGTGTGAACACAGGAAATCCACCACAGTAGAAAGGAGAATCAACGAAAGATACCGCCAGTCCCAGGAGCCGTAGAAAACATAGCTCGCGACCAGCAGCATCCTGTTCTGTAACTTGTGTGACAGAACCAGATAGGCCACATAGACAATTGGAAAAAAAATGGCGAATTGAAAGGAGTGGAAAAGCACGGTCATCCTCACCGCCGGAAACGGGCGGGCCAAAAGAATTTGACATTAAATTTAGGGCTGCGCGTCTGCCGAAACGGTTTCCGCCTGTTTCAGAATTAGTTCCGCGAGCGTGTTGAGAGACGTGAACGCGTCAAAATCCAGGGTATCCATGTCCAGCTCGATGCCCAACTCCTCCTTCACGAAGGTTATCGCCAGCATCATGGTGTAAGAGTCGATATCGAGCCTCTGATCATGGCTCTCAATCGTTTTCTGGGTGTCGTCTTCAATCAGTTTTTTCAACTGGTCGGCAATTTCCGTTTTTCCCATTTTATTTTGCCTTCGCTGTTATCCAGTAATACGAGGTGTCGAAGGGGATGCCCCTGTCGGTGCCGATCTTTTCCAATTCCTCGCGTAAATCAATCATAAAATGGTTCTTGTCCTTGACCTCGGCAATAACCGGAGAGGATCGAGCTTTCCACCATTTCATGTGTTCGTCAAAGGTCCCATAGACGACGTCGTCGAATTTTTGAACTTCGATTTTAAAACAGTCGTCAAACGGCGAAAAGGCGGTTTTTACCTGCTCGGGTGTGACTCTCTGGACCAGCGCCGCGGTGTCTATTATCTGGGCAAAAGTCAGGTGATTGCGAAGGGCGTTGACAATTGCCTTTTTGAAAATGGCGCCGTCGTTCTTGGCGATCATCAGGATATCCAGGCTACCCGTATCCCTCAGAACCCGGCGCATCTCCGTCGCCGCTATCTCAAGCGACTTCACCCAATGTAGGGCGAGGGTAGAGATGATCTTGTCCTGGGATTTATCATTTAGGGGAATTTCTTCGAACGATCCCATATCGAAGGAAAAAATTTTGTCGTTCTCGTATTTTTCAATGGCAATTTTCAACATGCCCTCGGCCGGCTCTATTCCAGTGCCCTGCATGTTTTGTTCGCGGAATTGGCTTTGGAGTTCGTCGAAAACAAACCCGGTACCACAACCGAGGTCCAGTATGTCTGTGTCATCCGGTTGGAAAGAAATTTGCTCCAGAAAACGAACGGTGATGTCCCCATACAGGAAATTCTTGTTCAAGGGATCTTCGTATTCTTTTGAGCCCTGGGAGGAATAGGACGTTACGGTGCTTTTTCTAATGGGGTCATTTTCGCTTATGGGTTTTGACATTGTTTTTTATGTTCTCATTTTAAACGGTGCGGGCGTGAGCGGGACGGATCAATTTTTGGCCTTCAGATGTTTAATGATGGCACGTGCTGCGGACGCATGCCCCTTGGGGCTCCAATGGCCGTCGTTGGCAAAATAATTTTTCTGCGGATCGTCATCTTCGCTGAAGGCCTGGCCGATATCGATGACCTTAAGGCCGATTTTCTTGAATTGAGCAATGACCGCCTTGTGAGTGCGCCACGCGGTCTTTTTCTCATCTTCGGTGCCAAACCACAACCCCCTGGAATGGCCGATAATGATAGTGGTCTCGTATTTTTCCGCCAGTCGGGCGGCGCGGCGGGTCATGGAATTAATATTTTCCCTGGAAAAAGGCAGGTGCGCGACCCCCTCGATACTGGGGTTTAAGAACCCCAGCTCTATGGCTTTTTTCTTTAGCATTTCGTTTTTGTGAACAAAGGACGTCACCAAAAAATAAAATGCCGAATGGGTCATCAAAATCGGCTTAAGAGTGGCGACGATACCTGAGCGCGGACTGGGGGCCGGTTTTTCCTCGGCCTTTTTTTCGAAATTCTTTAAATTGATGGACATGCTGATGGCCAACAGAAGCCTGGTTATTTTTGCGCCATTTTTTTTTGCATAACCCAGGACCTTCTCGAAATTGTCCATGTCCCCCGGAATGCTTAGATTGAAGACCTTTCGCCCCAAGGCTGCCTGGATAAGGTTTGAATAACGTTCTTCCTCCTCCACCCCCCATCCAATGCTGAGGGAATCCCCGACCAGGAAATAATCGCCGGGTGCGGAGTCTTCAAGATTTTTGGAATCGCGGAATCCATATTTATTAAAGTTTACGGTGACGTCAAAATCACCGGTGTTTTTGATCTGCCGCAATCGGGTGTTGCGAGGGCCCAGGGTGGGTATTTCGCCATTGCCCTTAACGAAGCGGAGATGCCCTGAGGGTTCAAGGGCGGGATACATCAAGCGGGTCCCATATTCGATACCAACGGCCGTAACCGCAATGGATATGGTGACAAGAAAAAAGTTTGTTAAAAGGGGTTTGAATTTCATGAAATTATTTTTTTAGCTTCGCAACGCCGTCAGCTTTTCAAACCCCACTTTTTTTTCCAATCCGGGTCGGCGCAATAAATTTGATAGACCAGCTGCATGGTGATCAGCGCATCTTCGGACGATCCGTGCAGGATCGGTGTGTCTTGTAGCACTGCATCGGCGAATTCGGCAACCTCGTCGGCCCAGGACTGGTCGCTTTCGTAGTTACGGATTTCTTCTTCGGGGTCGCCGCGGTCGTCGCCGGTGGTCCGCGCAATGGCCAAGGTCTCGGCGCCGTAGCTTTTCGACCCGGACAGAATTCCGGTCATGTTCAAAGCGCCTTTCGTCAGTGTGACCTCAAGCCCGAAGCGGTGGCGCCATTGGCTGGCCGACGAATGCAGCATGGCGACCTTGCCGTCATCGGTACGCATCAAAGCGTAGGCGTTGTCCTCGACGTCATGGTTCCAGACGCTGTTGGAAATAAAGCTGTGGATTTCGGTAAACTCGCCGGCAAATAGTCTCAACAGGTCAACGATGTGGATGCCCTGGTCCAGCAGTACGCCACCGCCGGAAAGCGCACGCTGGGTGCGCCACGATGTTTGGTCAAAGGTGATCAATTGCGACTTTCCATAGACGCCGCGAAGGTTGATGACTTCGCCAAGTTCACCGGAATGGAGAATTTCCAGCGCGTCGCGAATGGAATCGTGATAGCGGTGATTAAATCCATATTTGAGCTTGAGACCGGGGTGTTGTTTTTCCGCCGCAATCACCCGGGCGATGTCATCAATGGTGCGGCCGGGCGGTTTCTCGCAAAACACATGCAGGTCGTTCGTTAAGCCAGTGATGGTGGCGTCCGGGTTAATGTCGTTGGTCAGGCACACGAACAGCATGTCGAGATTTTCATCAAAAAGCTTCCGGTAGTCATCATAATAGCGCACCCCGTCCTCGAACGTGCCGTCGCCGTCCAGGTTCCGGTCCGAAACGGCCACCGTTTCCAATGCCGGGTGTTCGTCAATGACCGTGCGCCGACGTTTACCAACGACGCCGTATCCGGCGATTCCGACTTTTAATTTTTTAGTCATATGCTCTTGATCCCGTGGGCGTCGTCAGCCGTGTTATCCGTCATTGCCGGGCATTTTTACTCCGGACCGGTCTTTCCTCGGAACCACCTGCTCGACGATGGTTACCGGACCCTTGACGCTTTGCTGGTAAATCCGGGCCACGTATTCACCGATGATGCCCAAGAACAGCGCGTTGACGCTGATGCCGAACAGGATCAGCATTGTTTGAGTGGCAAAGCCGGGTGGCCAAGTCGCGCCGAACATAGCGTGGCCAAGGAAATAAACCAAAACCGCAGCAAACGTCACCATGGCGACAATTAGTCCGGTATAGGTCGCCAGCCTGAGCGGAATGACCGACTGACTGACGATTCCGTCGAAGGCGATGGAGAAATATTCGCCCGGTGAAAATTTGCTGATCCCCCGTTGTCGGGACTCCCGGTCATAAGGCACCCCCACCTGCTTGAATCCACAACGCGCGATCATGCCGCGCAGATAGGGGTTGCGGTCTTGGGACGCCGTTATCAGATCGAGGATTTTCCGGTCCACCAGCCGGAAATCGCCGGCATGGTGTGGCAGGTCGATATCGGCTAACGCATCCACCAGCCTGTAAAAGGCCCGGCGCGCGGTGTGCAGCAGCCAGCCTTCCTTGCGCGTCTTGCGGATGCCGTAGACAACGGCATTACCTTCCTCCCACAACCTGAGAAATTCGCCGACCAGCGACGGCGGGTCCTGGAGGTCGCAATCGAGCTGAATTGCAGCATCGCCCCGGGCGTTGGCATAGGCCGTCAGGATCGATCGCTGGTAACCAAAATTCCGGGAAAAGCGGATCACCCGGATGCGTTTGTCCTTTTCGGCGCGGGCATTCAACATCTTGAAGGTATCGTCGGTGCTGTGGTTGTCGGTAAACAGGATTTCAAAATCATATCGGTCGGACAGACCGGCGGTCTCGGCGTTCAGCGTGTCGAGGAACGGTTCGATGTTCTCCTGTTCGTTGAACACCGGAATGACAAAGGAAATCAGTTTTTTGTCTGCCATATCAGCCTTATCCCGCGTTACACCGTGTTACTCAAGTTCAATTCCCCAGCCAGTTCGGCGAATCCCGCGCCCAGAGAATGGGAAGGTTTCCATTCCGGCAGCATCGGATCCGCCGGACACGGCTGAAAGATCTGGTTGGGATGGTAGTCCAGCGCGCCCCAGTTCAGCGCCAACGGGCGGCCGCAGGCGGCTTCGAACACCGCGGCAATGTTTTTTAGGGTCGCCGGATGTTCCGAGCCAAGGAAATAGGCCCGGTGCCTCGGCCCGATGTCGCCACGTTTCAAAAGGGTTGCGGCGTTAAGAAAGCCGTCCACCACGTCGGATACATGGATCATGTCCAGAACCTGTTCGCCGCCGCTCATATCGACGGGTTCTCCTTGGGCAGCGCGACCGAAGGCCGCCGTGAGTCCACCCCGCCAGTCTCCGGGTCCGTAGACGTCGAACAGGACCAGTGTCACCGCCGCAAGCCCGCCGTCTTCTGGGCGGGTGTAGAGAAAATCCTGAAACGTCTGCTTAGTTTCCGCATAAAACGAATTGGGGGCCGGTTTCCCGGCAGCGTCGAACTGCCAGTAGGACCCGGTGTTGATGAACGCCTTGCAATTGTTTTGCCGGGCGGCGTGCCAAAGCCGGGTGGAGAAATCAACGTTGGCTTCCAGCGTGGCGTCCCGGTCCTCCTCTCCGCCGCCGGGACGATGCGCGGCCAGATGAAAGACCGTTTCGACGGGCCCGCCGTCAAAGGCCGAGGCCAGCCCGTCGGGTGTTCCATCATCAACGTAAAGCCGCACCCCGCCGCCGAGTGCGCGGAGGCGATCCGGTTGCGAGGATGGGCGCAGGATGGCGGTCACGGTTTTATTTTCTTCGACCAGCCGCTTCGTTAGATGATGGCCGATATAGCCGGACGCGCCCGTGATCAGAACCGCCATCAGGCCTCCGGCTGGATGGCGTCCAGATAATCGGCAATCTGGCGTTCCAGTAGACCGGCCAGCGTCGCCGTATCCGCGCCCGTATGGTGGATGGCGTACCATTCGGCGGTCAGTCGGACGGCGTCCTTGAAACCGAGGCGCGCCCGCCAGCCGAGCTCCTTGCCGGCCAGCGTCGAATCGAGGACCAGGGTCTGAGCTTCGTGGGGCGCGTCGGGCGAGGTCTGGGCTTCCCATTCGGTCGGGCCGGGCCAATGGCCGGCAAATTCCTCAACCACCTGGGCGACAGAAAAAACCTTGCCGCTTTCGGGGCCAAAATTCCATCCCTTTGCATAAGCGGCGCCCTGCTCGGCCAGCCGCTCGGCCAGCAACAGATAACCGGACACCGGTTCCAATACATGCTGCCACGGCCGTACCGCTATGGCGTTGCGAATGACGAGAGGCTGGTCGGTGGAAAACGCGCGCACGGCGTCCGGGATGATGCGGTCTTCGCACCAGTCGCCGCCGCCGATGACGTTGCCGGCCCGGGCCGACGCCAGGGCAAGACCGTCCCCACCGGCGTTAAAAAACGACTCACGATAGGCACCGGTAATGATTTCCGAGCATGCCTTGCTGGCGCTGTAGGGGTCCTTGCCGCCCAGGGGATCCGTTTCCCGGTAGCCTTCGGCCTGGTTGCGGTTTTCATAGCATTTGTCGGTGGTGACGTTGACCACGGCCCGGATACTGTCGGCGGCGCGGCAGGCCTCGAGCAGGTTGGCGGTGCCGAGGATATTGACCTGCACCGTTTCCAGGGGGTCGCGATAGGACCGTCGGACCAGGGACTGGGCGGCCATGTGAATGATGATTTCGGGTTTGAAATCCCGTATCGCCCCGACCAGGGCTTCGGAATCTCGAACGTCGCCGATCCGGTGGTTGCACATGCCGGCAATTCCGGCGGCATCGAACAGATTGGGCGTGGTATCCGGTGCCAATGCGTACCCCCCCGTGACAGACCCCAGATGCCGGAGTATGGCGACAAGCCATGCACCCTTGAACCCGGTGTGGCCGGTCAGGAAGACACGTCGGCCATTCCAGAACTCGGCATTCAGCATCGGTTTAAGAGCCGTTTCCGTCATTCCAGACTTTCCACGGTGCGTTGCCGCTTTGCCACAGGTCTTCCAGGTGGTTTTTGTCGCGGAGTGTGTCCATGCACTGCCAAAATCCCTGGTGCAGATAGCTGTCCAACTGGCCGTCGCGGCTGAGCTGTTCCATCGGTTCGCGTTCCCACGATACGTCGGCTCTGCTAATGGTGTCGAGTGCGCCGGGCTCAAGAACGAAGAATCCGCCGTTTATCCAGTCGCCGTCGGGCTTTTCAGAAAAGCCCGTGACCGCGCCGTCGGCGATTTGCAAGTGGCCGAACCGGCCCGGTTGCCGCACCGCTGTCACCGTCGCCAGCTTGCCGTGACTTTTATGTTGGTCGACCAGGGCGGCGACATCGATATCGGCGACGCCATCGCCGTAGGTGAAGCAGAACGGTTCGTCGTCGAGATGATGTGCGATGTTTGTCAGCCGCCCGCCGGTCATCACGTCAACGCCTGTATCGACCAGCGTCACCCGCCACGGCTCGCTGGCCGATTGGTGGATGATGGTCGAATTGTCCGACAGATCAAAGGTCACGTCGGACATGTGCAGGTGATAGTTGGCGAAATATTCCTTGATCAGGTAGCCCTTGTAACCGAGGCAGATGATGAAATCCTGAATACCGAAATGGCTGTAGGTTTTCATGATGTGCCACAGTATAGGCATGCCGCCGATCTCGACCATCGGTTTTGGCTTGTCCTGGGTTTCCTCGCTGAGCCGGCTGCCGTAGCCGCCGGCGACAATTACACATTTCATGACGTCAACGCCTTAACCATGGAGCGGAAGGTTTCCGCCATATAATTCAATTCCGCCTCGCCGAGGCCGGGCCACAGGCCAATCCAGAAACAGTCCCGCATGATCTTGTCGGTGACCACCAGATCACCGGCGACGCGATGGTCGATGTCCCGGTAACCGGGTTGACGCAGAATATTACCGGCAAAAAGCTGGCGTGTCCCGATTTGATGGTCTTCCAGATAACGCACGACATCGCCCCGTTCAAAGGGTGCGCCATCCTTGATGGCCAGCAGATATCCGAACCAGCTGGGGTCCGATTTTTCCGTCGCAAGGGGAAAGTCAAAGAATTCCTCCATGCCGGATTGCTTCAGCAACCTGTCGAGTTTGGTGAAATTATCCCGCCGTGATCGAATGAACCCATCGACCTTCTTAAGCTGACTGCAGCCGATGGCGGCCTGCATGTCCGTCACCTTTAGGTTATAGCCGATGTGGGCATAGACATATTTATGGTCGTAGCCTTGCGGAAGGTCTCCAAATTTCCAATCCCAGCGTTTTTCGCAGGTGTTGTCCTTGCCGGGTTCGCACCAGCAATCGCGCCCCCAGTCCCGGTAGGAATCGACCAGCCGCCCGAACAGGTTGCGGTTGGTCAGGACCGCACCGCCCTCGCCCATGGTGATGTGATGGGCGGGGTAGAAGCTGAGCGTCGCCAGATCGCCAAAGGTGCCGACATTTTCCCCGTCATAGGTGGCCCCGAAGGCATCGCAGCAATCCTCGATCAGGAACAGGTCGTGTTTCTTCGCCAGCCCGGTCACGGCGTCGAGGTTGAACGGGTTGCCCATGGTGTGCGCCAGCATAATGGCTCGGGTTTTTGGTCCGACGGCGTCAGCCAGCCGGGTGGGGTCGATGTTGTAGGTGCCGGGCTCGACATCAACGAAGACGGGGATGCAGCCGTTCTGGAGGATCGGCGCGATGGTCGTCGGGAACCCAGCGGCGACGGTGATGACTTCGCTGCCGGGTGCGATCCGGCGCTGGCGCAGCTTGTGCGAGGTCAGGGCCGAAAATGCCAGCAGGTTCGCCGCCGACCCGGAAACCGTCAGGCTGGACCGGGTAACGCCGAATTTGGCGGCCAGCGCGGCTTCGAAATCCTTGGCGAAGCGCCCGGTGGTCAGATGCATGTCTAGGGACGCATCGATCAGGTTGACGAGGTCCTCTTCATCCAGAACCTTGCCGCTGACCGGGATATAGGTCTCGCCGGGGGCAAAACCACCCGCTTCGCGTTCGGCGGCAAATTTACGAGCCAGATCAAGGATTTGGGTTCTCAGGGTCATGGAATGATGGCGCTCGCCTTGTGAAGGTGAAAGGCGGAGGCCCTAACGGGCAGCAGCCTGTTTCGATTTGGTTAGCCGAATATACAAATCCCGAAGAGACATTTCCAAACGCGATTCTTGCCGTTCACCGAAAACGTTGCGGATAGTTCTTATCAGCCTCCAGGGTCTGATCATGTAAAGCATTCCGTAAAACATCAACATACCGAAAATTCGATAGAACCCAAGAGCCCGATTGCTGATGTGTTGAGAACATGAAGTGGTTTTTGTTATGTCGGTGTAAGCCGAGAGGACGTAAAAGAACTCATCACTGTAATCCGTTATAAGGTGGGATTTTCGCATATCCGAAAACAATTCGGAACCGGGATAGGGGGAAAAGGGGGAAAAGGGGGAAAACGATATATCGTGGATTCCAATTGCCGCCAAGCGCACGGTGAACCAAAGGGTTTGAAAAACCTCGGCATGGGTTTCGTTTGGAAAACCGATAAGGATGTTGGCTTTGCAGTTGATGCTGTTTCTAATCGGGGCGCGCATGGATTTTTCCATGTCCCGGAGGTCGATCTTTTTCTTGATCCGCTTCAGAACCGACGGCGCGCCGCTTTCCGGCGCATAGCTCATGTTGCGACAGCCCGATTTGTACAGCAGTTCGGAGACCTCGGAATCGATCGCTTCGGACCGGGCGCCGCTGGGTAGTTGCCAGGTGAAATTGACCCCGCAGTCGATCGCCATGTTACAGAAACGGACGATCCAGTCTTTCTTTACGATGGCCGTCAGGTCGTAGAAATCAAAATTATCAATTTTGTATTGCTTGTGATAGCTGAGCATTTCCGCGAGTACCTGTTCCGGGTCGCGGGAAACCCAGCGGGTCCCCCCCATGGTCGGGTTTGAGCAGAAGGTGCATTGATAGGGACATCCCCGGGTCGCCAGAATGGGCATGGACCGGCCGCGATTGACTCCGAAACCGTAGCCGTTGTCCAGATAGCTGGCGAGCGGGAACAGATTCCAGGACGGCAGCGGGATATCGTCCAGGGCACGCAGCCGCGGGCGGGCCTCAGTAAACACCACCTTGTCGTCACGGCGAAAGGCGACGCCATTGACGGCGATCATCGTTATTAGGGAAGGATGCATGGGTTCAGTATTTATATGGGAGCAGATAGCTAGAAACGATAGATTTTTTACCAGCCGGAACGGTGACGTCCCAAAAGGCTCGAAAATCACATTTTTCAGAAGACAAACCGGCGCAAGACCTCTCTCACGCTTGGGCGTTGATAGGCGAATCGGACCTCTCGGGTGCCGGGCGGAACCTGAACGCCCATTTGAACGTGATTGACCGGCACTATGGTGAGGGGGTTGCCGTCGGCGGTGGCGCGCCAGAACGGCACGGCGATGGTATTGATGACCAGGATACCGCCATCCGGCGCGTCCGTGTCGGCGGTAAAGCCGTCTTTTATCCGCGCATATTTTTTTACCTTCAGGCTGGTTTGAGTGGCCCCCAGGGCGGCTTTTTCCGATTGGCGAACGAAGACAACCCGTCCCGGGCCGGCGACTTCTCGTTCCATTTTCCTCAGGAACTGGGTAGCGCTCACGGCATCCGGACCAACCACCAAGTGGTCGGCGGCATATACCTGCGGATAAGGATCAGGCAGGGCATAGACATAAAGATCTGGGAAGTCGAACAATCGGTTGACCCGGTCTTTCATATAGTCGGCAAAATGCTCTTTCCTTGCGTCCCGGGTCATCGGCGGCGCTTTCGGCCCGGCCACCAGACGCACCCCATCCTCTTCCATGGGCAGTGGGCTGAGGATGAAGCTGACGTTTGCCGCCCGCAGCAAAGGCAAGGAAACCTGCTGACCGATTCCCTGGTACTTTCCATCCCGCCATCTCGACCAATCCACCATTAAGCGCGGGTCGTTTCCGGGTTTGACTTTTGCTCCCTTGTGAATGCTGGCTTTAAAGTACGTCGTGCGCTCTTTGGGCTCGAGCATCATGAACATATCGAAGCCCTCAAGCCCGTAGAAGCCGGAGGTTAAGCCCGGCTCCGGCCCGAGGTCGCGGACGCGCAGCGAGATAACCCGGAACGGCTCCTTGGGCCGCCAATCACCGGCCAAAGAAGCGGCGATGGAATGGTACTGATTTTGGCCGCCGTGATAGAGAAGGTTGGCCAGATTATAGACCTTGAACTGAACCAACATGCCGATCGCAAGGGCCAGAATCACGGCCCCGCCGACGCCCTGATAAGCGGCCATCTGCGAGCCCCCAGGCAGGCGAAACAATTCCGCCGCGCGAACCAGCGGCAACAGCGTAAGGGCGGTTATGGCCAGCAACACATAGTGATGGGAAAGATTGTTCACAGTCCCCATTCCGATAACCTGGAACGGGAACAGAATCAGGAATACATAAAGCGTGAACAAGGCCGCGATGCCAACCGTTAACCGCCAACGAGTTTCGTCACGATAGAGCCATAAAACCGCCAGGGAAGCAAAAGCGAGCAGCGTAACTCTGTTTTCCGGGGCCCTGAGCATCAGAGTCTGTATCGATAGGGAGACCTGCTCCAGGGACAACATCTTTAGATCGGTGAAGCTGCCCCGGTATGTCAGGGGCGATATCTGCAGCATGGCGTAGATCGGCTCTGCCCAATTGACCAGGACGGCGGCGAACAAAAGGATAAGTGACAGCGCCACCCGAAAGTTAAGCCGCTTCAACATTATGGCGGATAGGCCGATGCCGGCGAACATCGTTTCGACGACATGGGTTGGGTCCAGATAAACCGCCGTGACAATGGCGGTGGGGATGGCATAGAGCCAGTAACGTTGCGCGCCGGAGCGGACCACGAAAACGTAAATGGCCAAGGGAAGAAAAGACAGCGCGGCGCCGATGGAATACGTGATGTAGAGCAGATTATGAGTGGAAACGGTAAACAATGCCCCGGCCGCTGCACAGGTCAGGGCGTCTGCCTTGGAAGTGTCGCGGCACAGCAGATAAGCACCCCAAAAACCGACGCTGACGACGATCGCCTTGTGAATCAGAATGGCGATCCAAACCGGAAAAAGCGAGAACCAAACCAGTTCAGGCGATATCAGCTGAATTCCCGGTGAAAGTGCCGTGTAGACGTCGGTGCCGCCACCGATGTGGTGACCAAACTGGCCGCCCAGGTGGCCGTTTAGCAAATACATATAGTAGGGAACGAAATGGTCGCCTTCGTCATCCATGTGGATGTAGGAGTTTTCACCAAGGAAGTAATATTCAAACAGCCATACGGCAGCCCAAATCAGGAAAAAGGGAGTGACGCTACGCACTTTTGGCTGCCACCGCAGCAGGGCGACGAGCGCCAACGCAAACGCGGCGACGCCTATCCCATCCGCCAGAAGGAGTGCTTTATTGAATAAGGTCATTATGGGTAGATTTTTTGCATTCGAGTGGAAAGCTAAAGGGTTTCTCACGATGAAGGTAGGCCAACCGATGTTGCGTCGCCCAATCTCCACCCTTGCGGCGGTGCCAGAACGGCGGCGTCTTGGAATAGAACATCTGGCTCCAGGCGCTGATTTCGTCGACCAGGATTTGGTCATCGGGGTGCCAGGGGTAGTCGTCGAAACGGGCCTTCGAGCCATCCACCAGCTCTTTGACCCGCTTGTTGCAGCAATAAAACAACGTGCGGTCCGCCGTATTGGCGCGCAGGATGCGGAAGTAGCCTGCAATCACGGGCGGGTCCATTTCCTGCATGGAGTGGACATTAATGGCTAGGCTGATGGGGGCATTTTCGATCATCGGGGCGTTATCCGCCTGCACGGCAATGAGGCGGATATCGGGTCGCTCAAGGGCCTGGGCCAAGTCTTCGGGGCTGGTCACCAGGGCAAACCCGGCATCGGGGACCGCCTTGCTTATATAGGTAAGATCCAGCAACAAAGACCGGGTCAGGTTGACGGCAATAGCCTTTCGCAAAGGCGACGACAACAAGGCAAGCGAGGTCATGACGCCGTAGCCGTCGCCGATGATCAGGTTGCACGGGCCTTCCGATGTGATGTCGGCATGCTGGCGGATTACGGCCAAAGATAACGTTTGGCGGACCATGTCGTGGGTGAACTGGCGGCCCTGGCGCCGCGCGACGAGACGGCCCAGGCGCTGGCATTCCGGGAAATCCTTGAGACCCCGCCCCATTCGGCGGAAGGGCGCCTGCAAAACCCAATGGGCGGCGGAATTGAGCATTCCCATTTTTGTCGACACGCTGCCCAACACGCTCTTGCCCTGAAGTTGACCGTCTGCAGTCATCTGGACGTATTGAATTTCGTGTTCCCAATAGGACGACCGTGCAGCCTCAGGGGTTTCGACCTCGGCGTAAAGGGCCTCGAGGGCCTTGTTTCCGGTGAAAAGTGCCATGGGCTAGGAAAGGCTTAAATAGCGTTCGGTCAGGGGGTCTGCGGCCAGTATTTCCTCGCCGCGGGCTTTGTCGTCGGGGGTATCGACGCCGATAGTTTGCGTTTCGGTGAAGGCGACGAAAAGGGAAATTCCATGTTCCAGGACCCTCATCATGTCCACGGATTCGGCTATCTCAAGCGGAGTTTGAGGAAGCTCGGCGAATTGTTTAAGGAACCCGTGGGTGAAGGCCATGATGCCTGTTTGCTGGAACATGGGAACGTCTTCGCCCCGGTTGCGGAACGGGATCGGCGCCCGCGAGAAGCAAAGCGCCCGGCCATCGGCCCCGGCGACCACCTTGACCGTGTTGGGGTCATCGTGGTCTTCGGTCCGGGTCAGGCGCGAGCCCAGGTTGACCACCGGCGCCCCGGTGCGCGACTGGGCTTTGAGCACGTCCGCGATCATCTCGGGCGAGACCAGGACCTCGTCGCCCTGGACCATGACAACAACCGAATCGCCCGGCATGTCGGGGTAACGGGTTTCAATCGCCTCCTGAACCCGGTCGGTGCAGCGTTCGTGGGTGTTGGCGGTCATTACGGCCGGTGCGCCGTGGGCTTCTGCCGCCTGCATGATTTCGTCGTCGCAGGTGGCGATGACGACCTCGGAAAAACCCTGATAAAGCCGGCAGCGCTCATAAACATGCAGCACCAACGCCAACCCCAAAAGGGGTTCCAGCGGTTTCCCGGGATAACGGCTGGAAGCCATCCGGGCCGGGATGATGCAAACCGGGCCGTCGATCATGGCATCCCCTTCAGTTCCTTGATGCCCGAAAGCGCCTGGCGCATGGCGATGACGTCGGTTCCATAGGCCAAAAGCCCAAAGCCTTCGTCAATGCGGGCCTGGAGCTCCTTTTTATCCGGCGCGACCTGGTGAATGCCCGCAGCCTTTGCATTGTCGGCACAGGCTTGGCGGACTCGTTCGACGGACTCTTTATAGGGAATGGCATTAAAATCGCCCGCCGCGCCCAGATCGGATGACAAATCGTAAGGCCCCAGGAACAAGGCATCGACTTCCTTGAGTGCGGCTAAATCCCCGGCGGCTTTGACGCCGGCTACGGTTTCGATCATCGGCACCAGCACCGGGCGAAAACCGGCCTTGTAGTCTTCAAACGTGTCGCCCCATTTGTTGCAGCGCGATAATCCGACCCCGCGGTGGCCATCGGGACCATAAAAACAATGTTTGGCGAATGCCTCGAACGCGCTGGCATCCTCGACGCCGGCGACAATTATCCCCGCCGCGCCGAGGTCCAGAAGCCGCCGCGCCAGATGGCCGTCCAGCGAACCGAGGCGGGCCACCGGTGCTGCGCCGTGTCGTTCGGCCGCGACGAAGACGGCCTCAACCTGGGAAATATCTGTGGACCCATGCTCCATATCCACGCACAGCCAATGGAATCCCATCGAGGCCATGGCTTCGGCGTTGACCGGGGACCCGGACGATAGCCACGCACCGACACAAGGCTGGCCTTCACCAAGCCGGGTCTTAAGGGGATTGCGAAAGGGGTCAATCATTTGCGAGTGTCCTCTGCCAAAGGTCTTTGGGAACGGGGGCGAAAATATCACTGCGGTCGAGGGCGGGGATGCTCGCTTGGTTGATTGCCTGGGCCAGTCCGGCGGCGTCGGTTACCGGCAACCGGACTCCCTTGGGCAGGATATCAATCGCGATCCGGCCCTCAGGACGGAAGCGGATGGTGGGAAGGCCCGTTAGCGCCGATTCCAGTCCAACGGTGGTTGCCGCATAGACAAGGGCGCGAAGGCCAGGATGCTCGAAAAAAGGCTTATCCGTGCGTTCGATCGCCGGTGTGGGGCTGAATAGGAAGGGCGTCATGGGATGGTCCTTGACCAGGAAGCGGAATCCCTTGTCGGTAAGGGCGTGGGCAGCGGCGATCATTTGCCCGGCGGTTTCGGGATCGAAGGGAAGCGCTAAGTATACCGGGCCTTCAGGATCGGGGTTGATGGAAGGCGGTTTGAAGAATCTTAGCGCGCCGCCGATTTTCAGCCGTTCATCCGGCACGCCCCATTCCAGAAGTTGACGGCGGGTGGAATCCCCGGTGCACAAGATCTGGTCGGGCAGCGACGCCAGTCCGTCCGGGTTAGAGCCGGCCGCGCAATTAAGCATCTGTCGCCCGATCACCGAATGTTGGTAGCCGATGGTGCGTATGCCAAGAGCCCGGGCGGTGCGGACGAATTCACGCTCCCAAGAATGATTTTCCCAGGGCCAGACGAGGATGCGGGGCCGGGTATCGGTTAGCCAGCGGTGTTGGCATTTCTGTTGCCAAGCGATCGTAGCACCCTGACCGGTGCCGCCTTCCAGCGCTGCCGCCCGGCGCACCAGCCAACCCCATTCGCCAATTAGATGCCGGGGTAGAGGCTTCCAACGGGCGAAGGGAAGAAGCAAGGCATCTGATAATTTCCCCCAGGCACGTAAGCTTAGGGTCCGACCGCCGCCTTCCAATTCGCGGACCCGGGCAGCAGCACAGTCTACGTGCAACATTCGGCAAAGGTCGGTGCTTTCCTTCATCAGGCCGCCAAAATAACCGTCCGTTCCCTCCGCCGTGCTTTTCGGATGACCGTAAACCAGAAGAACCGCGCTTGATGATGTTGCCAACCGGCGTTGGTGGCGTAGCCGAATGGAGTCCCTGGCCAGGATCACGGCATTTTTGAGCCGCGCCGCGAAACCACGCGCCGCCAGTTTCAACCGCAAGCACCAAAGTCCCGGTGGCGTCCCGGCGTTGACCCCCTGCAGACTGGACAGGTGACGGAACATCCAGGGATCGTCACAGACCACCAAAACAGTCTCCTCAGCGCCGGCTTTTTTTTCGACAATCCGGGACCACGTCATCATCAGGCCGAAGTCAGACGCGTTGGCGGAACAGGCGGGCGTATGGGCCAGTCCCGCTGATGGCTCGGTGCCGAGTTCACGGCCTAGCGACAGCCAGGTTTTGGCAATGGTGTCGAAGGCGTCTTCCAATTCCGCTGATAAACCGGGGACTTTCCCCTCGGGAGTCAGACTGTGGGCCGTATTCCCGATGGTCAGCCACTGGCTGTAAGTCGGGGTAGGGGGAAGGTCGTGACTTGTTCTCAGCAATACAGTCACGGCGGTGGCGTTTCCAGTTGGGATAGTTCGACCATGCGATTGAAATTGGCGTTGCGCTTCGCCAGCTCGTCAAAGGTGCCGGTATCGATGACTTGGCCACCTTCCAGAAAAACGATACGATCACAGTTGCGGACGGTGCTAAGACGATGGGCGATGACGATCACGGTCTTTTTCCCGCTGAGCCCGTCGATGGCCTGGCTGATCCTGTTTTCAGTTTCGCTGTCCAGCGCCGACGTGGCTTCGTCCATGACCAGGATTTCCGGGTCATGGTAAAGGGCACGGGCAATCCCCACCCGTTGCCGCTGGCCGCCTGAAAATCTCGTGCCGCGCTCACCCAGGATCGTATCAAGACCTTTGGGCAGGGAATTTATAAAATCCTCCAGGTGTGCGGTTTTGACGGCATGTTCCATGGCGACCGGGTCTATGTCCGAGGCCTCGACGCCAAGGGCGATATTGTTCCTGAGGGTATCGTCGGTCAGGTAGATGTCCTGCGGGATGTAACCGATGCGCCGTTGCCAGCTGCCCAGGTTTTCAAAAAGGCTTTCCCCATCCACGGTGAGGCTTCCTTCGGTCGGCTCCAACAATCCCAGGATCACATCCACCAGAGTCGTCTTGCCGGCGCCGGACTGCCCGACCAGGGCGACCGAGCGGCGGAACGGGATGGTCAGGTTCACGTCGTCCAACACCGTGCCGTCGCTGCCGGGATAGCGGTAGGACACGCCTTCAAGGCGAAGGCCATCCTTGAACGCCAGGGCGCTGCCGGCCGTGGCGGCCGCATCAATGTCGCCGGTTTGGGTTTTCGGCGTACGGGTCGCCGCCTCAGGACCGCGAAGATCGTCGTGGAGGATGTCGACGCTTGCCATGTTTTCGCGAAGCAGTGTTATGTTGGAAACGATCTTGCTAAAAGACGGCATCAGGCGCATGGCGGCGACACCGAAAATTCCCAGTGTGGGAAGGATTTCTCCAACCGTTTTTTCTTGCAGTTGGATCAGCGCCAGGACCAAAAGCAAAAGCCCACCCATGGCGACGGCTTCAATGAACAGGCGTGGAAGGTGGCTGGCGGTACTACTCAGCGCCATGTAACGGGCCAAGGCATGGCACGGCTTCCAGAAGGCATCGGCGAAGAAAGCCTCTTTACCGGAAATTTTTGTCTCCTTGATCGACCCCAACGCCTGGTTGGCCCGAAGCAAAATTTCCCCGTCATATTGGATGGTGCGCGCGCCCCATTCTCGGACCCGGTGACGGATGGTGCGATAGAATACGGCAACGGAAAGGCCGATCACCAGGACAACGCCAAGAGTCGTGCCGGGGTCCACCACCATCAGGACGACCAGGACTGCAATCGCGGTCAAAAGCTCCATTGCCGTATTGACGAAGGGCATCACCCCTTTCAGGTACAAACGGCTGGCCAGCAGGGTCACGTTACGCACCAGTTCCGACGTGTTGTGTTGCAGGTGAAACACGTAGGGTCGTTCCAAGTAGGCTTGCATAAGGTCGTGGGCGAAACGCGCTTTACGCCGTAGGACGAATAAATTTTGACAATAGATGATGAGGGCGAGAACGATATTCTTGGCGACGAAAAAGGCGAATAGAATACTGCAAAGCAAGACGATGAAACGGCTGGGGTCTCCGTCGGCCCATTGGTGATAAAGCCCACCGATGACGGGAAGAGAATCGACCTTGGCGGGGTCGGACAAAATATGCAGCAACGGCACGAACATGCTGATGCCCGCCATTTCCAGCAAGGCGGCAACAAAGATCAGCCCGAACAGACCAGCTAATCCGACACGGGTCTGCCGGTCGAGCAGAGAATAGATTTTTTTAAATTGGTCTATCAAAAGTCGATTCAGGAATTACAGTACGCTGCGCCCGCCGTCCATGACGAGGTTTTGCCCGGTCATGTAAGACGACGCATCGGAACACAAAAAAACGATGGCCCCTTTGTATTCATCTTTTTCCGCCATGCGCCCCATGGGAATCAGGTTGTCCAGGCGCTGGACAAATTCTTCCGGTTGGTCGGTGTAGACGCCGCCCGGCGAGATGGCGTTGCAGCGAACGCCTTTGTCGGCCCAGTAGGTAGAAAGATATTTGGTTAACCCGATCAGGCCGTGCTTGACCACCGAATAGGACACCGGTTTCACCGGTTGCTCGTCATCGGCCAGACCCTCTTGGCGGTAGAGCCGTTGGTCGGGAGCGATGACGCTGAGGTCGGAGGCAATATTCAAAATAACTCCACCGTTTTTTTGCGCCATATGCGCGCCGACGGCCTGGCTGCATAAAAAGGCTCCGGTCAGCCCGACGGCCATATCCTGCTGCCACATATCGATTGAAAAATTTTCAAACCGGCTCCACGTCGTTCCCGCCTCGGGCCCGACCTTGGGATCATTGGCCGCGTTGTTGATAAGGATATGGACGCGGCCGAAGGACTTCACGACATCGGCGAGGCCACCGGCCACGGACGCCGGATCGGTAATGTCGACGTTCATGCCTTGGGCTTTGGTGGCGTACGTTTCCCGAATGCGATGGGCTTCCCGCTCCGCCGCCACCCCGTCGATATCCCAGAGAACCGGGACACCGCCGGCTTCGGCGATGGCTTCCGCGTGTTGTGTTCCCAGCAGCCCGGCACCCCCGGTGATTACGGCGACGCGGTCTTTGAGTGAAAATTTACTGGCACCCGTCATGCAAACACTCCCTTGCGCCTAAAATTTGTAAAGAGGAACAGCCGTGCCCGAAACCATGGACTGGCGCGCCGCTTCGACCACCACCAAGGATTGACGGGCCGCGTCGAGATAATCGCCGCTGCCCTGGGGCTCGAATTCATCGACAAAATACCGGGTCTGGGCGGTGAACATGTCGTCGTTGGCGAAGCAGGGGTCTTCCAGGCTCTCATTTTGCCCGCTTTTGTAATCCTCGACCAACAGCCGGTTGCCGTCCTGGTCCCATTCGACGTAGCCGTCGGTCCCGGCGATAAAAAGCCGGCGTTGGTTATGGCGCTGCATGAAGCAAAGGTCGATGCGGACTGAGAACTCCGTGTATCCCAGCGTCAGATGCACCGTATCCTCGACATCCATGGCGACATCGGAGTAGTTGCCGCCGGTGCACGCCACCGTTTGCGGCGGGCCGAAGTACCAGCAGCAAAGGTCGATTTCATGGATCTCTGTCAACAGAACGCCGCCCCCCAAATCCTTGCGGCAGGCATAAAGCTGGCGGAAATCCTCGTAAGGGTGCCAGGCGGGCACGTAGGACGCGACGCTGAACCCGGCGTTGAGGGTTTTTCCCAAGGCGCCCGTTTCCATCATTTCCTTGATGCGGTGGAGATGGGGGTGAAACCGGCGTTGGAAGGAAACGAAAAACGGCAGATCCTTTTCCCGGACCAAAGCCTCCAGTTCGTCGAGTCCGTCAAGCGTATGGGTCGCCGGTTTTTCAACGAAGATGCCGATGCCCCGGGCCGCCGCTTTTTGCATGACGCCCAGGTGGAGTGCCGTCGGGTTGGAAATGACGACCAGATCGGGGCCGTCGTCCAAGGCGGCGTCCAGATTGTCGAAAAGGGAAAGCCCGTATTCATCGGCCAACGAAACCCCTTCGGCGACGGTGAAATCGTTGTTCAGGGCGGGGGTTTGCCCGGTGGCCCGGTACGCCGTAAAGGCGACGCCGCCGGGCAGGTGCGCCTTGAACATGCGCAGGTGTCTCTGCCCGGCGCCGCCGAGCCCGACGAACAAAACCTTATTGATTTTCATCCGCCCCGGCCTTCCTCGAAAAAGAACGTCGTGAAATCCATGTTATAGCGCGCCGTGCGAAGCGGATCAGTGCCACGCTGGGTCTCGAAGGTATAGGGGCCATCGTAGCCGATGTCGTGGATGGCCTTGAAGACGTCGGCGAAATTAACCAATCCGGTGCCCAATAAGACGTTCTGATTGTTGGCGTTTTTGTCCTTGATGTGAACGTGGGCGATGCGGTTGCCGAGAAGCCGGATGTCACCGGCAAGATCGTGGCCGAAGGCAACCCGGTTGCCGGTATCGTAAACGGCTTTGATGCCGGGATGGCCCAGCCGGTCCAGAAGGTCGATCAATTCCGCGCCGGTGAGCACGGTCTCTAGGCACGTGATCATGCTGGCGTCATGGGCGGCGTCGGCTATTTCCTTGAGTCCGGCCTCAAATTCGGCGCTGTTTTCGGCGGTCATCTCGCTGGCGTCGAACAGGGGCAAGACGAATTTTTCCACGCCCAGCATTTTACCGCGCTCAATCAACCGGAGTGTCTGCTCAATAACGTCGCGGCCGTTCACAAACGCATGTTCGACCGGGTAGTCGTTGCAAAGCGCATGCAACGACAGCCCGTTTTTCTGGGCCAGTTCCTTGATGCGGTCGATGCCGCCGCCGGACCAAACCGGGTTGCCTGGGTTATGCTGCACCTCGGCGATCAATTCGATGTAGTCTATACCGAGGTCCGCGGCCAATCCGAATTCATCCGGCCACTTGTCGCCGGGAAACCATTGCAGTTCTCCTGGGGGCGACTGAGTCAGGCGACCCTGGACGATGCCGAAACGCAGGGGGGCGGTCATGCCTTCTTTCTATTCTGGGCGTCGGCCCATTCCTGATTGCGGAACCAGTTGATTTTACAGAGGTCCGGATTGCGCCGGAACAAATCATCGATGTCGCAGCGCGGCGCCAACGGTCCGGTCATGCGCAGGATTGAGACCATCAGCCAATAGTCCTCTTCAAAATCGAGGGTGAGACGGACCCGGACCGGGTCGGGATCAGACTCGGGCAGGACGGTTTTTTTGACCCCGTCCACTCTATCGATCCAGGACCAGATAATTTCCGTATCATCAGTGTTGCTTGTATTTTCAACAGCGCGATCGGCCAGACTTTTCGTCATCGAAACTCCCACCGACGCGCCGCCGGCGGCAGAAGACACGCTGGGTGCAACCATATCCCATCCGCCTTCCTTAAGCAGGGCAAAGCTTTGTTTAACCTTTTCGCCGTCGAAGAAAGGGTCGTCGGCGTCCACGGTATGAAAGGCATCGAGGTCGAACGCGGCGCAGCAATCGGCCCAACGCTTGAGCCTGTTGATTGCCACGCCCCGGAAACACTTTACATTTTCGGCCTCGGCAATAGCGACGATGCCGTCGTCGGCATCCTCATCGGTGGTGCATACAATTGCATCGAGGCCAAAATGCCTAACCCGCCGAATAACGTGTTCCAGCACATTGCCGTCGCCGAACGGAAGCATGCACTTGCCGGGCAAGCGCGTTGACGTGGACCGTACGCTGATGAAAGCGGGGACCGTCATTTATCGAGGTCTTTTATCAGGTCACCGAGTATCCCGGCTTGCTGTTTCGCGGTTTCCATATCCCTGTAATTCGTTTTAAAGGACATCATTTCCGGTTGTGCCTCTTCGGCCACCGGGCACATTCCCTGCTCATAGGCGAAGCGATCACCCTCAGGGCCCTGGTCCGGGGGCAGGTAGCCTGACTTCAGAAAAACCTTTTCCCGCATCATCGGCTCGGAATAAACGACCTTGAGCCCGGCATAAAACCCATCCCCGCCCATGGCCTTATATTTATTGTAGAAGTCCTTCCAGCTGGCCCCAATGGCCTGCTTCCCTTTGTATCGTGCGGTGAAGGTGTAATAGGAATTGACGTAATCGTCCGGGACTTTTTGCGGAACCATCCAATCGCATGATGATATCGCGTCCATAAAGTATTCTGCGACCTGCTGGCGGCGACCGACGATCTGGTCAATGCGTTCCAGTTGCGCCAAACCAACCGCTGCGGTGACTTCATTCATTCTGAAATTCAGGCCCAGGGTGTCGTGCCTTTCGTAATCAGGGTCCTGGAACTGTTCCGGCAACAATTGGCGAAGCGGCTTGCCGGCGGTCATGGCCCGATAACCGTTAAAGGCGGTTTTGCGAACCACCGTGCCGAAATGTTCGTCATTGGTCAGGACCATGCCGCCTTCGCCGGTTGATAGGTGCTTTTTCGATTCCATGGAGAAGCTGGCCATGTGTCCCATGGTTCCGGCAAGGCGGCCCTTGTACGTGCCGAGAACACATTGCGCCGTATCTTCGATGACGGTTATCCCGTGTTTTTCGGCGATTGCCATAATCGGGTCCATATCCGCCGGAAGCCCGTGCATATGAACTACGAAGATCGCCTTTGTGCGGTTGGTGATTTTTTTTTCAATATCTGCCGGGTCAATGTTCAGTGTTTCTCCATCAATGTCGGCGATGACCGGAACCGCGTTCTGATACAAAATAGTGGCGGCGTTCATTAAAACGGCTTGCGCCGGGCATATGACTTCATCCCCCATGCCGACGCCGGCGGCGGCCAGGCAGGAAAGAAGCGTCGTCGTGCCCGAGTTGTGGGCAATTGCGAAATCCATGCCGAAGCGTTTGGCGAAGGCTTGTTCAAAGCGAACAGTAAACGGTTCCTGCGTGCGGTAATTGGCCGAATCTAGAACCTGAGATACGTAGACGATCTCATTGCCGTTATATTTCCCATGCGGGTCGTTTCTTGGATCGCTGATATCGCTCATGGTCTTCCTCCGACGCCCTATAACACGCCCTTGGAAAGGGCGCCGTCAAAATTAATGGTTACGCCGCTTAGGTACTTCACATCGTTTTCAATGATGGAGGAGACAAACCGGCCAATCTCTTCGGGCTTGCCAACCCGCTTCATGGGCAATGTCTTGCCCAACTCACCCACATCCGCAACAAGGCTCTTTAGCCGGTCGGTGTCCATGGGGCCGGGTGCTATGTTAATGCACGACACTTCCCGCGCGGCCAGGTCCCGACTGACGGATTTGAACAAACTGGTGAACGCAATCCGGTAGGCATTGGACAGGATCAGGTTGGGATCGGGTTCTTTGATGTTGTTGGACGAAATCAAAAAAATGAAGCCACCGTCATTGATTTTAAGGTTCTGGAGAAAGATAACAAAACCGAGAAACAGTTGCCGGTGGCTCTGCTCTAATTCCGCCAAGGTGATTTCGCTGAACGGTTTGGCCGGTGGGCCGCCGGTGTTAAGAACAAGTACATCCACCGTTTTTTCCTGCTCGCAAAAAGCCAGGCACTGATCCAGATTACTGGTGTCCAAATCGCTTTTGGACAAGGCGGTGACATCCAGATCAATGTCACCCAGGGCCTTGGCAATCGCGGCTCCAATTCCCCGAGAGCCAGCCAACACTATCGCTTTTTTCGCCATTGATACTTTTATCCTATGGTTCGCGTGGTTAATGAAATTCGGGTTGCCTCATGCCCGGTCTTTTTCTCCGGTGCCGATGGCTGTTTCGAGCTGCCTTAAGTCGCGAATTAACGGCCCCGCCACGGCAAGGGCGGCGGCGTGCGCATCATCGGGATAGGTTTTGCTGGCGTCATCGCCTTTGACATAAAAGAAAACCGCTTCCGGACCGAAACACAAGGCCATAAAAAGAACCCTCAAATCCGGCAAGTGCAAACCAAAGCTGACGTCCCGGCCGGTGCGTTCGCGCATTTCCTGAATGGCCTTGAGATTGACGTCACCGGCCACGGGAGACAGTTGGGTGTGAATGAAGTTCACCCGGGGAAATCGTTTTGCGGCGTCTTCGATTTCCGCATAATCCGAATTGCCGGTGGAAACGAAAACGGGCACGCCTAAGCCGGACACATAATCCAGCAGGTCATAATCCGACAGGCCGAAACTGAGGACTTTCCAGAAATCCGGCGCCAGGGAACCGGCCCGTTTCGCGGTGGTTACGTCGCCGACGGACAGGCCGAACTTTTTATGCCCGGCGTGGATGGCATCCCGGAACGCGCCGTGATCGTCCACGGCAATGGGAACCGTCCACGGATCGGAGCGGTCGTAAAATTTGTCCTCTCGGATCTGAAAGGTTATCCCGTCCGCCTCTGTCTGGATGAGCCCGGCGATAAGCTCCTCGGCCAGCGCCGCGGATCCGAGGTGGTTTAATCCGATTTCCGCAATGTATTGGGTGGTGCTCATTTATAAGCTTTTCCGGCGGAAAATTCAGGGCGCAGGATTGCCAAGACAACCGCATCGTTGCGAACGCCGTTTTTTTCGGAGAGGTAAAAATCACGCAGCGTCCCTTCATGCTTGAAACCGAGGCTCTTGAGGGAGTTGATCGAGGCGGCATTATCGTCCTGGGTTTTCGCCCACACCCGATGAAAACCCGCTTCATCGAAAAGATATTCCAGAACCATGCGGAGCACTTCCTTGAAATATCCTTTGCCCCAATACTGGGGAGAGACTCCATAGCCGATTTCGCAACTACCCTTGCGAGTGTCGATATCAAGCACACCGAAGGTGCCGATGACCTTGTCGTCCCCCTTGTGACGGATCATCCAATAATGGCCGGTGGGCGCTTGTGACCGGCGAACAAGTTTCTGGTAATAGGTTTCCGTTTCTTCCCGGGACCGACTTTCGATTAATTCCATGAATTCAAAGAAAACAGGCATGGAAGAATATTCATGAAGGTCGTCAATGCAGGAAGCATTGATTTCTACAAGATCGATGCGTTCTCCGGGTAGGTCGGGAAATTTCATTTGCAATGGATGGTGGTTTCAGAAGGGTTGGCGGATGCTGCCATCCTTACGAACTCGATTTCCACGGAATGTGGGCACGCAGTTTTTCTGCAATGGAGACTTCCTTTTCGTGGACGCCGATCGCGCCATCACCCATGGCGTGTTCGATTTTCCTGACAGCGCCGACCAGAGAACGAAACCCGCCGGGCTCTACCGATGCCGATTGATCGGATCCGTATAACGCGCGGCTGAGTGTAATGTGGCGTTCCAATGACGTGATTCCAAGGGCGGCGGCGGCATAGGAGACCGCTAAACCGACTTCATGACCGCTGTAGCCGACACCGCACTTGAATTTTTCTCGAAGCACCTGGATGCAGTTCAAATTGGCGTCCTCGTCCTCCATCGGATAGGTGGATATACAGTGCATCAATTCGAATGGGCAATCGGCGGCGCGGAAGATATCGACGGCGCGCGTAATATCACCTTCATTACTCATACCCGTCGAGATGAAGGTGTGTTTGCCTTCATCGGCGACCGCCTTGAGCAGGTCCTCGTAGACGATCATCGCGGACGCGATCTTGTTGTGTTTGAGGTTGAACTGGCCGAGAAATTTCTGACTTTCCAGGTCCCAGGCCGACGCGAACCATTCTATCCCCTTGTCCTTGCAGTATCGGTCTATCTCTTTGTATTCGTCGAGGCCGAACTCCAACCCTTCTTTCTGTTCACGCTGAGTGGTACCCCACGGGCTTTCCCGAAGGCCGTCCAGCATGTCCTTTTCGTACACCAGGTCGATGGTCCGCTTCTGGAACTTGACGGCGTCGGCGCCGGCATCAACAGCGACATCGATCAGCTGTCTGGTGATGTCCAGGTCGCCGTTATGGTTGATGCCGATTTCGGCGATGATGAAGATGGACATTATTGGGTTTTCCTACTTTTTAAGATGAATTCACAAAGTTCTCTGACCGCGCCATTGCCGCCGGTGGCAGCAACCACAAGGTCGGCGACTTCCAGAACGGTCGGGTGAGCATCGGCAGGCGCCACGGCATATCCGGAAACCTTCATGGCACCCAGGTCGTTGAGGTCGTTGCCCATGTAGATCACCGTTGCGGGCTCGATCCCATGTTCCTGTAGGTACCCGGCCAGAAATCCGGCCTTGTCGTCGCAGCCCTGTTGGACGGCCAATCCCAGCTTGCGGGCGCGGGCCTCGACCACAGGGTTTGTTTCCATGGACAGGATGAACATTTCAATGCCTTCATCCTTCAGCATCCTCACGCCCAGACCGTCGCGGCGATCGCACATGACGGATTCCGATCCGTCCTGGGCAGTGTAGACCTTGTTGTCGGTGAACACCCCGTCGAAATCGAAAACGATCAGGGTGAGCGGGTCGGGCAGGGTTCTCTTTTGGCTCATGGCGGGCGTTGATCCTTTAGATTATCGCTGCATGTTCTAAACGCTAGGCTTTGATGTAATTTCCGGAGCATGGGTGTTCTGGTCAACCAAAATGCCCATGTCTTCGCGGATCACTTCCCAGGGGACTTTTCCATTCAATTCAATCAACTCGGCAAAGTCATCCCGTCTATATTCTTCACGGCCTTCATCCAGAGCACGGATTCTGTCAATGGCCTGTTTGGAAGAGGTCACGCAAAGCCCGGGGAAATATCTGTAGCTAAACACCTTATGCTTAGGGCTCAAATCCATAGCGATGGAGTAACATCCAAACTGAATACCCTCGGCGGCGAGCGTAGAGCCTTCGGTTAAGACGAACTGGCATTTGAAAAACAGGTCATAAGCTATTCCTTCGTGCCGGAAAATATTTTTGGGTCCGGTATCGAGAAAATGGTTCAGTCCGTTTGCGAATGCGCCATCAAGGTATCTGCCGACCTTGACATTAATATAAATTTTGCGGTCCGGAAACGCGGTGGCGATATCCACAACGGCATCAAATATGGATTGGTTATGGAAGCAAGGGCTTATAAAACACGCGATATCGTTTCCTTTTTGCTCTCCCAGTCGCTTGAAGTCATCTCGTGTCATGCCGCTTGAACCAAGGGTGCGGACTTCCATATGTTGCGGCCATGTTCGACGATAGTAACGAGTATATTGGTCCCATCCAAAAATGTAATAGACGTCAAAATCCAGATATGTATTTTGGAAGGTATACGACCAAAGAGAGGGAATTCCATGAAACGCCCCCATGGAAACAGCTCCGATGCGCCGCAATTCCCGAGTACGCATTGTATGTTCCGGATTGTAGTCATCCCGGGCCCAAAAATATTTGAATCGATACCTGTTACATAAAGCACGAAAAGCGGTTCGGTGGTAAGGCAGGGCGACAAGGCCACGGAACAAATCCGTTGGCATGGCCCAGGCCTGGCGGAGAAGACGAAAGTAATCCGAAACCATTTCGCCAACGGCAGGGAAAAAATCCCGCAACGAAAACAAACCGCCTGAATACAAACACGTGTGCCAGCCGGATAATTGTTTTTCAGCAGTTTGCTGGTCATGCTTGTTTCGGAATACCAATAGAATGTCTTCGGGTGTGCGGGCGACCTCCTCCCAGAAGTGATTTTTGTTTCCCGCAACAAAATCCGTGCCGATATGAAAGGGTTTTTGAAAGGGCAGGGAAAGCCGGGTCCGCCGTAAGGCGAACAGAAACGTTTTCAAACAAGCAGCTAAACAAAGGAGAACATTTAGGAGGGGGTCTATCTTGAGTCTGGGAATAATTTTTCCCGGAGGGTTTTCTCTAAATCGGTGACGATAAAATGAAAGGTCAAACGAATCGAGACCGCTGACGGTGGTTTTTGACCGGTCATCTATATCGGGGCCGTTTTCTATTGCCTTTTGCAAAATGTAATTAACGACGAAATGTCGGTATGCAACGGCGCTTGAAACATGCTTATAAGCGATGTCGAATTCACCAAACCGTTTTGTTGCATTTTCAAAGTCACCATAGTTTTCCAGCCAGTCAAGATTTTCTCCGAAGGCATCGGTGAGGCGAAGAAAGTCTCCATAATCCTTGTAGTGGCGCAAATCGGAATGGAATTCGGTGACTTCCACGATTCTATGGTTGGCTTTGAGCCAGCGTTCAATGGAGTCGAGATAAGCCGTCGATGAGCCTTTAAGCAGGGAAAGGGTATGGACCACACACGTCGGGCGGCGCAAGGCGGCCCGCCAGAGCAACCTGAACAAGGTCAGCTCGGTTAAAACCAGATATTCCATCAAATCTTGATCAAAGTTTTTCTAGGAGAGAATAGGGTGCAAAATGAAAACTCAAGGCGCCGTCAAGCAGGGCCCTCACTACTGAAGGGGAATGGGGTTTCCTTGCTCGGTAATATCCGTTTCGGGGCTGGAGAAGAATTCTTCACTAAATTCTTTGCTCAGTTTTGCCCACATTTCATCCCCCTCGGGGGTTAACTTTTCGGCAATCTCGATATCCGGCCACCGGCTTTTTGGAAACCGCACATACATGGCGAAGGTTCGTTTCAAACCGATTAATTGATCCGGCGTATAGGTCGGAAGTTTCATGACCGTATTTTCGGAATTGGCCGGGCACAGGGTATCGGCATGCAGAAATCCCGCATCAACGCAGATGGGGCGCAGCGGTGTTCCGATATAGGGTTGAAAAATGGAGCAGCTCATTTGATCCGCCTGGAACTGCCGGTTGAGTTCGATGGTGTCGAACGACAGCTCCCGCGTTTCACCGGGGAACCCGATGATGTTGTTGACGGCGAACGGCACCCCATATTTTTTGGGAATTTTCAGGGCATCGATGGCGCTCTGGTTGGAGTATTTTCGATGGACAACCTCGGCGCGGAACTTTTCGTTACCGTGCTCCATGCCGAAGGCCATGAAATGAAGGCCGATTTTTTTTAACTTTTTTATCCTCTCGTCGGTTACCGTCTCAACGCACGTCTGGCACCAGAACGGTAATTTGATGTCGGAATACATTTCGCAAAATTCATCAATTTCCCGTTCGGACCATGCAAAAAAAGTATCGGCCCAGAAATAGACGTATTCAATATTGATGACATCACGGAAATACAAAAGGTCTTCGCGAATTTTTTCCATCGACCGTTTGCGGAAAAAGGACTTACCGGTCTCTTTCGAATAAAAAACATTTTGCGCGGGCGAATTACAAAAAGCACATGTGTACGGACACCCCCGGTGCGTCTCTACCGGCAGCATTTTGTATAATTTTCCAAACATGGGGCGATAGAATTGGCCGTCTTCGAAAATTTCAAAATCTGCACGGGGAATTGAGTCGACATCCACCGGGTCGGTGACGGAATTTTTAATAATTGTTCCGTCCTTTTCCTTCAGCCAAAGATTTGTGACATCCTTATAATCCTTGCCATCGCGCAACCGTTCACTCAGTTCGACGATACAGTTTTCCCCTTCACCGACGCAGACCATGTCCACCTGAGGGAAACTCAACGCGAGTTCCGGCGCGAACGTCGTAAACACGCCCCCGTAAATCGTAGGAATATTATGCGACTGAATGGTGTCTAAAAGTTGAATTGCCAGCAGGTAGGTGCTTTCCGTGGTCGTTACCGCAATCAAACCGGGTTTAAATGCTTCAATTTTTTTCTTTAATCCCTCAACCGCGCTTTCGTGCTTTTGCAAAGTGTCGGCTTTGGACTCGTAAGGACGGACTAAAAGGTTTTGGACCAACCCTGCAGTGTCATCTCGGTTTTTGGTAAAATTGGTGCTGATGTAATCGTCCGCATCAAGGTCGTAATGGGTCGAATCGAACAAATCGACAGTAAACCCGTGTTCTTTCAGAAGCGCCGAAAATATAGCTATGGATGGCGGGACAAGCGTCTCGGCCCTTTGATTTGGATAGACAAACAACACACGGAATTCAGACATAATATCTCCTTAGGCTCACGGAAGGGTCTTGGCTTTACGTATCCATTCCAAGCGGGGATTTAAAGGGGGAAATTAAAACATAACTTACGGGGCCAGGGTTTCTCACTCGCCGCCCCCGAACAAAGAGTCCTCCAGGGCGGCACACAACAGGTGATAGATCGGCAGGTGTAGCTCCTGGATCAGGTCGACCCGGCTTGCCGGTGCGCACAGCGCGACATCGGCGAGTTCTTTTATCGCGCCGCCGCTGGCGCCGGTCATCGCGATCACTTTCATGTCGAGTACGCGCGCCACCTTGGCCGCCAGAAGCACATTGGCGGAATTTCCCGAGGTCGAAATCGCCAGCAGCACGTCACCCGCCCGGCCCAAGCCGTACAATTGTTGGGCGAAAATTGCGGACGGGTCGGTATCGTTGGCCACCGCCGTCATCAAGGAGACCTGGCTGACTAGGGAAATCGCAGCAATGCTTTGCTGCAAGGCGCTTGCAATGGCCTCGGCTTCGCCCGGAAAATGGGCCGCGATGGCGTTGACCTGGGCCTCGGTCAGTCGGCGTTTGAGGTGAAACCCCTTCAGTAACTCGCCGACGATGTGTTCCGCGTCGGCAGCGCTGCCGCCGTTTCCGCAGGTGAAAATCCTTCCTTTTTCGTTGCCGCAATGTTTGAGCAGGGCAAGTGCCTGCAGGATGTCACCGCGAAGCGGCTCAAGCGCTGCGTGTCGGTTAAAAAACTCTTCAATCATTATTGCGTTCTACCCTGTCTTTTCACGATCACTGCTATTATCCAAGTCCTGCGCCATCAAGAGCGTTCCTTTGGGGCCAGGGTTTCCTCCATAACCTCCCAGAAACAAAGCGAGGCATTAGGAATATCCCGGGTGCTGCAAATGGCCTGTAGGATAGTATCGCGATCGGGGACATCTCCACGTTTTAGTGCTTGGCCCAGTTCGGCCGCAGAGCTATAGGTTTGCGCTCCGCCGAAAAGTTCTGGGCTCAGAGATGATGGCAGGCTATGGAACGGGTAGTACGGTTTCC
Organism: Rhodospirillales bacterium; assembly: GCA_013204265.1. GTDB lineage: Bacteria > Pseudomonadota > Alphaproteobacteria > Rhodospirillales > Casp-alpha2 > Casp-alpha2. The sequence continues at coordinate 42,707 of JABMOG010000151.1, forward strand.
CTTCGGCAAGGGTCTCGACAACCCCCCCCGAACTCACCGGCCCGACCACAATATTGGCCCATTCGACTTGATCGCTAAGCGGCCCCTCTGTCACGACCAAACAATCGACGCCGTGATAGGCCAGTACGGATTCGAAATAGGGTTTAGTGCTCCCATGTGCGGGATGAATTTTGAAACGCAGGCTTTGATAGCCGATTTTTTTCAACATGCGGGCGATGGTGATCAAAAGGTGAAACGATTCCGCAAACAATCCTGCGACGTCGCCGCCGTAGGGCATGATCGACAGGATCAAGGCATTGTCGCGTTTTTCGGATGGCGGCCCAGACTTAATCATCTGCCCGTCCAGGCCGGGGTACCCGGTGCGGACATAAGGCAGGGGCGAATGGATCATTGAAAGCCAGCGTTCGTTCTGTTCTCCCCAGGACAGCAGCCGGGTAAGCGGGGGTTTACGTCCGGCGGCATCATGGCAACGGTTGTCCGTTAGCTCAGCTGATAAGAACATTCCGTTGAGCAGTTCATCGGAGGGGATGCCTTGAGCCTGAGCTGTTTCGATGACCGTGCTGCATACCCAGTTATTGGAATCACCGATAACGACTCGAGCCACATGCGCATCACGAAACAGGCGTTCGTAGCGTTTGGCCTCAAGGGCGCGCTCCCTGATCCATCCGCTTTCGATAAGGTGGCGACGAATGAACGTGCGCCGCGCCTCTTCCAATCCTTGCGCCGGGGTGGCCCAGGCGTCGTCCAGGCGCTGAATGATGGCGTCTATGGCGGCGTGGTCCCCGGCATCCAGGCGAGCCGTGGGAAGGCGGGTTAGTAAAATGCCTTTGCCAAGGCACTTAAGCACGAAGGAGAGCGTCTTCGGCCACGGTTCGGCAAGAAAAACCGGCGTTACGCCGCCGTTGGCGAAGTTTTCCAACAGGTTTCCCATTACCAGCCAATTGTGGAACAGGAACATGCGGGGTTTAGGGACAGTGAAGGCAAAGCGCAACCGAAACAGTTGCGTAACCATATTAAGATAAACTTCCCGCAACCAACGTTTAGGCGAAGGTATGGGCTTGGAAGGATTGAGCGAAGATGTCCTGATAAAGGGGCTGATCGGATAGGTTCCGGTCTCTCTCGGCGTCGGTTGGGAGCCGATATGGACAACGATATCGTGGCGGCCGGCGACATCCCGGACTAAATTTTCAATAATGTCTGCATCGAGCACATCTGATTCCATCCGTAGGCCATGGACAACGATTTCTTCGGGGAGGAACCGTATACAAAAACGATCCAATGCGTGCCATAGGCGCAAGTAAGCATTGCGCATGTAGGAAACGTGGCGGTTTAATTGTTTTCCCAAGGAGACTCCGCGAAAGAGCGTGATATCTCTGCCGTCCAGATACACCCAGTCGCTGCTTTCGAGGAAGTTGCGATGGGGATCGCCACGCTCCTCCGGCCAGGTCCCGAGCATGGCCTCAAAGTGCAGGGCGTGGCCACCGGCATCAACCATCCGCCGCCAGCCGAGCCAGTCACTGGTGACAAGAAGCGTGTCCCCGTCATCAAAACGCCCTGCCTGTTCGCAACTGGAAACGAGCACAAGCCGGCGGTAGCGCTTTTTAAGATGCGCAGGAAGGTCGAGGACAGAAAGCGGTCCTTCGGACGGCTCTGGCACATGAGCCGTGTCAAAGGCGTTGTTGATATCGTTCATTTTTATTCGCGTCTATGACTAAAAAGAAAGGTTTCTTAAAAAATGCGCCGGAAAACATAATCAATGACATTGCGCCGGTTGGCTTTTATGGACATTGCGCCGTCTTTTAAAATCGCCAGCGAATTTTCCGGAACGTCTGTGTTCAAGACCGTAGTTCCGGTTGAGATCATGGTGTTGGCGCCGATCCGGCATTGTCCGATCGCCCGGCTTCCGGCAAACATGGAGACGCCTTCTCCGAAGACGGGATACTCTCCCGTTACGTTGGATCCGATGGTGCACCCTTGGTAGGCGGTGAAATAATTTCCGTACGTCGCGCGGCCCAGGACGCTACCGACGGGATGAACCAGCAGGAAGTTTTCCGGAAGGGTGACTTCATAAAAAATCTCGACACCGTGCAAGGCCTTGTTGAGCAGGTACGCCTTGGCAGGAAGGTCAGGCCCGACGCCATGTCGAAAGGCGCTGTTGCCGAGGAAATACAGAAAGGTTGCATACTGGTCGGAATGCAGGTGGTTGAACATAACCTCCCCATCGGCGGTATAGTTGGGCAGATTAATTTTCTGAAAACACGCCTCGGTGCGCTCCAGTGCCTCGTCCACCAGGGGGGCAAGGGTATCCCTGTCCACGTTCGCGTCGGGGAACAAGTTTTGCATCTGTGTCTTTACATAATTCGTGAGCGCCTCGGGCTGAATGGAGAGCTTCATGGGTTCCCGCCTGCTTTTGCCATCAGGTGTTCAATAATTAGAAAATCCAGTTCACTGTCGATGTCGATGGCACGCTCTTCCGCCATGACATAGATCACCGTATCATCGGCAACGGACATCGGCGCATCGGAAAAAAGCGCTTCGCGCCGCCACGCATAGACCGCGCCATTGAGGTCAAAACACGCCGGAGAATCCTGCCTGCGAACGACCGGTGCATTGAGCGTTTTGGAAAAATGCACCCGGCCGCGTTCATCCTGTTCGACGATGTTGAAATAAGGATTTTTCCGGGACGGCGCACCCGAGACAACGTTGGCGGCGCCGCTTTCCTCAAGAAGCCGAATGGCGCCTTTGATGTCGCCTAGGGCCCTCAGGGGCGTCGTGGCATCCAGGTCGACAATGATGTCAAAGGCCGCTTCGGTTTTGGCTTCGACGGCTTCGGTACAATGACGGATGGCTGAAATCTTGGCGGCTGCGTCGGAGGCAAGTTCGACCGGGCGCTCAATGGCATAGTCCGCCCCCCAGTCGCGGCCCGCTTTCAGGATGGCAGCGCTGTCGCTTGAAACGGCGACGGCGGAGAAAAGTCCGGATTCCTTGGCCTGCTCGATGGTGTAGGCGATCAAGGGTTTGCCGGCCAATTGGCGCAGGTTCTTTCCCTTAACGCCTTTCGACCCGCCACGTGCGCAGATGGTTGCAAGACGGTTCATGAATTGACACCGTTCGGGAAATCCATTTTGGCTCGGTTCAGGTCGTCCATGCGCCCCACATCCAGCCAATATTCATGGACAGGAAACGCGGTGACAACTTTCCCCTGATTGATCGCGGCCTCGAAAAGTTCGGTCATGTCATAACGATTGCTTTCGGGGATGAAATCAATGAGGCCGGGGTCCAGAACATAGATACCGGCGTTGACAAAAAAGCGGTGAATGGGTTTTTCGTCAATGGCTCTGATGAGGTTGCCATGGAGGTCAACGACACCGAAGGGAACCTGGAAATCATATTCACGAACGCACATGGTCGCCTGGGAACCTTGCTGGTCGTGGTAATCGAGAAGGTCCTGAAAATTAATTTTGGTAATGAGGTCGCCGTTCATGACGATAAGCGGCTCCGCCGGTGGTTCTGGAATCAACCGGAGCGCGCCGGCGGTGCCGAGCTTTTCGTCTTCTTCCAGGTAGCGGATTTCAGCGTCCCACTTTGAGCCGTCGCCGAAATGATCCTTGATGGCGTCGGCCCGGTAGTTGACGGAGATATAGAACCGGCGGAAATTCTGTTTGATGAAGCTTTCCAGAATGGTCTGCAAAAGCGGTTTGTCGCCGACGTTCAACAATGGTTTGGGCGTGTCTTCGGTCAGCGGCATCAATCGTTCGCCCAAGCCGCCTGCCATCAACACCACCCAGTTTTCACGCGATTCCACCGGCGGCGTCAGGTCTCGGATATGGGCAAGGCCGATGACGGTGCGTTCCTCATCCACGAGAGGAATTTGGCGCACCAGATCGGCGTTCATTTTGGCAAGCAGACCGGCGGGGTCCGAATCGGAATGCGCGGTTAAAGGGGTCTCATTCATCAACTGACCGGCAGGAGCCTCCATCCCGAGCCCTTGAAGCAATCCCCGCCTGACATCACCGTCGGTAATAGTGCCTAGAAGCCTCTCATTCTTATCGACCACCAAACCGATCTCAAACCCGCTGCTGTTTATGGTTTCAACTACGTCACGGATGGTAGCGTCGAGGGGGATTAAAGTTTTTTTCCAGATCATTTTTTAAGGTGTGGCTCGTATTGATGGCTAAACGAAAGAGTCGAATTAGTCATTTGTTTCGCTGCTGATTTTTTCTTGAACCAGGGAGACCATCCTGTTGATGGAGCCCATTTTTTCTTTCGTAATTTCCGCATCTTCGATGGTCGTGGACCAATTGCTTTCGATAAACGACACCAGTTCGACAACCCCGTACGAATCCAGGACGCCCAATTCCACTAAAGACTGATCGAGCGGCATGGATTTATGGTCATACGAACTGACATGGTTGGCCAGCACGTATTCTATCATGGCGTTGCGTATGTCTAGTTCTGAAGTTGGGGGACGGTTTGCCATTGATTATTTAGGCTCCATTGTTCCGGTGTTTTAACATCTGATTTGAGGTTCCAGTTTTTTCGCACGTAAATATCATCCAGCAGCATTGTCGAAAGTATAGATACGAACGCCATATTATCGCGGTTACCAATCCGAGACAGGGTGGTGGCGCGGCCTTTGGCCACCAATTGCGAGACTTTTTCGCTATCGAAAAAACCGGTCTCCTTTATCCTCTCGGGGCTTAGTAACTCTTCGGCATAATCAGGGAGTTGGCCATTGTTACAAAAGCTCAACATATCTGGCGCCTGATAGGCCACTTTGGGGCGGTTGCGGACCATTTCCGGTATAGTGCCCCGGTAAGCGTTGCGGAGCACATATTTGTCCTTGAGGCCGCGTAATTTTATTCCCCTGGGAAGCCTGGAGGCGAATTTCACAAACGTATCATCCAGATAGGGATAACGGCCTTCCACCGCGTGCGCCATGGACATACGGTCGCCTTGGCTGGACAACAGGTAATTGCCAAGGAGGCTATGAACCTCGACGCTTTGCGCACGGTCAATATCGTCGCCGGAATCGTATTGTTGCGGCAGCCATTTTTCCAACTCTTGAACCGGATCGTAATTATCGGCAAACGACCGCATTCCGGGATCAAAGTATTTTTCCAGCTGGGTGCCATTTGCCCAGCGTACGGCCATGGGATAATGGCGATCATCGGCGTCTAGCGTCGGTCGGTAGAAATCCAGTATAAGATTAAAGTATCGCGGGTTCCGGAACTGCGGAAGATAAGCGTATAGCCGCTTGAACAAGCTTCCCCGCCATTGCGATTGCGGCTGCCTTCCCCAAAAACGGCGGATGGCCGATTCGCGAAACAAGTCATACCCCAACAAGATTTCATCTGCGCCTTCCCCGGTCATCACCACCTTGATGCCGCTTTCGTGCACTTTTTGGGACAGCCCGAACAAAGGTGATGGCGCGGTGCGGAAAAGGGGCGTTTCGGCCTGCCAAACCACCTGCGGAAATATTTTGCTGATATCCCCGGGTTCTATGTTTACGGACGTGTGGTCAAAGCCGAAGTTCTTTGCGACCATCTCTTGGGCTTCGGACTCGTCGTATTCCGGGTCATTGAAGGTCACGGAATAGGTCTTCAGGCTTCCCGAATCCTGACTGTTCAAAATAGAAGCAATCACGCTGGAATCAATACCGCCCGAAAGGTAGCTGGCCACGGGCACGTCCGCCATGCGCTGTCTTGAAACGGCGGCTTCCAATTGTTCTGAGAAGGCCTCGAAGTACGCTTCATCGGAGGAAAGCTCCAAGGTGTCCCCGGCATTAGAAAGCGGGAGTTCCCAATACCGCTTCAAAGTCGTCTGATTATCGGTCACGGTCAGGTAATGGCCTGCGGGAACCTGTTGGACACCCTCGAAGGCAGTTGTGTCACCAACGCATGTCCAGAATCGGAGTGTTTGCACTAAGGCTTCCCGGTTGATTTTGGCATTAACGCGACCGAGGGCGAACAAGGCTTTTATCTCGGAGGCAAAAGAGAATTCATTTTTGTGGAGAGACCAGAATAATGGCCGGATTCCGAAACGGTCCCGATACAATATAAACTGCCGGGACCGACCATCCCAGACGGCGATGGCAAACTGTCCCTCAATTAGAGAGACAAAATCTTTTCCGTGGACGAGATAGAGTTGCAGCAGCGTTTCTACCTCGGAGCGGGTTTTAAATGATATTCCCTTCTGTACCAGGCCTTCGCGCAGGGCTTCGTAATTAAAGATTTCACCGTTGAAGATGACGACAACTTTTTGATCGTCGCTGACGGCGGGTTGAACCCCACCGTTTAAATCTACGATGCTTAATCGCGCTGTACCTAGGGCGACGCCATCCTTGGCGACGCCAGAAAAGCTATCGGGTCCGCGATGACCGATTGTTTTTAACATCCTGTAAAGGTCTTCCCCCAGGGCTGGGGATTGATGACTTCTAAAGCCGGCTATACCGCACATGTCTCAAGCGCTCCTGGCAGTGGTTCGGTAACGTCCGACCTGGATGATGTCTTCCGGGTTATCGCCCCGCCCGGCAGGGGGCAGGGATTCCGCCCAAAAGCGTTTCAAACAATCCTGATCGATTCCCATTCGATGAAATGCGCCCAAGGTGCCGCCATCTGCCCCGCCAACCTGGGCGCGGCGCTTCGCTGTTCCAACCACGTCTTCGATTCCTGGGGGCAGAAGATGGCCGTTGAGGATGGTTTTTATGTCCTCATCCTCAAGCATCTTGGATGGAATGCTCACATACTGGTCCGCTACAGAGGCGTAGGCTTGAACAACATTCAGGCCAAAAGCGGAAAACACGCCGATTTCACGATCTCCGGCATCCAGTCCCCGGATAAAAAACCTGCGGCGTTTGTTTACGGAAATCCGCGGCTGGGGGTAATAGATGGTCCCGTTAATGGTTTCTTCGTGGTAATCGCAAACATATTCGTTCATCAGGTCGCCCGTCAGCACAACAACGGGCCGGTCCGGGAAATGGGCGTGGATATCTTCGGCGAGAAACAGGTTCACCACCGCGCAATGAACGTTAAAATCCCGCCAGTCCTGACACAGCCTTACCGCCGTTGAAGCCGCCGGGCCAATGGCGTCTACAATGCGGAATACGGGTTGTAACGGAATGCCCAGGGCTTCGGCGACAAGGGTTGCGGCGCGAAAATCTTCCGATGTGCTCAACAAGTCCTTTGGCGCCATGCCACGCCTCCAGGCCTGCATATCATCGGATGATAGGTAGGAAAAACTGAAGGTCTGAATGTCCGGCAGGGAATCCCGGGCCAAGGCGGCGATCACAGAACTGTCCATGCCGCCGGAAAGGCAGACGGCGAAGGCGGCGTCGGGCCATTGCTTCGCTGTTTCGGCCATCACGTGCTCCAGGGCTTGACGGACATTGTTTTGAAACGCCGGCAAGGAAAAACCCGTGCTTTCCTTACGGGTTGAAATGTCCAGACCGATGGGGTCCGTCGCGCCGTTTTCCCCCCACCGCACCAAATGCCCCGGCGGGCAGGACGCCAAATCATCCAAACTGACACCCATCTCCAGCGCGCGTTCGATCCGGCTAGCGGCAACAAGGTCACCCGATGGATTGAGGCCGTAAAAAAGCTTGTTGCAGCCAAGCGGGTCACGGGCTAGGCAAATGTCTTTTCCATCCATCCATGCAAACGCATATTGGCCTGCCTCGAAAGGCGTCCCGGCAGCGGCCTGTTCCAGAATCGATTCCGGCAAGGAAGGATCGGCAGGGAAATTCATATATTCAAGGGCGTTAATAAGGATCAATGGATAAGGGCTCTTTTAGGTTTCAAACACCAAGGGTCCGGGTCTTTTGTTGTGGCAGGACGGTGGCGTTGGCGGGAATGTCCTTCGCAACGACCATATTGGCACCGATCTCCGCGTTGTCGCCAATGGATACCTTTGCCAGAACAACGACATTGGTTCCAAGCAGCACCCCGCTGCCGATGGATGCTTCGCCAAGAACCCGGGTGCCCGGTGAAATAAAACTGAAATCGCCAACTCTGACGTCATGCCCGACTAAGGCGCCGTAATTTACATAAACACCCTGGCCCACATTGGCCCGGGTGGAAATCACGGCCTGAGGCGCGACCAGGACGCCCTCCTCAAGCATGGCTGTCGGATAAATGGTGCAGTCGGGGTGGCGTGGAGAAAGCAACACCGCACCGGCGGCCTGGACTTCTTCGCTCAGCCGCCTGCGGGTTTGGTTGTTATAAACCGAAACGACGAAGGCGGCATCCGGGTGGTCAGCGCATGCCTGACTGACGCTTTCCCCCAGGTAGGGATAATCGGGAAAGACGCTGTGTTGGCTTTGACTAAGCCCCAGATAGCCAATGATCCGGGATTTGTCTTTTGCGTAGGACGCCCAGACCAAGTCAAAGGTATCGCTGGCACCGATAATGATGATGTCTTGCATTCTAATGGGCCTGAGAATTTGTTTTTTGGTCGATAGGAGCGTTGGCGGCATAGTCCCTGTCCGCGGGCTTACCCAACCGATCCCAATATTCCATCGGCGAGGCGCCGCCGCCGGGGCGCTTGACGCCAAGGTTGTCCTCGGTGAATGGCTCACCGGCTTTGACCGGCTCTAGGGCGACTAGGCTTTTACGGACGATAGCTTTGTTTTTGACCTCGGACGGCTGCAGCTGCTTGTTGCCATCGCCCAAAGATTGCTCGACGGCGCGGATACCCTCGATCATCTCTTTCAATTCATTCGGTTCCAACGATGCCTGATGGTCAGGCCCGGGAAGGCTGCGATCCAAGGTGAAGTGCTTTTCAATAACAGACGCGCCTAATGCCGTGGCGGCGATGGCAACGGCAATGCCCGGTGTGTGATCGGAAAGCCCGACCCGCAGCCCGAAAGCATCTCGCATGGTGTCCATGGCACTCAGGTTGGCATCTTCAAAGGGTGCCGGGTATTCGGTGGTGCAGTGGAGAAGCGTCACCTTTTCCCGGAGCGCCTTTTTACCGGCATCCGAATTGAAGTCATCCCGAAAAGCATCCGGGGACGGTTGTTCACCGCCGGTCAGCCCGAACGCCAGCACGCCCAGCGCCTCGGTGACCTCATCCAGGGTGCTCATACCGGTGGAAAGAATGATGTCGCAGCCGCTTGTCCCAGCTTGCAGGAGAAGCGGCCCATTGGTGATTTCGCCCGAAGGAATCTTCAAGGTATCCAGTTTCAGGTCATCGACCAGGAAGCGAAGGCTGTTGGCATCGAACGGCGTCGACAGGAACCGGATGCCCTTTTTCCGGCAGTGATCGAAAAGTTCATGATGCAAGTCATGAGATAATTCCAACCGTTGCAGCATCTCAAGCTGGGATTCGCCGGAGTCCGTGGCTTGTTTCTGATATTCGGCTTTCTCAACTCCGGCCGAGATTACGTTGTCGGCTTTGAAGGTCTGGAACTTGACCGCATTGGCACCAGCACCGGCGGCCGCATCGACCAGGGCCAAAGCCATATCACGTTCGCCATTATGGTTGACGCCGGCTTCGGCGATTATGAATACGTTTGTCAGCGGATTTCCTTGAGGATCATGAAGGCTTCTGCTGCGGAACAGCCGGCCTGGCTGCCGCGAAGGGTGGCCAGGGCGCGGATTGCTTCGGGGCTGCGCGGGAATGGGAAGGCCCCCATTTCGCCATCATAGGTTTCCATAATGCGGATTTTTTCATCCAAGTGAGCGGAGATATCGACGAACAGGTTGGGGCGGAAGGCTTGGCGGCTGGGGTCGATCCCGAAATCAGTTTCCGACGAGATTTCGCAGGCGATCACCTGTTGAATGCCGGGGTGGCGGAAACACTTGCAGCAGGCCGAAACCGCTTCAAAGGAGATGCGGTGTTCACTGTGGACATCGCCCGAAAAAGGCACGTACAGGGTGTTGGGGGAAATCTTTGTGAAGGCTTCCCCCATCGCGTTGATGACGTCGCCCAGGGTAACTTCGTCCAGCCGTGTTGCCGGAAACCCAAGCCGCGTCACCGAAGAAAATCCATAGGCTTTCTCAACGGAAGCAAGTTCCTTTTCGCGGGCATCAATCTGGGCCTCTGAAAACCCCGATTTTTCCGTCATATCGGTAACGATCAGCCAATGAAGTTCGTCGCCGTCGGCCTTGTGACGCAACAGCGTACCGCCGCTACCGAGTGTTTCATCGTCGGGGTGGGGGGCGACAACAAGGATAGTGCTCATAGGCAGTCTCCAACCTTGGGCGGGGATTGAATGTCGTGCTCGATCAGGTTCACGGCGCCGACGCCACACTTAACCGTGATAGCGGCGCCATCGATGCTAAGGACCCTGCCGGGCTCTATATCTTCGTCTTCTGCCTTGCTCACGAGCGCTTTCCAGACCTTGGGCTCACCCGCGTTGTAGTCAAAATGCGCGCCGGGATAGGGGTGGGTCAGTGCGCGGATCAAGTTGCAAACGCCTTGGGCGGGCATCCGCCAGTCAATTTTCCCATCGTCCTTGCTTCGTTTGCGCCAAGCGGTCGCTTTGCTTGCATCTTGCGGAGAACGCTTAAGGTGCCCCTCCGCCAGGTCATGGACAATGCCTCCAAGTTGATTGATCGCGGCATCAACTAGCTTTGCATACAGGCTGGCAGCATCATCGTCGTCGCCGATGGCAATCCGTTGTTGAGAAAGGATGTCACCGGAATCGGCACCTTCATCCATGAAGAAAAAAGTTGATCCGGTTTCTTTGAGGCCAAGTGCAAGGGCCCAGATGATGGGATGGCGGCCGCGGTTGCGGGGCAGCAGCGCCGGATGGTAGCCGATCACGCCTTCCTTGGGGATGGCAAGAATGTCTGGACCAAGCAGGTAAGACCAACCAAGGCAGAAAACGACATCGGGATTAAGTCCATCGATCCAAGCGGCCATTTTTTCTTGATTATTGCCGCCCACATTGAGGCAAGGCACCCTGGCCTTGGCGGCTAATGGCTCAAGGGATTTGAAATCGGCGTTGAAAGAGGATGCCTTACGCGTGACTACTCCTGCAATTTCAATACCGTCCATTTCGAGAAGGCCATCAAGAAGTGTGTAGGATGATTCCAGGCAACCGATAAACACCGCCTTCATGTAGGCACAGGAATGTTGTGGAAGCGTTTCATTAAAATATTGGAAAGGTCCGCTTTTTTCAGCAGGTCTTTGATTATTGTAGACGCGCCTCCGCGCCCGTAAGGCGGTTCGTTGATAAATGCCGTTTCAAGAAAACCCGGATCGAGGGCGCGTTTTATCGCGGCACGAATATCATCGATTTGTTCGGCGCAGTGGATAATTGAATCTGCGCTCAATCTGCGTAATTGACGGTCGCCGAGATTGACCGTCGGCGTGCCTGCGGTGGGAGCTTCGGCAATACCGCTGGACGAATTGCCAATCACCGCATCGGCGAGCGTAAGCGCGCTGAGGTAACGATGATGGCCCAGGCTAGTTTTGTTTAACACCCGATTCGGGTTGGCGTCGGAATAAGCGGCAATGGCTTCGCGAATACGGTCGTTTCCGGCATCCGCATTGACCCCGGTGATAATGACCTTGTGATCGGGAAAGGTGTCGAGGGCACCAAAAAGTTTGTTCATGGCCTGAGCTGGGTCGACAACGGAAAGCGTAACCGGGTGATAGGTCAGCATGAAGAAGTGATCGCCCAGATCGAATCCCAGCGAGTTTTCCAGTTCCGCCTTGTCCATCAGGTCTCTGCGAAAAATAGCGTCCAGCCCCGGCGTGCCGACGGTAAAGACCCGGGCCGGGTCTTCGCCCAGTTGAATAATGCGCTGCGCATAGGGCTTGGCGGCGGCGAAGTGTAAATGCGCCATTTTGGTTATGGAGTGCCGGATGGCTTCGTCAATCAACCCTTCCGTCGCCTCGCCGCCGTGGAGGTGGGCGATGGGGGTTTGTGTGACCATGGCAGCGGACGCCGCCGCCAGCATTTCGAATCGGTCGCCAAGAATAACCAGAATATCCGGCTGTAAATCCATCAATGCCTTGGCCATGCCCGCCACGCCCCGGCCCATGGCGGCGGCAATGCCTTCGGGGCTGTCGTCGGTTTCGCCCATGGGGACTCGGGCGTCGATGGCAAAGCCGTCAGCCTCGACCTCCTTATAGGTATTTCCGAATCGTTCCTCCAGATGCATGCCGGTCAACATGATCTGTAATTCCAGGTCCGGGTCATCGGCGATATCCCGTATCAGCCATTGCATGTGGCCGTATTCTGCCCGCGACCCGGTCGTTACACAGACTTTACGCGTCATGAAAGAGCCTTTCTAACGGCCGCGATAACGGAGTCCTGATCGGATTCGTTGAGACCCGTAGAGCAGGGCAGCGTCAGGACGTTAGGCCACAGGGATTCGGAGACATCCATATTCGCAAACGGTGCATCGGCATAAGGCGGTTGCATGTGGACGGGTTTCCAAAAAGGCCGAGTGTCGATTTCCGCCGCCCTCAGTTTGTCGCGCAGTTCCGAAACCGTTGTTTGAAGTTCGGCATTGATGATGATGCCGGAAAGCCAGCATGCGCTTTCCACCCCGGGCACTTCGGGGAAAATACCGACGCCGGAAAGATCGCCAAGGTGTTGGTCGTACCGCCGCCGGATGCGCCGCTTGGCGTCCACCAATTCATCGATACGTTCCATCTGGGCGCATCCCACCGCGGCCTGAAGATTGGTCATGCGGTAATTGAAACCGATGTGGTCGTGGTGATAGTCGGCGCCCGAGCGGGCAGTCGTTGACAGGTGGCGAACGAAGTCCATTAGCGCCGCGTCATCCCCGGTCACCGCGCCACCGCCTCCGGCGGTCACGGTTTTGTTGCCATTGAAGGAGAACACATTCAGGTCAGCGCCAAGATGTCCAACCGGGCGACCTTTGTCCGTCGCCCCAAGAGCCGCCGCCGCGTCGGTGATGACGGGCAAGCCATAGCTACGGGCGATTTCGACGATGCGATCCATGTCGGCGGGAAGCCCGAGGGTGTGAACCGGCATCACGGCGGCGACCCGACGACCCGTCGGAACATGGATCAGGGATTCTTTCTCTCGCCGTGTTTCCTTCTCCAGCCGGCCGGCCAGCGACGTGGGGCCCAAATTCCAGCTTTCCGGCGTTACATCGAACAACCAGGGTGTTGCGCCGCAATGGGAAATAGCGTTGGCGCTGGCGATGAAGGTGAAGGACGGCAGGATAACCAGATCGTCGCGGCCTACCCCCATGGCGGTCAACGCAAGGTGCAGCCCCGCCGTTCCCGATTGCGTGGCAACGGCCCGCAATGAACCCGAAGCCTTTGCCACCAGAAATTCGAAAGTGTCCACGAAGGGCCCGACCGTAGACACAAATGTGGATGTAACACATTCCTCCAGGTAGCGGGCTTCATTTCCGTCCAGGTTGGGCACGGCAAGCGGAATCACTGTGCTGTTGCCTCCTCGCCCCTGAAGATGGTTTTCTGATACCAATCATAGGTCAGGCGGACGCCTTCCTTCAGGCCGACCCGCGGTTTGTAATTGGCGGCGGCGATTGTCTTGCTCATGTCGGGACAGCGCTTGACAGGAGAGCCAGGCGTTGGTGGAAGAGGTGTGATTGTCAGGGGGCGGTCGACGGTATTGATGATTATCTGCGCCAGGTCACCAATGGAAACCTCCGCATCTTGATTGCCGATGTTGAAAGTACCGTCAACACCCTGTTCGAGTAGCCGCGTGATCATTTCGACGCCATCGTCCACGTAACAAAAGGCGCGGCGGTGGTCGACGGAGGCGACTTTAAGCGTGCCTTCAGGCGGAAGTTCACCGGCCTGCTTCAAAAGTTCCGGAACGACATGGGCCATGCCCATCCGTGGGCCGTAAAGGTTGTGCGGCCGGATAATCGTGACGGGCACATCGGCCTGCTGGCACATGGCTTCACCGTAAATCTTGGACAACATATAAGATGTCCGGGGGTGAGCGAGATCGGTCAATACCAATAGTGAATCCTCAGGCGTGGGGATCGTAAGGTCCATGTATTGAAGGGTTCCCGCAGTGACCTCACTGGTTGAAGCAAAAAGAAATCGCTCCAGGTTTTTCTGGCGCCGGGCAAGACGAAGGACATTACTGGTCATCAGGACGTTATCCGTAAGCACCGCATACGGCCTTTCCAGCACATGACGGACCCCGATGATGGCAGCTAGGTGGATTATCCAGTGATAGTCGTCCCCAAGTTCGTCTATTCCCGTTGGCGAAAGTAATTCCGCTTCCAAAAGTCGAACGCCACTCTGATTGATCAGCTTCTCGAGAAAGCCGTCCTTTACGCCACGAGAAAAATTATCGAGAAGATCAATTTGGCAGCCTTTCGCAATCAGGGCTTTGGCCAGGTGTGCTCCCAAAAAGCCGCCGCCGCCGGTGATAAGAACCTTTTTGCTCAAGACGCAGCCTCTCCCCGGCCGATGCACTCTACCCGGCATCCGGCTTCGCTTAGAGTATGTCGTTGTTCCGCGGTCAGAACATTATTGGCGTCCAATATGGCCAGCTTGCTTCCATCGAGCCAGGTGGCAAGGTCCAATCCCCGGTAGGCTTCATGGGCGACGGCAAAAACGACTATGTCAACTCCTTGCGGGCTTGGCAGGTCAACCGGAACCTCCAAGTCAACCTCGGGCCAGTATCTCACCAAGGGGTCATGGACGGACACATGCGCGCCCAGGTTACGCGCGCGCTCAAGGAAAAATTGCGATGGCGAAAACCGGGTATCGCCGATGCCGGGACGATAACTGACACCAAGCAACAAGATACCTTTTCCCGACAGGCCACCATCCAACATGGACTGGGCGCGATCTAAGCTGGCCAAAGGCATTGCGCTGTTGACTTCAACTGCGAGGTGGGAAAACGGAAAATCAAGATCGGGTCTTGAAAAATGCTCGACGGCGGCAAACCGAGCAAACAGAGGATCCTTGGTCAGACAGTATCCCCCTACACCGAAACCCGGTTGACGTATATTTGAGTGGGTCGGGCGAACCCGAATCGCATCAATGACTTCGAACAGGTCGACCCCAACGCCCTCGGCGAACCGGGCCCACTCTTCGATAAAGGCGATATTTACCG